>JAGZGX010000034.1:0-20798 GCA_018367075.1 Collinsella sp.
CAACTGCTCCATGCCTAAGCCTCCTTGTCAGCCGCTTTAAGGTATTGCTCGTCGTCCACGGCCTCCAACCACTCGTTGGAGGCCTCCTCGCCCGGAACCTCCACCGCGAGATGGGAGAACCAGCTGTCAGGCACCGCACCGTGCCAGTGCTTTACATCCGCGGGAATATTTACTACATCGCCAGGGCACAGCTCTTGTGCCGGTTTGCCCCATTCCTGGTAAAGCCCTCGACCAGCCACGCAGACGAGGATCTGTCCCCCACCGCTTTTGGCGTGATGTGTGTGCCAGTTGTTGCGGCAGCCGGGCTCGAACGTAACGTTGTAAATGCCGACCTGTTCGGTGGAAAGGGGCGCGAGATAGCTTTGCCCGATAAAGTACTTCGCAAATGCGTCGTTGGGGGCACCGATGGGAAAGGCCATCTCGTTTTGATGCTGCGCCTTTGCGTCGGCAGCGTCTTCGTCCGCCCAGACCTCCTTCGCCATGCGGAAGGCCGCCCATGCCTTGGGCCATCCCGCGTAAAATGCCGCGTGCGTAAGGATTTCCGCTATCTCCGTCCTGGTCACGCCATTGTTCTTTGCGGACATCAGATGGTATTGGAACGAAGAGTCCGTCAGCCCCTGTGCCATCAAGGCAACCACCGTCACCACGCTGCGGTCTCGAAGGGAAAGCCCGTCTTCTCGGCTCCACACCTCGCCGAACAGCACATCGTCATTGAGCTGTGCAAATTTGGGGGCAAAGTCCCCCAGGGCATCTCTGCCTGCCGTTTGTTTAATTGCCATGATCGATTTCCTCTTGTCGATGGTTCTGGACACAAATCTCTTTCCGCGCAGCCAAGTTGCCCGCCTAGATTCCCATGCCTATTCGTCGCGCCTGCTCCAGAGCAGGATGCCCGGCGATATTACCCACGTCGTTCACGCCGCCGGCGAAAACCGTTCCGGCAAGCGTGCGCCTTTGGCGAAAATCCCTTGCGCTCCCAATTTATATTGACGAGAATGAAGGTAATACCTAAACCTAACTTTAGGTCAAGGAGTAAATTCGAGATTTGTCCGGAGGGACCATGTACACAATCGGACAGGTGGCGGAGATGTTCGATCTGCCCGTTTCCACGCTGCGTTATTACGACAAGCAGGGATTGTTCCCGGAATTGGAGCGGACGTCCGGCATTCGCCGATTCGGCGATACGGAACTCGAGGCGCTTCGGGTCATCGAATGCCTGAAGAAGGCCGGAATGGAGATCAAGGACATCCGGCTGTTCATGGAATGGTGTGCGGAGGGCCCATCGACATATCCCAAGCGCAAGGCCATGTTCGAGGAGCGGAAGACCCACATGGAGTCGGAGATCGCGAAGATGAACCGCGCGCTGGACATGTTGAAGTTCAAATGCTGGTACTACGAGCAGGCGATTCAGGATGGCAACGAGGATAGACTGAAGGCGCTGATTCCCGACAATTTGCCGGAAGAAATCAAAAGTACCTACGAAAACGCCCACACTCAATAATGCCGCCCGATGCTCAAGGGGCTTTGGCAAGGAATTGTTTTAGGCAGACATGCAAAAAGAAAGCCTCCGAACCAGAGGGTCCGGAGGCTGTTATTCCCGTTATTCCCATAGGCATAAGCGCATCTGTTCGCGATTGCCTATCGATGCTCTGCCTCGAGCGCGGCAGACACCGCATCGAGGAACTCCCGCACATGGTCTGCGGGGTGCGACGAATGAAGCAGCCCGTAAGACACGAGACAGTCCCAATCGGTAGGGACGGTTTTGAGCATGGGGTGGACGTTGGCCCACAACGGCAGCGTCGCAAGCGCGAGGTCCTCGTTCGCGCCGCGATTGAACACCTCCGCCCGATATTGCGGGAAGTCTACGAGCGCGATTTGAGGATGATGCAAGAGTATCTCGTCGCGCACGCGGTCGATTTCGGCGTTCCAGCCCCGGCGTATAAGCATAAGACTGTGATTGTGGAGGTCGTCGAATGTGACGATGTCGCGTTTGGCGAGTTCGCTGTCGACGGGAACGGCGCACCAGAGCGGCTCGCGCGAAAGCTCGAGGCCCAGGCACCCGCGCTCTTTAAGAAAGGCATCGTCGAAAATCCCCGCCACGATATCCATGTCTTGCCCGAGGTTCGCCAAACCGCGTGCCGCCGAGGGTGTGTTTTCAAACGTTACCACCTGAAGGCTCATGCCAGGGCAACGTTCCTTCACCTTCGGCCACAGCTTCGTGAGCGGCGTGCTGGGCGTCATGAGCGACACTCCCACGCGGATGATGCGCTTCTCTCCACGCTCGGCGACGCGGGCGCGTGCGATTGATTCTTGAGAGTACTGCACGATATGGCGGGCGTCGGCGAGCAGCGACCTGCCTGCTCGCGTAAGCGAAAGCCCCTGATGCGATCGGTGGAACAGCGTAAGGCCTAGCCGCGACTCCAGCAGGTTCATCTGCTTGATGACGGCCGTGGGCGTGATGAAGGACTCTTGTGCCGCCTTGGAGAAGCTGCCCGCCTCCGCCACGCGGATGAAAGTGTCAAGCTGTGGGTTGTACATCGATCCTCCTGTCACGCATTATGTGCCGTATATACCCCATGGTTATATCCATCATTCCAACGTGAACTTCTCGCACGTCAGCAAACGCCGTAGCATTGCATTCGAAAAGTCACCATTAAGGAGGAGACCATGGAGTATCTGAAGCTCAATAACGACGCAGAGATGCCCATCGAAGGTTTGGGCACCTTCCTCATGACCCCGGTCGAGGCCGAGGCGGCCGCAACCGCCGCGCTCGCGGCTGGCTACGAGCACATCGACACCGCCAACGCCTACATGAACGAGCGCGCCGTGGGCCGTGCCATCGCCAAGAGCGGCATCGCGCGCGACAAGATCTTCGTCTCCACCAAGCTCTGGCCGAGCGTCTACGACGCAGGCATGCCGGCGGTGGACGCCACGCTCCAGCGCCTGGGGCTCGACTACGTCGACATGCTCATCCTGCACCAGCCGGTAGGCGACTACCTGGCCGCGTGGCGCACGATGGAGGAGGCGTACCGCGCGGGCAAGGTGCGCGCCCTCGGCCTCTCCAACTTCCCGCAAGACAAGATCACCGAGGTCATCGAGGTCGCCGACATCATGCCGCAGCTCGTGACCGTTGAGTGCCACCCCTATCACGCCCAGCGCGACCTGCGCGCCTACCTCGCGCCGTACGGCACGGTGATCGAGGCGTGGTACCCGCTCGGCCACGGCGACAAAGGTCTTCTGGAGGAGCCCATCTTCGTCGCTCTCGCCGAGAAGTACGGCAAGACCCCGGCCCAGGTGATCCTGCGCTGGCACGTGCAGATGGGCACCTCCATCATCCCCGGCTCCAAGAACCCCGCCCACATCGCCGACAACGCGAACATCTTCGACTTCTCCCTCACCGAAGACGAGATGGCCGAGATTGCCAAGCTCGACGGGACCATGACCTACTACACCGCCACTGAGGAAGCACTCGAGGGCTACCTGGCCATACGCCCCGATTTCGACGCGCAGGAGTAGCGCTCAGACGATAACGGACCAACCAAGCCGCCGCCGAGGACCAGTCGGCTGTCGAGGACGAGCCCGCCGCAGTGCCCGCTGCAGACGGCAACGTCCTCGTGGCCTGCTACTCGGCACAGGGCCACACCGCTGTCGTAGCTCAGGCCATCGCCGACGAGCTCGGCGCCGATCTCTTTGAGGTGACGCCTAGAACCCGCGGATTATAACCCCGTGCGCACCCCAGCGTTATAGAACCCTCACCAACGGAAACTTCCGCCGGTACGGCGCCCCTCGTATGGTGGATACGTCAAGTTGCGAGGAAGGAAGGTACCATGGACTACATCACCTTGAACAACGGCGTCAGGATGCCGCAGCTCGGCTTCGGCGTGTACCAGATCCCGGACGCCACGGAATGCCAGCGCGCCGTAGAGGACGCGCTCTCGGTCGGCTACCGGCTGCTCGACACGGCCGCGAGCTACGGCAACGAAGAGGCGGTCGGGGCCGCCATTCGTGCGAGCGGTCTGCCGCGCGACGAGGTGTTCGTGACGACCAAGCTGTGGATGTCGGATGTGAGCTACGAGGGGGCCAAGCGCGGCTTCGACGCGTCGCTCAAGCGGCTGGGGCTCGACTACGTCGACCTCTACCTCATCCATCAGCCGTTCGGCGACGTCTTCGGCGCGTGGCGCGCCATGGAGGAGCTCTACGAGCAGGGCGTTATCCGCGTCATAGGCACAGCTAACTTCTACCCCGATCACCTCGCAAACCTCATCTCGTTCAACCGCATCGCCCCCGCCGTGAACCAAGTCGAGTGCAACGTGTTCTTCCAGCAGCGCGAGGCGCAGGAGTACATGGCCGGCAAGGAGGTGGCCATGGAGGGCTGGGCGCCCTTTGCGGAGGGCAGAAACGACCTCTTCCGCAACGAGGTCCTCGCTCGCATCGGCGAGGCGCACGGCAAGACGGTCGCCCAGGTCGTGTTGCGCTGGCTGCTGCAGCGCGGTGTGGTCTGTATCCCTAAGAGCACGCACCGCGATCGCATGGAGCAAAACTTCGACGTCTTCGACTTCGCGCTGGGCGACGACGAGATGGTCGCCATCACCGCGCTCGACACCGGGCGCAGCGCGTTCTTCGACCACCACGACCCCGCCACCATCGAATGGATGTCCGGCCTCGTGCGCAACGTGTAGACCAGCGGTCAGACCGCACTGATAACTTACTAGGAGGAATTGCCATGAACTCATTCACGTACGACTACCCGGTCAGGAACTACTTCGGCGAGGGGGCCATGGACCAGGCACTCGACGCCGAGATGGGTGCCATGGGCAAGACAGTGATGCTCGCCTACGGCGGAGGTTCGGTCAAGCGAACCGGCGTCTACGGCCACGTGGTCGATAAGCTCACGAGCGCGGGCAAGCGCGTGGTGGACTTCGGCGGCATCATGCCCAACCCGACCTACGAGAAGTGCCAGGAAGGCGCCGCGCTCGCACGCGAGGAGCAGGTCGACTTCATTCTCGCCGTCGGCGGCGGGTCGGTCTTCGACTGCTGCAAGGTGGTCTCCGCGCAGGCGATGCTTGATGAGGACATCGAGACGTTCGAGCACGTCGACGGCAAGATGCCGAGCTCGTTCATCCCCATGGGCTGCATCGTGACACTCTCCGGCACGGGCGCCGAGCAGAACAACGGGGCCGTCATCACCAACGAGGAGACACACGTGAAGGGCGCCTATCTGGGGGCGATGCCCATGTGGGCGGCGCTCGACCCGGCGCTCACGCTCACCGTACCGCACGCGCAGTTCATGAGCGGCGCGTTCGACACGCTCTCGCACTGCATGGAGAGCTATTTCGGAAGCCCGCGCGGACGCAACGTCACCGACGACATCAACCTCGCCATCCAGCGTAACGTCATCCGCAACATGCGGATCATCGCGGACGACGACCAGAACCTCGATGCCAGAAGCGAGCTCGTATACGACTCCGCCATGGCCGAGAACGGCATGCTCAAGATCGGCAAGTCAACGGACTTCCAGGCGCACATGATTCAGCACCAGTACGGCGCGTACACCCACACCAACCACGGAATGGGCCTCGCGGTCATCCACCCTGCGCTCTACCGCCACCTGGCCCCCGAGGCGCCCGCGCAGTTCGCCCGCTGGGCGCGCGAGGTGTGGGGCGTCGACGCCAAGGGCAAAGACGACCTTACGGTGGCGCTGGAGGGCATCGACCGCCTGCAAACGTTCATCGGCGAGATGGGGCTTCCCACGAGCTTCGCCGAGATGGGCTCCGACGCGTCCGACGAGACACTGCACAAGGTTGCGGACACCTGCGTGCTCACCGGCGGCTGCGCCAAGAAACTGGAGCGCAGCGAGGTGTTCCAGATTCTGACCGAGTGCCTCTAGATCGGCGGTGGGTCCCGATCCGCCCGCGCCGAAGGAAACAGGAAGGCTCCTCGTTTTTCTCGAGGAGCCTTCTGAGTTTTTGCCCGATTGTGAAACCATGTGGCTTGCAGGTGCGGCGGTTGCGAAACGCCCCCATCGGTCGCCATCGGACCGTACGAAACCGTATGAAATACAAGAACAAGTGTTCTATTACTGTTCCCGCTCAGTGACTAATCCAATCCGAGTATTGTCGATGCGTGTCGCGTCGTACCGCCCGAGAGCTGATTCGTGCGCAATTTGAGCGAATCAGGCCCTTGATTCGCGGTTTCGGGAATGACTCAATTGATTCGCAAAACCGCAGGTCGCTCCTTTAATCACTCCCTGGTTTCCGCCGGGGTTCGTAGCGGGCGGCGTGAAAAGGGGTGATTCAAAGGGTCGGAGAGATGCGTCTTTGCCAAGACAATAAGGTTAGCCTTAACTTACTTCATGATTCGTGTGTTATGGTTAGATGGCTCTAACTTTTTGGGGGCGATAGCCATGCACGAACGCAAGGACTTCTGGGACAAGAATGCCGGTCGGTACGACCGTTTCATGCGAAACGACCGGGCGGCGTATGAGAAGATGTATGAGCTGATCAGGCCGGTGGTGAAAGCAAAAACCGTGCTGGAAGTCGCCACCGGCACGGGGCTTATCGCAAAGAGCATCGTGAATGTGGCGGCGCACATCGAGGCTACGGACGCTTCTGCAAAGATGATCCTTGAAGCAAAACGGGACAATCAATCCGCAAAGCTGCACTTTTCCGTACAAGATATGTTCCGCCTGCCCTATGCACAGAAGTCCTTCGAAGTGGTGATCGCGTCCAACGCGCTTCACATAGTGCCGCATCCGGAAAAGGCCCTGCAAGAAATCAGGCGGGTGCTGAAGGACGACGACGTGCTCATCGCGCCAACCTTCACCCACGCGGGGAACTCGGTTCCCGGCAAGGCAAAAGCCTTTTTCATGAGTATGGCGGGATTCCCCCTCCATAGCAGATGGACAAGCGAGGAATACCTGTGTTTCCTGCGTCAAAACGGCTGGTCGGTGCAGAAAAGCGCGGTGCTGAAGGCCTCGTTCCCGTTGACCTATGCGGAATGCACAAAATCGGAGGGGCCAGATGTCGTTCTTTGAAAACACCCGCAAGCCCGTGGGCCTCGGCGGAAAACTTATGGTTGCAATGATGAATCTGGGCCACGGCCCTGTGGCGCGGTGGGGACTTCGATTTCTACGACTTGCGCCAAACGCCAAGGTGCTGGATTGCGGCTGCGGCGGCGGGGCGAACATAAAACGGCTGCTGGAAAAATGCCCGCATGGCGTCGTCAAGGGCATCGACTATTCGACCGTCAGCGTGGAGAAGGCTAGAAAGCTCAACCGAGTTGCAATTCAGAAGGGGCGTTGCGCCGTTCTGCAAGGCAGTGTGGCGGATATGGTGTTTGAGGATAGCTACTTCGATGCTGCCACGGCCTTTGAGACCGTCTATTTTTGGCCTGATTTGCCCCGATGCTTCCGTGAGGTCTGGCGGGTGCTGAAGCCGGGCGGGACAATTCTTATCTGCAACGAGAGCAATGGCGATACGGACAAGGACGAGAGGTGGACGCAGATCATCGGCGGCATGACCATCTACAAGGACATTGAATTAAAGGCATGTCTGGAGCAGGCGGGTTTTCACGAGGTGCAGATATGCAAAAAGAAAAGGTGGCTCTGCGTCACGGCACGTAAGTAAGGGCGTCAAGCACGGGCATTTTTGCATCCATCCTGCACATGGCGATAGGCATGACGGTCATAGCGGCTGTGCTGGCGGCAATTATGACAATTTTTATTCACTGAGGAAAAAACCTATGAAATGTAAAATTGAGAAAAACACCGTGCAGGAGACGCTGATCCTTCCGCTGTATTCCCGAAAGCTGTGTACGGAGCTGTACCCGAACCTTTACAGGGATGAAACAGCGGTTCGTCTACTCGACCAGATCGACTACGACTTTTCAGAGGCAGAGAAAAACTCCCGCAGCCTGATGCAGCGCTTTGGTGCGCTGGAGGTGGCCATGCGGCAGGGTGATCTTGCTTTCGAGGTGCGGGATTACCTGAAAGGCCACCCCAATGCGGCGGTGGTCAATCTGGGCTGCGGGCTGGACAACACCGGCAGAACCTGCGACAACGGTAGATGCAAGATTTACAATCTGGACTTCCCGGATGTGATTGCCTTGCGGCAGCAGCTGCTACCCGCCGGGAATCAAGAACAAAATATCCCCTGCGACCTGAAAGACACCGCATGGTTTAGCAAAATCGATGCCTCCGGCGGGGCGGTGTTCTTTGCCTCCGGGGTGTTCTATTACTTTCTGACCCAGCAGGTCCGGGAACTGGTGCGGGGGATGGCGGACGCTTTCCCCGGCAGTGTGCTGGTCTTTGATGCTGTCAATCGGACGGCGGTAAAGATGATCGCAAAAACATGGCTTAAGACTGCAAAAATCAAGGATGTGGGGGCATGTTTTGCGGTTTCGGATGCCGCCAAGGAAATCGGCACGTGGAACAGCCGTCTGCAGGTCACAAGTCGCGGCTATATGCTGGGCTACAACGATTTGAGAGACCCTTCTGTCAGCGGCTTTTTCCGGTTTCTCGCAAGGGTCGGTGACAACGGGATGAAAATGCAAATCGTGAAAATAAGATTTTGAGTGGCAAAAATGAAGCGCGCTCACTTTGACGTTGAAGAAGACGGCTTTTACGGCACATATTGGGCGTGCAAGGACACGCGAGGGAGGCCGGACGTGGCCTTCCTCGTTTTTATTCATGGACTTTAGTCCGTGCCGCGCGGCATAGAAAGCCACCCGATCAGCGGGTGGAGGCCAATTTCCGCTACGCGACAAAAACCTTCCCCCTAGCATGAGGATTGTTCAGGTCATCATGCTAGGGGGAAGGTGATTGCTGTGGCCCAGAAAGCCAACAGCCTCGCGCACACGAAATGGCTGTGCAAGTACCGCCATCGCACCGAGGTCAAGCTCGTCGCCGCCATCGCCGAGAAGCACCCCAAGGTGCGCTTTGCCGTGAGCTGCACCTCGGCCTACGCCGACCTCTACGACCACATGGAGCAGGCCCTGCGCAAGCGCGTGGCCAACGCGGTGGAGGTCGTCCGCTCCGACATCAGCCCCGCGCTTCTTGTCCACACCGGTCCAAACCTCGT
The DNA here is from genome assembly GCA_018367075.1 of Collinsella sp. Lineage (GTDB taxonomy): Bacteria > Actinomycetota > Coriobacteriia > Coriobacteriales > Coriobacteriaceae > Collinsella. The sequence goes on from JAGZGX010000034.1 coordinate 9,075, forward strand.
GGGTGTGGCGATCCAGGGACTCTAGCGGAGGCGGGGCGTTCTACCCCAAAAACAAATGCAAAAGACGAGCGCTTCTTGCCGCCCAATTGGCAAGAAGCGCTCGTCTTTTCTTAACGCGTTGTATGGCGGAGAGAGCGCAAGCTACGCGAGCGCCCTTCTTGCCAGCTCGGCCGCGCCGAGGATTCCTTGGTCGCCGCCGCAGCCCGGGGCGCAGATGTAGCTCTCCATGTCCTTAAGCTCGGCGGTCTGGATGTAGCCACCCAGATATTCGAGGGTCTTCTTGCGGACGATGCCGTAGAGCTGCTCCTGGTGCATCACGCCGCCGCCGAGGACGATGCGGCGAGGCGAGTACATGAGCACGAGGTTCGCGCACATCTGCCCCAGATAATCCCCCTCGAGCGCCCACACCTCAGCGTTGTCCGCGAGCTCGGCCGCGGGCTTTCCCCAGCGCGCGGCGATGGCGGGGCCGGAGGCGAGGCCCTCGAGACAGCTCGCGTGGCTCGGGCAGACGCAGCGTCCCTCCTCGGTGGGACGGGTCCTTACCAGCATGTGGCCGGCCTCGGGGTGCAGCATGCCGTGAAGGAGCCTGCCCGCGCACATGACGCCCGTGCCCACGCCGGTGCCGATGGTCACGTAGACGGCGTCCTCGAGCCCCTTGCAGCAGCCGAAGACCACTTCGCCGAGGCAGGCAACGTTCACGTCCGTGTCGTAGGTCACCGGAATCCCGAGGGCGTCGGCGAACGCGGCGCGAAGACCATAGCCTCGCCACGCGAGCTTGGGCGTCTGGAGGATGGAACCGTAGCGCTCATCGTTGGGGTCGACGCAGGTCGGGCCGAAGGCGCCGATGCCCAACGCGTCCACATCGCGGGCGGTGAACCACTCGACCATTTGCGGGACGGTCTCGGTGGGCGTAAGCGTCGGGGTCTCCATACGGTCGAGGACCTCGCCGTCGCCGGACACCACGGCACAGACCATCTTGGTCCCGCCGGCCTCGAGGGCGCCGAGCCTCATTTGCTTTTCGCTCATGTGATCCTCCTTACAAAGGGACGCCCGCAGTCATGGTCAACCGCGGGCGCCCATAACGTTGGCTTGTTTCGAGGCGACCCTACCTGGGCACGCGGTCCTGCCTTGCGGCAAACGGGGCGAGCACGGCGTGCGGCTCGCTTTGGTACCAGTAGGCGACGGTGGAGATGTCGTCCTCGCGCTCGTAGAGCTTGATGTCGTCGTTGCCGAGGTCCTGGAACGTCACGCGCAGGTCCTCCTTGAACGAGATCGGGTCGGGAAGGTGCCACCTGTAGAGGCCATGCCTGGGCAGCGCGTCGTCGTTGGTCGCGAGCATCGGGTTCGGGTTCGGCTTGCCCGCGCTGAAGCGGTCGCGCGTGGCGTCGCGCGTCGAGCGGTACGGGTAGCCGGCGAACAGCGTGTTGAAGCACTGCGCCTCGGGCAGCGCGTGGGGCGGCCTGTCGAGGAAGGCCCAGGCACCGCCGAAGTAGTCCTCGGCTCCCGTCGAGGTGACCGTGGGGAACTCCTCGTCGCCGTCGAGGAAGAACTTCATCTCGCCCTCGCCCCACCAATAGCGCTCCAGGGCGCACAGGGCCATGTAGGTGCCGACGTAGTAGCCCTTACCGCGCACGCCGTCGAGCACGGTGTAGTCGACGCCCCTGCGGGTGCTGCGCTCGCGGTTAAAACGGGCGTGGAAGTACATGGCGTCGTCCGGCACGTCGGTGAGCGCGTAGTTGAACGTGTAGAAGATGTACTTAATGAACCCGGGGTGCTCGCTCGTAAGCGTGACCTTGGCGTGCTTCCTGAAAGGCATCTCGAAGTAGCAGTTCATGCCGCCCGTCGGGTTCACGCAGATGGGCATCGAGTTGACGATGGCGCGCTCACCGAAGCCGTTGCAGAAGAAGTCGCCGACAGGGCACTCGACCGAGGGGGTCTCCTCGTCGTCCCAGTAGAAGCGCAGCACGAGGTCGCGCATGACGAAGCTGCCGGCGGCGGTCTTGTCGGGGACGGTCATCCAGATGTGGCGGATGATGCCGGGGCCCTCGATGTCCGCGAGCGTGATGGTCTCGCCGGACTCAAGGGGCACGCAGCACGAGCCCTTGCGGCCGACGCCGAGGTGGCTGGCCGACATGGCGGCACGGCCCTTCTCGCCCGTGATGTTCTCGGGGGTGATGGCGCGGCTTTCCTCACCGCCGTGCATCCACACGTCCTTAAGGAACTCTCTCATCGTCGACCTCCTCTATTCGTCGTCTTCGCACTCGGCGGAACTGGCACCGTTCACGTAGACGATCTGCTGGCGCGCCTCGTCGACGAGGGCGTCGAAGTCGAGTTTCTCGTCGGGGCGCGCGAGCGCGACCGTCATGGCGAGCGGGAGGTTGACACCCGCGATCACGTGGATCCGGTCGGAGGCGAAGCGGGAGAAGCGCTGGTTCACGCTGCCGCCGAGCGCGTCGGTGAGGACGACGACCTCGTCAGTGCCCGAAAGAGCCGCCTCGACCGCCGCGTCGAGCCCCTCGCCGTTGTCGTTCACGTAGGCGCACACGGCGTTGACGGCGTCGCTCTTACCCGTAAGGAACTCGAGGGTGTCCTTGAAGCCCTGGGCGAGAAGGGAATGGCTCGCCACAACTATCTTTCTCATTGATTCACCAATCTCTTGGGTCGAAGCTAAGCGAGGATGCCAGCGGCGGAGGCGACCATCGCGAGGACGATCACCACGAGGATGAGGACCGTCATGCTCGCGTTCTTCTTGGTAAGAAGGTAATACGCGCTTCCCGTGATGGCGGCGGGGATCATGGCAGGCAGGATCTTGTCGAGCAGCGGCTGAATCTCCATCGAGACGTCGCCGAAGCTGAAGCTAATCGGGCAGGTGACGCCGATGACCGAGGCGATGAGGCAGCCGACCACGGTGAGGCCGAGCACGGAGGCGGCGGCAGTGAGGTTGGGAAGCTTCTCGCTGAAGTCGGTGACGAGCTTCACGCCCTGCTTGTAGCCGAACTCGAGGGCGTGCATGCGGACCCAGAAGATGGCCAGGATGAGCGCGAACCAGATGCCGGCTCCCACGGGGTTGCCCTCGATGGCCATGTAGGCGGCGATGGAGCCCATGATGGTCGGGATCATGGTCATGAGCAGGGAGTCGCCGACGCCGGCGAGCGGTCCCATGGTGCCGATCTTCAGGTCTTGGACGGCGTCCGCCGCCGCTAGGCCGTCGCGTTCCTCCATGGCCACGCAGGCGCCAAGGATGATGGCGGCGAGCCAAGGCTGGGTATTGTAGTAGCGGAAGTGGTTGTTGAGCGCTTGCTTATAGTCCTCGTCGTTCGTGTAGATCTTCCTCAGGACCGGCGAGAGGGCGTAGGCGACTGAGGCGCCCTGCTGGGTCTGGTAGTTGAAGGTGCACACGCTCATGAGCCAGCGCCAGTTCGCGTTGCGCAGATCCTTCTTGGTGACCTTGTAGCCGGAGGGCTTGCCCTCGGCGACGGCGGTGATGTTCTCGTTTTCCATGGTTACTCATCCTCTCCGATGAAGGCGTCTGCGGAAGCGTGGGCGGCGAGCTCGGTGTCCCTCTCGGCACGCTGGTAGAACGCGATCGCGAGGGCAACGCCGACGATGGCGGCGCCGATGATGGGCACGTTCAGGAAGGCCGAGAGGAAGAAGCCGACGAGCAGGTACTGGAAGTACTTGCCGGTGGGCATGTAGCGGAGCAGCATGGCGATACCGATGGCCGGGAGCATCTTGCCGGCGAGGGTGAGGCCGGAGAGGAACCACTGAGGCATGACCTCGAGGAGCCAGTTGACGGCGGGCTGGCCGAGCGTCACGGAGACAAAGACGGGCAGGGCGGCGCACAGGCCGAAGAGCGCGGGGCAGACCCACAGGATGGCGTTCATCTGATTGAACTTACCCTCGTTGCAGAACTTCTGGGACTTCTCGACGACGAAGCCGTTGAGGATCTTGACGATGACGTCGAGCTGGATGCCGAGCATGCCGACCGGCAGGCCGATGGCGAGGCCCGTGTCCGCGCCCAGGGTCACGCCGTAGGCGGTGGCGATGATGGCCATCGTGCCGTAGTCGGGAATCGACGAGCCGCCGAAGCCCGCGACGCCGAGCTGCATGAGCTGGATGGTGCCGCCGATGACGAGGCCGGTCTGCCAGTCGCCCATGACGACACCGGTGATAAGGCCCCAGAAGACGGCATAGTTGACGAAGATCATCGGGATGCCGTAGTAGTCCACGTGCTTGATGAAGGCCAGCAGGGTCAAAAGGACGACCTGCAGGATAGTGAAGTTGACCATGATCCCTCCTTAGATGAGGTCGGCGACGGAGACGGGCTTGTCGGCGGGCACGAACTGTGCCGTCACCTTGACGCCGCGGGCGATGAGCGCCTTGTAGCTCTGGACGTTCTCGGCGGAGGCATAGGCGCGTTGGGTGAGCTGGACGCCGCCCTCCTTGACGAGCGAGCCGCCGACGATCAGCGACGGGAGCTCGATGCCCGACTCGACCAGGTGAAGGATCGTCTCGGGCTCCTTGGCGATGACAAAGACCTTCTCGCGGTCGTACTTGCCCGCCGCGAAGTTCTTGAGCGCGGTCTGCTCGGAGATGATCGAGACGGCCATGCCCGCGGGGCGCGCCATCCTCATGGTGGACTTCAGGACCTCGTCGCCGGCGACCTTGTCGTCGATGACCATGACTCGGGTCGCGCCCGACACCGGGGCCCACTGCGTCACGATGATGCCGTGAAGCAGGCGATTGTCGATTCGTGCCATAACAACACTCATGTTTGCTCCTATCAAATGAAGTTTTACGTTCGGTACTGCCTCGGCGCTATCCGGATTCGCGCCGGGCAAGGGGTTATCGGATTATTGAGGACGCGCGGTCAGCTTGCGGCGGCGCGGGGAAGGTCACTCGTCGAGCAGGAGGTCCGAGGAGCCGAGGCGCTCTTCTCGCGCCGGGGCGGCGCTCACGCTTATGTAGTCGAAGACATATGCGATCTCGCTTACGGGAACCTCTACGCGATAGCGCGTCGAGATGCTCGAGAAGCTCTGCCTGAAGGACTCGATGAAATCGGCACGCTCCTCCTCGAAGCGGTCCTGGCCAACGTAGGTCTCAATGGGGTTTCTGGTAACAAGGCGCTCGACGAGACAGCAGAGGTGGACGTAGAGCCCAATGATGGCGTTGCTGCCGATCTTCTCGCCTGTCCTGCGCTGAAGCTCGTGCACGGCGCTCTCGATCTCGTGGAATAGCCGCTCCGGGTCGAGGATGGTGATGGAGCGGATGACGTTCTGCAGCGTCATGTTCGAGAGCAGCTTCTCGTGGAAAGAAGAGAGCTCGGAAGCGTCAAGCCACCTGCCGAACACGGCATCAACCTTAGAGGCGGACGCCGTCGACATGATGTCCTCGAGGGCGACGAAGGGGACGGAGGCGACCCCGGGGTCTCCCGTGCCGATGACGGCGCAGACGCGGTGCTCGGAGAAAACGGCGTCATTCGACCCGTTCGCGACGAGCTGCTTGAAGGGCCTCGTGAGCAGGCGCGCGCCTATGGTGCGCGGGAGGCTCTGCGAGACGAGCTGGCGTATCCTCTCCGCGGCGTCGACCCCGGACTCGGAGCAGAAGACGATGGCGTCCTCACGGTTGATGCGCTCGATCACCTTGCAGTGCGTCACGCACGCGGCGGTCGCATCGCCAAGAACCTCGGCGATGGACTTGCCGCCGAGCAGCCCGACCCCGATCTCGAGCGCAAGACCGGTAGAGACGTTGTTCACCACGCCGATAGTGGAGTCGGTAACGTTCTCGAGGGCCTTATAGGCCTCCTCCAAGGAGCCCATGTCGACGAGGAACACGACCCCGGTGCAGTAGGAATGGCGGTCGACGAGGCGCTGGAGCGGACCGACGATGTCCTTCAGCTGCTGGTCGTAGGGCATGTCGACAGCCTCGTACACATGCATGCCGAGCATACGGTTCGCCGCGTCGGCGATGCTCGTCGCCGTTGAGTAGCCGTGGGACAAGATGACGCAGAGCGTCCGAAGGGCCTTCGCATCGCGAGACTCCGATGCGACGCACAGCGTCAGAAGCGTCTTCGTGAAGTGATCGAGCGAGATTCCCAGCGCCCCTTCCACGTCTGCGGCGACCTGATCGGAGACGCTCGAGGCAAACGGTAATTCGGAGGTCACGGCACCGAGGAGATGGGAGATTTGCTCCGCACAGGCAGACTTTCGCTTAGCCAGGCCGATGCCCGGCCACAACTGCAGGCAAATCTCCTGGGCCAGTAGAAAAGCGACCTTCCTCGAAAGCTCGATGCCATAAGAAGAGCCTGCGTCGGCAAGGACCGCGCCCACAATGCGCTCGAAGGCGCGCGACCTCGAGGAGGTAACGCCGCGGCCGAAGATCAAGTGATCCTCAACGCCGCGCACAGCGGAGACAGCTTGCGAGACGAGCTCGGAGACAGAGAGCTCCCCGGCGCAGAATCGCTCATCGAGAGAGCACAGGGCATCGAGCGCCTGCTCGACCGGCCCTGTGCTCTCGGCGGCATCCAGGGACGCGTCGATCAGAACGCCATCGTCGGGCTGTTGATCGATCTGCGCGGAGGAGAGGAGTCCGCTGGGAAGAAGATACGGGCGAACGACGACGTAGTCGCCCTCGCGATTGAGGAACGCTTTGGCGCAGCAGTTCGTCACGCAGGCGCGCAAGCCGGCGATGTTATCGGAAAAGTCCGCGTTCACGAGGCAACGGTATGCGCCGCGGCTGATCTTCACATCAGAACCGATTCGGCACCCCTCGCTGCGCAGGAAGCTCAAGATGAGATCCTCGCGCTCCTCGGGGGTCCGCTCCTTGAGTGAGGGGACGCGGGCACAGATGGGCATTTTGCTGTAGGCCGAGGAAACCTTCAGGTCATCGGCGGAAAGCGTCGTCGAAAGAACGAGGCGAGCGCGCGGCGCATCCTGGGAGGCATCGAGCCCGAGGGCCGTCGCAAGGCAGTGCTCCATCGCAGAGGGAGAGAGTGCCTCGATGCCGTTGACAAAAACCACACCCCCGCGCGATTTCGCGATCGACTCGTCAAGAAGCCCGTTGAACGAGGCGGCGTCCGGGACCCCGGCGCAGTCGATGCGCACATAGGAGGAGTCGCGGGACAGCAAGCCCTGGTTCTTGCCGTACTCGTACACAAGGCGAGAAAGGAAAGACTTGCCGACACCCACGCCGCCGCTCAAGAGGATGGGTAGGCCGAACGGAGGGTACTGAACCGCAGCCTTGCACTGCTCGACAACGGAGCTGAGGCTCAGGTCGAAGCCCACGGCACGCGCGAAGTCGCGGTGATCGGCGATTCCCGTCGCCTGGATGAGGTCGGCGAGCGAGGCGTACTCGCTTGCAGAGAGCTTTACCTGAAAACGCTTCTGGAACGCGCGGCGATGAAAATAACGGACAGGCCTGCCCGCCACCTTAACCACAAGGCCGGCGCGAACAAGGTCGTTGAGGTACTGGCTCGCCAGGCTCCTGGAGATGATGAGCGTCTCGGCGATGTCGGAGGTGGACAGACGGGCAAGGTCGTCGAGCGAGACGGCAGAGGTGAGGGCCTCGAGATGCTCGAGAATCCTGTCCCTCATGTCGACAGGTTTCTTTGCCAAGCTGTCCTGTGCGGTCTTGTCCATGACTTCTTACCTCCTTGTACAAGGAGTATAAGGGGAACACAGAGAACGGAAGGGGGCGCGTGGGGGAATCAACAGCCCCGAGGAGAAGTTCACCACTTGAGGGGCAGAAAACAACGGCCATTGAACATTCAGGGCCGACGCTCAACACTTCGGCTCGACACTTCGCTTTGGAAAGGGCCCTGCACGATGGTGCAGCCCTCCATCTCGCAGCACAGGTCGCCGAAGGTCGCGAGGATGCGCTCCTTCTGTTCCGCGGGCGAGACGACTCGGTGGGCAAGGTCCTCTCAAAAGGGGTCGTCCGACGCCGCAAGGCCTCGATGACCGACTACCGCCTCGAGCAAGTGGCGGATTACCTCTGTACTATCGAACTTGCCTTGGTCAAGTACGAGGCCAAGGAGGACGGTGAGACGTACAACAAGTTCTTCGGAGGTATAGGCTCTTTCAAAAGGAACTGGCTCAAGCAAGCCCGCAGCAAGCGGATATAGGTGGCCTCGCGGTTTCGCAAGGAACGGCCAGCTCTCCTCTGGCGAGGAACACCGGGCGACGTGCCTCGAGCAGCGGAAGCTGAAGCGCAAGCAGAAGCAGCGCGGGCAATGATCGGCGCCGATATGGGCCCAGACGTGAACAGTGCTACGTCCCCTGTTCACGGGGCGCGAAACCGCAAAGGTTGCACAGAGGTTGCAAAATAAGAAGCCCCCGACCTGTTTTCGCAGGTCAGAGGCTTGAAATCAACGAATATCGTTTATTCCCACTCGATGGCGTCGGTTCTGCCGTCCCGTCACTCCAGTTACACCCAGTTTTCGGCATCGACACGGAACGCGTGCCGCCGAATGACGCGATGTCGCGTTTCGTCGGCTTCGGGGACAAAAGCTGGGACAACCTCAAAAACTTTTTTCAAACTCAGGGCTTTGAGTTTTTGTTTTTGTCCCAAAGTGCGCGGCGGGTCGCCTTTGGAGGCTCGATGGCGCCGAAAACGCCCGTTCTGAAACTCAACCGCCCTTTTGCCCGCAAGCCGCCAGCTGCAATCGCAAGTGAATTAACGCGGGTGGCTTGCGCGCCATTTGCAAAACCCCAGGTCGCAGGTCTTCGCCATTCGTGAACAAAGTGAGTAGTCTCAGGTGGCTTGCTTATGAGTTGGCGAACGGGCCTTCAGGATTCAGGGCAAACATGCTGGTAGAATAGGATTCTCAAATCAATGACAGGAGACCGAGCATGGCCGAACCCCACGATAGGAAGCCGATCCTCACGATCGAGCAGCAGATAGAGCACCTCAAGCAGAAGGGCGTAGCCTTCGAACTGTGTTCCGAGGAAGAGGCCGCGGACTACCTGCGCGACAAGTGCAACTTCTTCAAGCTCGCATCCTACCGCAAACTCTTCTCGAAATACGAGGGAGGCCCGCGCGACGGCCGCTACGTAGACCTCGACTTCGGCCAGCTGCGCCTGCTCGCGGCGCTCGACCAGGAGCTGCGCCACGCCCTGCTCGGCATGACGCTCGACATCGAGCATTTCCAGAAGGTGACACTGCTTCGCGAGATGGAGGACCGTGGAGAGGACGGCTACGCCATCGTGGCCGACTACATGGCATCGCTTACCACTGCAAACAGGGAGTACCGCCTGCGCGAGCTCAAGATGAGCGGCCGCAGCCCCTACAGCTCGAGCCTCTACGCGAAGTACTCCGGCGACATGCCTGCCTGGGCCTTCCTTGAGCTCACCTCGTTCGGCACCCTCATCGACTTCGTGCGCTTCTGCGCCAGGCGATGGGGCGACAGGCGCCTCGAGGCCTCCCACTACGACCTCAAGCGCGTGAAGTCCGTCCGCAACTGCGCCGCGCACGGCTCGTGCCTGATCAACTGCTTCGCCGAGAGGGGCGCCGCCCGGGGCTCGGCGTCCAGCGGCGTCTCCCGAAGGGTCGCCGCCGTGGGGATTCCCAAGGCGACCAGGAGGAAGTGGATGGGGAATACGGCCATGCAGGAGGTCGCGACCGTGCTCGTGGCGCACTCCGGCTTGGTACCCGAGGGCTCCTCGCGCTCGCGCGCCGCATCCGAGCTCGCCGAGATGTTCGCCAGGGCCGACGGCGAAACCGAGGCGCTGCCCGACAAGGGGCCCGACGCCGCAGCTCGCTCCGCGCTCGAGTTCCTTCGCAGGTTGACAGAATCGCTCGGGTTGGTAGAATAGCCTGCAGATAGCAAAACCTTCACGGTTTTAGGGGCGGACTTGCGCAAGCGACTCTGCCCTATTTTTATATTCACTCGCTATAGGAGACGGATGATACCTGGGTCAATGACAGAACTGAGAAGCCCGGAATAATGGAGCCAGTTAGAAACCCTCGGGTTTGCGGGGCGGGATCATGAGAGCGATTCTGCCCTATTTTTTTCCTCCGTCTGCCCCAACCAAGTAGTTCGAAGATAGCCTGTAGGTGTCCTCGTGGGCGCCTTTTATAATATGAGCAGGACATTGTCAATAGGCAATGAAGGGCCAAGGGCGATTTCGTTCGCCCTTGGCCCAATCTATCTCCTCCGCAATCCCCGTTGACAGCGCGTGTCGGATCGACGCCCGTCTGGCAGTTTAATATTCGCCCATCGCGCAGAATGCGCCGGTGCATCTCGTTGCTACGGCCGGCCCCTCCGTCTCGTCTGTCTTTTGGCGTGCGTGGCGGCTTCGCCGCCGCACGAAAAAAATCCGAGGATGGAGGCCGACGCCCGTCGAGCCCGGGAATTCCGGGAAAGACCCGGATATGTGCGCGGCGCTCCCGCTAGGCGCCTTCCGCCATTCGGCCCACGGCCCAGCACCAGCAGGCCAGCTCGCGCGCCACCGCGACGTTGGCCACGCTGCTCTGCTTGCCCGCATCGTCCATGGAGCGGCGCCTGTCGACGAGCCGCCTCACGCCCGCGTTGGCGTGTCGCCTGGTCGCTGCGTCGACTACCTGCCCCTTGGCCAGGTCTTTCGGCGACCTCGACGCTCCCTTGTAGTGCCAGGCGGCCTCGACGAGCAGCTTTCTCAGGTGCTTGTTGCCGGCCTTGGTTATCCCGCCGCGGAATCGGGACTCGCCGCTGGAGTGCTCGGAGGGCACCAGGCCCACCCACGCCGCGAAGCCCGACGCCGTGGCGAACCTCGCGAAGCCGTCGGCCTCGCACGCGATCGAAGCCGCGGTGACCGCGTCTATACCCTTGAGGCATTTGAGCGCGTCGCAGGTCGGCTTCCATCTAGGCTGCTGGGCCAGCGACTTGACCTTCGCCTCGAGCGCGGCCTTGGCGGCGTCGGCCTCGCGCACGCGCTCGCAGTAGTGGTCCAGCGTCGCCATGGCGGCGGCGTCCCCGAGGTCGATGCGGCCCACCCACGCCCAGAAATCCCCGGTCCAGCGGTTGCGCCTCTGGCCGGCGGCGTTCCTCTCGTCGTAGACGAGCCCGTGCCTGAGCAGGAACTTCGAAAGCCTCTGCTTGGCGCGCACGGCGTCGTCGCGCGCGTCGGCCAGCGCCCGCGCCAAATCCCGCGCGCCCTCGCACTCGGCATCGGGCACGTGCACCTCGGTGACCACGCCCAGCGCCAGCTGCACCGCGAGGAACTGCGCGTCGCGCCTGTCGGTCTTGCGGCCGCGGTCCGCGGCGGGCTTGTGCATCTTGGAAACGGCTCCGATCACGCAGGCGGCGCCCATCGCGTTCAGCTCGCGGCAAAGGTGGAAGCCCGTCACTCCCGACTCGTAGACGCATCTGGCGGGCTGGGGCAGCGAGGACACCCATGAGGCGATCTCGCCGGGCTCGTAGCCGAACGATTTCCTGATCGTCTCGCCCGTTTCCGGGACGAACGCGCAGGCCTTCACCGGCCTGGCATGCACGTCTAGCCCTACGAAAGTGGTAGCATTGCTCATCGGAAGCCCCTTCCATGAATGCGGCGTGGCCGCTGGCGGTTTGGACACCTCTATTGTCGGCCTAATCCGCGGATATGCATGCAGGAGGGGCTTCCAACTTTTTTATGTCCTGCTCATATCGTCTTGTATAGTATTATTAAAAGGGGGAAATGTTTATGTTACATAGCATGCGTATTCGATAAGCATTGAAATCAAAAAAGATTTTTCCCATTTTCAATATGG
>JAGZGX010000035.1:0-20488 GCA_018367075.1 Collinsella sp.
CCATCCTCGCAGTATCCGGTTCTCAAGGTGCACGCCTGCGCTGGTTCCCGGTTGCACCGGGCCGCGCGGCAAGGAGATATATTGCCAGACCGGAGGGGCCCCGGGGGCGGGAATCTGGGCGTACACATTTCCTACACATCTTGTGATCCGACTAACGTTTGCCAGCCGTTAACTACCGCTCGCCGAGCATCTCTTTATATAAGGCAGTCTCATGGTTAAAGCGGATACGTCCCCCTAGCTAAAGCACAGCCAGCATCGAGCAACTCATCACGTTCTTCCACCGAGAACCCCTCGGCGTAGACGCGCACCACTGGTTCGGTCCCGCTAGGACGGACCAGCAGCCACGTGTCATCCTCGAATGACAGACGCAAGCCGTCCATATGACTAACGTTTTGCGGCACCTTGCCACAAATCGACTTGGGGTTTACGCCCGGCAGCAGGGTTCGTAACGTTTCGGCATCTTCGGCCTCAAGGCGCAAATCGCGTCGACCGTAACTCGTCTTACCAAAACTGTCCTCGAGTTGGTCGACCAGAACGCCCAAAGGCGCGTCCGTCTTTGCCATAAGCTCACACAGAATCAGACAGGCGAGGATTCCATCGCGCTCGGGCATATGCGCGGCGATGCCGATACCACCGGCTTCTTCGCCGCCCATGAGGACGCCGCCCTTCTTCATCTCCGCCGCTATATATTTGAAACCGACTGGTTTGACGGTCACGCGGCAGCCAAGCGCCTCGGCAATGCGACGCACGAGCGTCGAGCATGAAAGATTGACGACGACGCGCCCCTCCAAATTACGAAATTGAACCAAGTCGCCCAAAACGAGCGCCATGATCTGATGCGGATGTATATATCTGCCGCGCTCGTCAACCGCGCCGATACGGTCGGCGTCGCCGTCGGTCACCAGGCCAGCGCAAGCTCCGTCCTCGATAACCGTGCGCTCGCAAGCGTCCACCCACGGTTCAACGGGGTCGGGGCAGATATCTTCTTGGTCAGACGCCTGCCCGGCGTGAATCTCGTGCACCTCAACGCCAAGCTCGCGCAACAAGTCGGCTAGATAGCCCTGGGCTGCGCCGCCCATGGGATCGACAACCACGCGCAAGTGCGCGGCGCGGATGGCTTCGGCATCGACAAACGATGCCACCGCCTGCATATAGTCAGGAATGATATCCGCGGTGCGATATTGCCCCTCGAGCCCCATTGGCTCGGGAGCCATAGTCTCTTCGAGCTCTTCGATGACATCCTGGTTGGCGGTCGAGCCGTCACCCATGCGAATCTTGAGGCACAGATAGCCCTGCGGATGATGGGACCCCGTCACCATGAGCGCGCCGCACGCTTCACCGTCATAAGCCGCCGCCCACGTAAGGGCAGGGGTCGGGACAGGTCGCGAAGCGAGCACGGCGTCTAGCCCGTGCGCTGCTAGCACGCCCGCCGCAAGCTCAGCGAACTCGCGCGCCAGGGGCCGGGTGTCGAACCCTATATATACCGTTTTGCCCGGATTGGTCTTTTGCCACAACTCGCCGACGGCATCGGCGATACGGGCAACGTTATCGGCAGTGAAGTCCTCATCGACGCGAGCGCGCCAACCGTCAGTTCCAAAATGAATTATCGCGCACACGCGCAGACACCTCACAGTGTTTGGATCATGGTACGCATGAGGTATACCCGCAACACGCACTCGACAACCTGCCGGCACCAGCATTCACCATTTGGGCAAATGCTGCCGAGGACATGCAAGCAATAAAAAAAACCGCCCCGTATGGAGCGGTTTTACCCTTTATATATCGAGCGCCTCGGCCATCGCTGCCGTAGTGATTGCCGTGGTTCCACAACAACTGCCCACCATTGCGGCGCCGGCATGCCTCCATTCGATGCATGCGCGCGCGAAAGCTTCGGGGTTCTCGTGCCATACGGGGCCATCCTGAGTCTGGACCGGATCGCCCACGTTGGGACGCACCGTGACGGGAGTAGTCGCCGATGCAACCATCCTGGGCACCGCCGCGTTCGCGGCCGCAAGCGAACAGCAATTAACACCAACCGAGTTTGCGCCGTGTTTTTCGGCGTACAAAACGGCTGCCTCGATGTTAAGGCCATCGCCCAACAGGTCGCCTTTATCGTCAACGACAAAACTCACCAGAACAGGCATGCCGTCGGCGGCATCTAGGGCGCCGGCAAGCATGGGCTGCAGATTACGGATAGACGTCACCGTCTCGATCAGCAGACCGTCAACACCAGCATTGAGCAAGGCGTGCGCCTGTTCGCGCGCAATGCCTCGGATTTCACGATACTCGGCAGAGTCCTCGGCAAACCACTCAATACCGATCGGGCCCATCGAGCCTAGCAGCAGCTGAGGGTGCGCCTGGCGGGCATCGTCGACGGCCCCGCGATTGACCTCCGCCACGGACGGCGCAATCTGGTCGTGCTTGAGGGCATAGCTCGATGCCTGAAAGGTGTTGGTAATGAGCACCTGCGCGCCGGCGGCGACATACAAGCGATGGATACGAGAAACGGTCTGCGGCTCTGCCAGATTCCAAAACGCCGGTGGAATGTCGGCGGCATCGTACTCACTCAACAGAACACTGCCCATGGGGCCCTGCGCCAACAAGGTCTCGCTCGACAAGCGGCGCGTAAGTTCCTCGGCACCAAAGCGGTTGTAATAACTCGTATCCATATATATCCCGCTATTCCTCGACGCTGATTCCCTGCTTTTCGAGATAGGCGAGCCAGCGGTTCATCGTGTCCTCGGAAAGCGCATGCTCCATCATGCAGGCCTCGGAATCGGCTCGCTCAAATTCGACACCGAGCTCCTGAACCAAAAACGTGCGGATGAGGCGATGACGGTACCAGATAGCCGTACCAACCTCGCGGCCGCGATCGGTCAGGACTACCTTGCCGTAGTGCGATTGCTCGACAAGTTCGGATGCCTTGAGCGCCGAAACCGCTTTATTGACCGATGCCTTGGAGACGCCAAGGCGCTGCGCGATGTCGACCGATCGAACGCCGTTGGTTTCCCCCTCTTCGCTTTCAATGCGAACCATGCACTCCAAGTAGTCTTCGTTCGCCACCGTCAGATGTAGTTCGCGCGAGCTATTTGTCGTATCCATGATCTTCCGTCCCTTCTGCATTCAATGGCTGATTCTACCCCATCCAAGCGTCGTGGTATGCCGTGGCATACCGTGCTAGAGTTCTTGTTGCACACGACGACCAAGATTGGAGCGGTCTTTATGGAAAACACCACCACGAGCCCCGATGTCCTCGAACGCTTTTTGCGCTACGTCCAGATCAACACGCAGTCCGAGGATGCAAACTGCGACCAGGTACCCTCGAGCGCCGTTCAGTTTGACCTTGCCAACGTGCTGGCTGAAGAGCTGCGCGAGCTTGGTGCGGAAGATGCCCACGTGACCGAGCACGCCTATGTCTGCGCGCATATCCCCGCAAGTGCGGGCGCTGAGGACAAGCCCGCCCTGGGCCTGATCGCCCATCTCGACACCACCGAAGTTGCACCGGGCGCCGGCGTGAAGCCGCACATCGTGCACTACGAAGGCGGCAACCTGGTCTGCGGCACGGTTGACGGTAAACCCGTTGCCATGAGTACCGCCAAGCTTCCCGCCCTGAATGACCTCGCGGGTGAGGACCTGGTCTGCAGCGACGGCACCACGCTGCTGGGCGCAGACGACAAGGCAGGCGTCGCCGAGATCATGTCGCTTGTCGCGCGTATCGCTCAGGACCCTTCTCTGCCCCATCCCGCACTCGGCATTTGCTTCTGCCCTGACGAGGAGATCGGCCACGGAGCCGAGCTGTTGGATATCGATACCTTTGGCTGCAAGTACGCCTACACGGTCGACGGCGGCCCCATCGGCGAGCTGGAGTGGGAGTGCTTTAACGCCGCTGAGGCGACCGTCCGCTTTGAGGGCCAGTCCATCCACCCGGGCGACGCTAAGGGCCGTATGGTCAACGCAGGCAATCTGTTCTGCGACTTCAACGCGTTGCTCCCCTACGTGCAGCGTCCGGAGTATACGGAAGGCTACGAGGGCTTTTATCACCTTGAGGGTGTATCTGCGACCGTCGATCACGCCACAGCGCGCTATATCGTCCGCGACCATGACGCCGCCAAGTTCCAGCAGAAACTCGACCTTATTGATGCCGCCGCCTCGATGCTCAACCAGCGTCTGGGTGAGGAGCGTGTGACGGTCGAGATTAAGCAGCAGTATCGAAATATGGCCGAGATCGTTCGTGACTATCCCGAGCTTATTGATGTTGCCAAGGAAGCCTACCTTGCCTGCGGCGTTGAGCCCCAAGTGCTGCCGATTCGCGGCGGCACCGACGGCGCGCAGCTGTCGTTCCGCGGTCTGCCCTGCCCCAACCTTTCCACCGGCGGCTATTGCTACCACGGCGTCAACGAGTTCGTCCCGGTCAGTTCGCTCGTCAAGATGACCGATGTGCTCCAGGAGCTCGTCGCCCGCTTTGCATAAGCCTGGCTGCACAAGTCCGAAAGACGAATCGCCCCGTCCTCAACCGAGAACGGGGCGATTTTTTTGCTGCAATGTGAACAGGTTGACGCACGCCAGCCTCTTAACGCAAGGAGTGTCCCAAACTGCCGGCACAAAAGGAACGTCCCCAAGTGCCAAGTGCATCAAGAGTGCCCCCTTTGACCAGTCGTTTAAGAACGTCCCCAATGACTACCCATGTGCCAAGTGTTACGCCGATGTTTTGGCACCGACAGCGAAAACCCGCCAGAGCGAGCAAGGTGCCTTGAAACGAGGTGGCATTGATCTTTTGATCATGCCGCCGAAGTTGAAAGGCAGATTGCCGCTCTGGCGGGTTTGCAGCGTCAACTGGTTACGCGGTTTGGTAAAACCGCGTAACTCTAGTAGTTGGCTTCGTAGCCGTTGCCGTCGCCGGTGGGCTCTTCGTAGTAGTCCGAATCGCTCGAATCGCTTGAGTCATCGGAATCGTCAGAGCTGACCGATGAGGTTGCGGTACCGTTTGCGTAGTCGTCAGACGTGTTGTTGTTCAGGTCGCCGATCGTAGAGCTGGAACCGTCGGAAAGACCCATGGTGTTGGGACCCTTGGGATCCTTGCCGGCATCGACGCGCTCCATCATTTCCTTGAGCTCGTCCTCGTAGACAAAGACGTAGCTCACACCGTCGATCATGGTGCTGTCGTCGGCATACGAGGGCAGGTTGGCCGAGTAGATGCCGTCGACATCCATACCGCGCATGGCATTGACCGTAGCCACGATATCCTGAACGCTCATATCGGTCACGAGCATATCGGACAGCGAATTAACCAGGCCAAAGATCTTCGTGGCATCGAAGTTATTGAGAATCTGGTTGGCAAGGGCGCCAAGCACCTGACGCTGGTGGCGCATGCGCGTGTAGTCGCCGTCGGCATAGGTGTAGCGGCAGCGGGCATAGGTAAGGGCGGTGGCGCCGTCCATATGCTGCTGACCAGCGGTAATCTTAATATCCAGGTGCTCGGGGTCGTCAACATCATCGGTTGCGTTAATGTCGATACCGCCAACCGAATCAATCAGCGCCTGCATACCGTCGAAGCTGACCTCGGCATAGTGGGAAATCTGAACACCGCACAGCTCGTTGACCGCCTCGACCATGGCCTCGGCGCCGCCAACGGTATGGCAGGCGTTGATCTTCATGGTCTCGCCCTTGTACTCGACCTTGGTGTCGCGCGGAACGGAAATGAGCGTCGCCTGCTTTTGCGTGGGGTCGATGCGTGCCAGGATAATCGAGTCGGCACGATACGTATCCTCGCCCGGACGGCCGTCGGTGCCAAGAAGCAGCACGTAGAACGGATCCTTTGCCTCATCGGTGTCAACCAGAACCCGACGCAGATTGTCGGTAATGACATTAGAATCGCCGAGCTTGCCCATAATGGTGGCAAACCACAGGCCGGCAGCGGTAGTGGCACTCAGCAGCACGCCAAGCACGACAATGAGCGCGACGTGACGAATCGTGTGGCTACGACGACGTTGACGAGCGCGCTCGGAATAGCGAGCCACGTTATCGCGACTGTAGATCTTGGCCTGCGCACCAGTTGAGGGTCTTCGGGCGGTGGTATCCGCGAGGGGCTTTTTATTAAACATAGGCAACCTGTATTAGTAGATGACGGGATCGGGGACGGTAGCATGCTCGACATGCGCGCCGAGCGCCTGCAGCTTTTCGACAAACTGCTCGTAGCCGCGCTTGATGTGATGGATGGCCGAAACCTCGGTCGTCCCGTCGGCGATCAAGCCCGCTACGACGAGGGCCGCTCCGCCACGCAGATCGGGCGAGGTAACCTGTGCACCCGAGAAGCCCTTGACGCCATGAATCATGGCATGATGGCTCTCGATACGAATGTCGGCACCCATGCGCACCAGCTCAGAGGCAAACATAAAGCGATTCTCGAAGATGTTTTCGGTAATAACGGAACTGCCGTCGGCAAGGGCGGAGAGCGCCATAATCTGCGCCTGCATGTCGGTCGGGAAACCGGGGAACGGAAGCGTCTGGATATCGACCGGCTTGATACGCTCGGCACGGTTCACATGGACGCCGTCGTCGGTACGCTCGCAATCGATGCCCATAAGCTCCATCTTCTTGAGAACCATGCCCAAGTGAATGGGGCAAAAACCCGTGACGTCAACACCGCGATCGTCGGCCATCAGCGCACCGGCGACGATAAAGGTACCGGCCTCGATGCGGTCGCCCACTACGCGATGGGTAACAGGATGCAGCTCTTCCACGCCCTCGATGGTCACGACGGGCGTACCGGCGCCAACAATCTTGGCGCCCATCTCGTTGAGCATGTTAGCGAGATCGACGATCTCGGGCTCGCGGGCGGCATTGTCGATAACCGTGGTACCCTGTGCGCGCACAGAGGCCATGATGAGGTTCTCGGTCGCACCGACGCTGGCGAACTCGAGCGTGACGGTGGTACCGCGCAGACCTTGGGGCGCATTAGCGTTGATGTAACCGTGGGCGGTATCGAACTCAACGCCCAGGGCCTCAAGACCAAGAATGTGCATATCGATCTTGCGAGCACCCAGGTTGCAGCCGCCCGGCATGGCAATTTTGGCGCGATGGAAGCGACCCAGCAGGGGTCCCATGACGGCGGTGGAAGCACGCATCTTGGCAACGAGCTCGTAGGGGGCCTCCCAAGAATCGACCTGAGAGGTATCAATCTCGAGCGTGTGCTCGTCGAGAACATCGATCGTGGCGCCCATACCCTTGAGCACCTTGCCCATCACGTGGACATCGGAAATATCAGGCACGTTCTGCAGCGTCGTCTTGCCCGGCGCCAGAAGCGTTGCCGCCATAAGTTTGAGCGCGGAGTTCTTGGCACCCGAAACAGGCACGGAACCTCCGATGGCGTGGCCACCCTCAACGCGGATAATATCCAAGGTCTACCCTTTCAAAAAGCATGCCCGGGGTGGCTGAGCCATCCCGGGCATGATGTGTTCGCAAATGGTCGAACGCTAAAACGTCTGACTATTGGGCAAGCTTGAGCTTACACCATGCGATTTCATTATAGAGGTAGGCGCGGCGTGCATCATCCTCCGACAAATTACCCAGCTTCTCTTCAAAACCTTGAATATCAGCTTTAACCTTGTCGGCGTCGACGGTCGCCAAATCGCAAGCGCGCTCGGCGAGAACGGTCACGACATCGTCCGCAACCTGGGCATAGCCGCCGGCCACGGCAAACGTGTGGTCGACAGTGCCCATGGCCTTATCGGAAACGCGAACGTAACCGCGGTCGATCGTGCAGATTTCGCTGGAGTGAGCAGGCAGAACACCAAACTCGCCATCCGTGGACGGAATCGACACAAACGCAGCGTCGCCCTCATAGGCGCAGCTCACGGGGCACACGATGCGGATACGCATAACCTACTTCTCCCCCATCTTGCGGGCGCGCTCGCGCACGTCCTCAATCGTGGAAGCATAGCGGAATGCCTGCTCGGGCAGGTCATCGGCCTTACCGTCGACAATCTCGGCGAAGGAGCGGACGGTATCCTCGACGCGGACGTAGACACCGGGGTTGCCGGTGAACTTCTCGGCGACGTGGAAGGACTGGGAGAGGAACTGCTGGATCTTACGGGCACGGTTGACCGTAAGGCGCTGCTCCTCGGACAGCTCGTCCATACCCAGAATGGCGATGATGTCCTGAAGGTCGGAGTACTCCTGCAGGAGCTCCTGGACCTTGACGGCGACACGGTAGTGCTCCTCGCCGACGATCGAGGGATCGAGAGCGTCGGAGGAAGACGCGAGCGGGTCGATAGCCGGGAACAGGCCGAGCGACGAAATGCTACGCGAAAGAACCGTAGTGGCGTCGAGGTGCGTAAACGTCGTGGCAGGCGCCGGGTCGGTCAGGTCGTCTGCAGGGACGTAGACAGCCTGGACGGAGGTAATGGAACCCGTCTTGGTCGAGGTAATGCGCTCCTGGAGGTCGCCCATCTCGGTAGCCAGCGTAGGCTGGTAACCGACGGCGGACGGCATACGACCCAGCAGTGCGGAAACCTCGGAACCGGCCTGGGAGAAGCGGAAGATGTTGTCGATGAACAGCAGAACGTCCTGGCCGCGATCGCGGAAGTACTCAGCGGTGGTAAGGCCAGCCAGACCGATGCGCAGACGCGCTCCAGGCGGCTCGTTCATCTGACCATAGACCAAGCAGGTCTTGTCGATTACGCCAGACTCGCTCATCTCGAGGAACAGGTCGGTGCCCTCACGAGTACGCTCGCCGACACCGGTGAACACCGAGGTGCCGCCGTGCTCCTGGGCGAGGTTGTTGATGAGCTCCTGAATCAGAACGGTCTTGCCGACGCCGGCGCCGCCGAACAGACCCGTTTTGCCGCCACGGATGTAGGGCTCAAGCAGGTCAACGGCCTTGATGCCGGTTTCGAAAATCTCGGTCTTGGTGGTGAGCTCGTCGAAGCGGGGCGCTGCATGGTGGATGGGATAAAACTCCTCCACCTCGGGCATGGGCTTACCGTCGACAGGCTTGCCCATGACGTTCCAAATGCGGCCGAGCGTCTTGGGGCCAACGGGCATCTTCATGGGCTCACCGGTATCGGTGGCGATGAGACCACGCTGCAGGCCGTCGGTCGAGGACATGGCGACCGTGCGGACGACGCCGCCCGGAAGCTGGCTCTCGACCTCGAGGATCGTGCTCAGGTGACCGATCGGGGTCTCGGCCTCGACCGTGAGCGCGTTGTAGATCGGGGGCACCGCGCCGTCAAACTTGACGTCGACGACAGGGCCGATGATACGCACGATGCGGCCATCACCGGCAGTCGTCTTCTTGGTGGCTTCCTCGACCGCAAGCTTTACGGTGTTATTAGCCATTACTGTTCCTCCAATGCTGAGGCTCCGCCGACGATCTCGTTGATCTCGGTCGTGATCGAAGCCTGGCGCACGCGACTATACGTGCGGGTAAGGGTCGAGATGATCGCGGTGGCGTTTTCCGTCGCGGAGTGCATGGCCTTGCGGCGCGCACCCTGCTCGGCGGCCGCCGAATCGATCAGGGCCTGGTAGATGACCGTCAGGATATAAGACGGTACAAGCTTGCCGAGAACATGCTCGGGAGAGGGCACGAACTCGAACGTGGACGAGATGCGCTTAGGGGCGTCGGTCTCGTTCTTACGCGGACCGTGGGCCATAGCGATCATCTCGGGATCGAGCGGCAGCAAGTGCTCGACGCGAAGTTCCTGATCCACGCGGTTCTTGGCGTGGTGGTAGACAAGCTCGACACGGTCAAGCTCACCGGCACGATACGCATCGCAGATATGAGAGGAGATCATGCGAGCCTGATTGAAATCGGGCTCGGAGGAATTGCCCTCAAAATGCATGATGACATTTGCGCGGTCACGGAAATACGTGGCCGGCTTACGCCCACACGCGATGATCTCGCACTCGATGCCATCGTTCGCCCAAGAAGCGGCGAGCTTTTCGGCCGTGCGCTCCACCGTCGTATTGAAACCGCCGGCAAGGCCGCGGTCCGAAGCAATGACGACAATCAGGCCATGCTTGACGCTCTCATGCTTCTGCAGCATGGGATCGGTGCCCGAGCAGGAGGCGTCGCCGGCAACCGTCAGCATGACGTCGGTCAGCGCCTCCTTATAGGGCTCGGCCTGCTTGGAGCGATCGAGGGCACGACGGATCTTGGCCGTAGAGACCATCTCCATCGTGCGCGTGATCTGCTTGGTCGTGGTAACCGAGGAGATTCGCTTCTTAATGTCGCGAAGGTTGGCCATGGGGCTTAGTTCTCCTCTGATCCAGAAACATCCGAATGGTGCTTGGCCATGAACTGCTGCTTGAAGTCGCCGATGACGCGCAAGAGCTCAGCCTTGGTGTCATCATCGATCTTCTTGGCGCGAACCTTGTCGAGCAGCGAACCAAAGCCATTGTCCATGTACTCGATGAGCTCGGCACGGAAGGGCAGCACGTCGGCGATCTCCAGGTCATCCAGGAAGCCCTCGTTGCCAGCGAACAGCGTAACGATCTGCTCGCCAACCTCAAACGGCTTGTAACGCGGCTGCTTCAGGAGCTCGGTCATGCGAGCACCGTGGGTCAGCTGCTTCTGAGTAGCCTCGTCGAGGTCGGAGCCGAACTGCGTAAAGCCAGCGAGCTCCTGATAGGAAGCGAGGTCCAGACGGAGGTTGCCGGCGACCTGCTTCATGGCCTTGGTCTGCGCATCGCCACCGACGCGGGACACGGAGATACCCACGTCGACTGCCGGGCGCTGACCCTGGAAGAAGAGCTCGGACTGCAGGTAGATCTGACCATCGGTAATGGAAATGACGTTGGTCGGAATGTAGGCCGAGACGTCGCCGTCCTGGGTCTCGATGATCGGCAGTGCCGTCATGGAGCCGTAACCGTTCTTCTTGGACATCTTGACGGCACGCTCGAGCAGACGAGAGTGCAGGTAGAAGATGTCGCCAGGATAGGCCTCGCGTCCGGGCGGACGATGCAGCGTCAGCGACATCTGACGGTAGGCCACAGCCTGCTTGGACAGGTCGTCGTAGATGACGAGCACGTGGCCGCCGGGGTTGGTCTCGCTAGCGGGCTTGCCGTCCTCGCCGTTGTACATGAAGAACTCGCCAATAGCGGCACCGGCCATAGGCGCGATGTACTGCATAGGGGCGGAATCGGCAGCAGTGGCCGAAACGATGATGGTGTAGTCGAGCGCACCGTGCTGAGCGAGGGTCTCACGGATGTTGGCAACCGTGGAGGCCTTCTGGCCGATGGCGACATAGATGCAGACCATGCCCTTGCCGCGCTGGTTGAGGATAGCGTCGATGGCGATGGCGGTCTTACCGGTCTTACGGTCGCCGATGATGAGCTCACGCTGACCGCGGCCAATAGGCACCATGGAGTCGATAGCGAGCAGACCGGTCTGAACCGGCTCGCACACCGGGGTACGATCGATGACGCCGGGAGCCTTGAACTCGATGGGGCGACGGTGCGTGGCGACGATGTCGCCCAGGCCGTCGATGGGCTGGCCGAGCGGATTGACGACGCGGCCGAGCATGGCACGGCTCACGGGGATATCCATAATGCGGCCAGTGGTGCGGCACTCGTCGCCTTCCTTGATGGAGTCGACGGCACCAAACAGAACGGCGCCGACCTCGTCACGGTCAAGGTTCTGGGCAAGGCCGAAGACGGTCTCACCGGTATCGGAGCTCTTGAACTCCAGAAGCTCGCCTGCCATGGCGCTCTTGAGGCCGGAGACGCGCGCGATGCCGTCGCCTACCTCATCGACCGTTGAAACCTCATGCGTATCGACCGTCGCGGAGAGGCTCGTGAGCTGCTCCTGCAGTTTCTTGGCGATATCCTGGGCATTGAGGGTTTCGGACATTAGGCTTCACCTCCGTACGAATTAGCAGAGTTTGCGAGGGTCTCCTGCGCGATGCGCAGCTGCGTCTTGACGGAAATGTCACGACGCTCGCCGCGGGCCTCGAGCACCAGGCCGCCCACGATAGACGGGTCGACCTGCTCGATAAGGAATACCTTGCGGCCGAAGTCCTGCTCGCATTTCTTAGTGATGGTTTGACGCAGCTCGTCGTCGAGCGGGATCGCCGTGGTGACGGTCACGCCCACTACATCCTCGTCTTCCTCGGCAACATACTTAAAGGCAGCTGCCACCTTGGGAAGAAGGTCGAGCTGGTCGCGCTTGGACATGGTGTCGAGCACGGCGATGATCTCGGGGCTGGCAGAAGCCAAGCGCTCGACCATCTCGAGGTCCTCGAACACATGGTTCTCGGCCTTGGCGGCTTCCAAAAGGGAACGCGCGTAGGTCTCGAGCACCTTGTCCTGATAGCGGCTAGTCGGCATTCAGGCTACCTGCTTCCTGGATGTAGCGCTCGATGAGCTTCTTCTGCTCGGCATCGTCCTCGAGTGCCTCGCCCACGATCTTGGTGGCGACGGCAACGGACAGGTCGGCGATGGAGCTCGCGGCACCGGCGTAGATGGACTTGCGCTCGTCCTCGACGGTCGTATGGGCCTTGGCGATGATCTCCTCGGCCTCCTTGTGAGCAGCCTCGATGATACGGGCACGCTCGGACTCGGCGTCCTTACGGGCCTCGAGAACGATGTCGGCAGCCTGACGACGGGCGTCGGTGACGATCGAGTCGGACTCAGCGCGCTTGGCGATAGCCTCCTGCTTGGTCTTCTCGGCCTCGTCGAGGCTCTCCTCGATCTTCTTGCCGCGCTCCTCCATGGTTTTCATGATGCCCGGCAGGGCGACCTTGGCCAGCACGATCCAGATAATCAGGAAGGCGATAAGCGCCGGGATGAACTCCGCCATCTTAGGGATGAGGATGTCCGCACCGGCGGCGCCGTCCTCGGCGAACGCGGAAACCGGCATGAGCAGCGCGGCCGCGGACGCGGAGAGTGCGATCGCGCTCTTCTGGGATGAAAGATTCATACTTGACGCTCCGTGCTATTTAACGATCAGCGCGACAACGAAGCCGATCAGAGCCAGAGCCTCGCCGAAAGCGGAGCCCATGATGAAGACGGTGAACACGCGGCCCTGGACCTCAGGCTGACGGGCCATAGCACCCGTAGCACCCAGAGCAGACAGGCCGATAGCAAGACCAGCGCCGATAACACCGAGACCGTAACCGATAACTCCCACGATTCCTCCTTTGTCGTGCGTGTCTTATTTCACGCAGGATAACCTTTTTATAACTGCCGGGCTCCATGGGTACGGGCACCGGCGGTTTAACGAATTGCCTTACCTTTAAGGCACGAACGGAAGACTACTCCTCCTCCGCGACCTCCTCTGCCTCGGAGACATACACGGCGGTAAGGACCGTGAAGACGTAAGCCTGGATGGCGCCGACCACAAGCTCGATCGCATAGATCAGGATGAGGATGGCAAGCCAGGCCAGCGAAGGCAGGGCGCCGACGGCGTGGGCCGCGGAAACCTGCTGAAGCAGCGGCTGCATGAACATGCTCGCCATGATGGCGAACGAGCCCATGACCACGTGTCCTGCGAACATGTTGCAGAACAGACGGACGGCAAGCGTGATGAGGCGCAGGAAGGTCGAGAAAAGCTCGACGACCCACACGAGCACGTTCATCGGGAAGCTCACGCCCTGCGGGGCGAGGCTCTTGATGTAGCCGATCACGCCGTGAGCCTTGCATCCGTAGTAGATGAAGTACACGAAGGCGAAAATGGCGAGTGCGGCGGTGGAGCCGATTGCGCCGGTGCCGGGCTTCATTCCCGGGATCAGGCCGATCATGTTATTGATCAGGATGAACAGGAAAAGCGAGCACAGGAACGGGAAGTGCTTCTTCCAGTTCTCACCCACGACACCCTTGCCGATATCGTTCTCGACGTACTCGATGATGTACTCGAAACCGTTGACGAAGAAGCCCTTGGGAACCAGGGTCTGCTTCTTCTTGAACACGGCTAGGACGATCAGGAGCACGATCGTGGAGACGATCAGCCAAAACGAGTACTGCGTGATGCCGCAGCTCAGATCGCCCACGACAGGGGTGGAGCTGAACTCGCTGACCAGATGATTAATCTCATCAGGCAGCTTTTCAAAAATTTCCACGACTTACCTTTCGACCTCATGAGGATCTCGCAGCGCCTTGGCGACGCGAACCGCGCAGGCGGCCATAAAGGCCACGAAGCCGATCGCCTCGCCCAGGAGGAACATGCGAAATGCCTCTCCGAACAACACAAACACAACCAAGGTAAAGACGAGCAGGGCGATTGCCGAGACCGCCAGACTCACCATACCCTTGAGCATGTCCGCATTCTGTTTATCGTCAAGAACCGGCTTGAGCGTAAAGACAAAGGGAAGGAAGGCAATTGCGCCCGCGATGGCGCCTGCAACGATAGCGAGCAGATCGGCTATCTGAAACATTGGCGTCCTCACTTTCCTTTTTTAACGCCTCACAGAACAGTTCCCGCCAAACATTGGTGACTATTGTACGAGCCAATCGCTAAAGTACAACCGAAAAAGCATCGGTTAATACGCACCTGTTCGTTTTCTTAAGACCTTCTTTATGCCGCAGGTACGGTAATACGTTTTTCTCGAACCCTGCAGGGCAAAACGTCCGTTAACAGGAGTGCGCGTGGACGTCTTTTGCTCGCCCGCGCGCACCATTTCTTCGTATTTTCGACGTTAGCCGGTATGGCCCAGAGATTACAACGTGCCGTAGATGCGGTCGCCGGCGTCGCCCAGGCCGGGAACGATGTAGGCAGCCTCGTTGAGATGGTCGTCGATAGCGCAGGTATAGATATGCACATCTGGGTCCTTCTCGGTCAGCGACTTGAGGCCCTCGGGGGCAGCGACGATGCACAGCATGCGGATGTCCTTGACACCGCGCTCGCGCAGGTAGCTGATGGCCATCTCGGCCGAACCGCCCGTGGCGAGCATGGGGTCGACGACCAGGCAGATGCGCTGGTCGATATCCTTGGGCATCTTGCAGTAATACTCATGCGGCTCATGGGTAACCTCGTCGCGTTCCATACCGATGTGGCCTACGCGAGCGGAGGGCACCAGGTCGAGAATGCCGTCGACCATGCCAAGGCCCGCACGCAGGATGGGCACGATGGCGAGTTTCTTGCCGGCGAGCTGTTTGAACGTGGCGGTAGTGATGGGGGTCTCGACTTCGACGTCTTCCATAGGCAGGTCGCGCATGGCCTCGTAGCCGTCAAAAAGCGCGAGTTCGCGCACGAGCTGGCGGACCTGGTTGGTGCCGGTGTTTTTGTCGCGCAGGATCGACAGCTTGTGCTGGACGAGCGGATGATCGACAAGCGTCACACGGGACGCATCGTGGGTGACGGTCATGGGTTGATTGCCCCTTTCGTTGCGGCCGCAAAACGGCCTTGCTGACAAGGCGCGCAGCAATGTTGCCGCCGCACGCCATGCATAAGTTTAGCGGTTTGTTGTATCGAGCAGCCCATCGCAGCCCTACTGTGCGGTACTGAGCGAGCGCTTGACTGCATCACGCCAGCCCGCAAGGTTTTGCTCGCGACGCTCGGCGGACATATGGGGAAGGAAGGTCCTAACGATCTGGGCATTTTGCTCCAGCTCTTCAAGGTCTTCCCAATAGCCGACGGCAAGACCCGCCAAGTACGCGGCACCGATTGCCGTGGTCTCCACCGTCTCGCATTGCAGCACGGGGATATCCAGCAGGTCGGCCTGGAATTGCATGATGAACTCGTTGCGTGAGGCGCCGCCATCGACGGACAGGCGCTCAATCGAAAGTCCCACGTCCTGCTCCATGGCGCGCAGCACGTCATAACTCTGGTAGGCCATGGACTCGCAGGCCGCACGCACAATGGTCGCGCGACTCGAGGCACCGGTCAGGCCGCACACGATACCGCGGGCATGCGGATCCCACCAGGGAGCGCCCAAACCCGCAAAGGCGGGAACGAAGTAGCAGCCCTCGTTGTCGTTGATTGAAACGGCGAGTTGCGCGGACTCGCTCACACTCGAGATGATGCCCATGTTGTTGCGCAGCCAGTTCATGGTTGAGCCGGCGGCAAAGATAGAACCCTCGAGCGCATAGCTGATCTTGCCGTCCGCGGCGATACCGATCGTGGAGACCAGACCGTTCTTGGATTCGACGACCTCGTCGCCGGTGTTCATGAGCATAAAGCAACCCGTGCCATAGGTGTTTTTGGTCTGGCCGGGATGGAAGCAGCAGTGGCCGAACAGCGACGCCTGCTGATCGCCCGCCACGCCCATGATGGGCGGCATGTTGGTCATGATGTCGCTCGCGACGCGGCCGTAGTCGCCCGAGCTCCAACGAACCTCGGGCATCATGGAACGTGGAACGTCAAAGAGCGCCAGCAGGTCGTCGTCCCAATCGAGCGTATGGATATTAAAGAGCGCCGTGCGGCTGGCATTGGTGTAGTCGGTGGCAAAGACCTGACTGCCGGTGAGGTTGTAGATGAGCCAGGTGTCGATGGTGCCGAACATGAGGTCGCCCGCCGCCGCGCTCTCACGCGCACCGTCGACGTTGTCGAGGATCCACTGCACCTTGGAAGCCGAGAAATACGGATCGAGCGTGAGTCCCGTGCGGGAGCGCACCAGCTCTTCTGCGCCTCGCTCGACCAGCTCGTCGATCAGAGGTGCGGTGCGACGGCATTGCCACACGATGGCGTTATAGATGGGTTGGCCGCTTATGCGGTCCCACACCACCGTGGTCTCGCGCTGGTTGGAGATACCGATGGCGGCGATGCGGTCAGAATGGATGCCGCTCTTAAACTGGACCTCCATCATGACGGCAATCTGGCTGGCAAGGACCGTCATGGGGTCTTGCTCTACCCAACCGGGACGCGGAAAACTCGTTTTGACGCTGCGACGTGCCTGCGCGACGATGCATCCGTACTCGTCGACGATGGTCGCAAGTACCGAGGTGGTGCCGCAGTCGAGCGCCATGATGTAGGAACCGCCAAAGTTAAACGAGGCATCTTCCATGCCCAGGCTGCCCAGATTCAACGACATCGCTTACACCTTTCTATTGCATCGGGTCGGACAGGACCCGCTCGATCTCTGATGCGGGAAGTGCGCCTTGGCGCAGGATCTTGAGCCCGCCGTGCTGGAACGACACGATGGTCGAGGCGTCGCGACACGGGGTCTCACCGGCGTCGACGGCAACATCGACCCCCTCCAGAATGCGACCCTCGACGGCGGCAAAGCTTGCCGGCGAGGGCGCGCCGTGCGTGTTGGCGCTCGTGCAGGCAAGGGGACTGCCGCAGGCGCGGATGAGCGCTTGGACCACGGGAGAGGCCGAAGCGCGCAGGGCCACCGTATCGTCGGCGGCACGCATAAAGGTCGGCACGCAGGGGGCTGCCTTGACCACGATAGTCAGGGCTCCCGGCCAGCATCGTCGCGCGAGCACGCGGGCATCTTCCGGGATGTCCACGCCATAGCGGTCGAGTGCTTCAACGCCATCGACCAGCCAAGCAACGGTTTGCGTGAGTTCACGTTGCTTGAGAGTGAAGATACGTCGATAGCCGGTGCCAAGCGCAGGGACTGCGGCACCGTTGACGGCAGCCTGCGGATCGCGCGGCCACGATGGGAATTCGCTTGTATCTTGGGGCACGGCGTCCGAGAAGGCGTTGACTGCCACGGCGACACCGTAGACGGTCTCGGTCGGGATCAAAGCCAGGCCGCCGCGGCCGAGCACCTCGGCCGTGCGCTCGACGGCAAGCCGATGCGGCTCGCGCGTTCCCTCGTATACCCGATAGACCGTCTGCATGTGTATGCCAGCCCCTTACGCTCCGGTGCAAGTTTGTTTACTGTGGGGCATTCTCGCACGAAACATTCAACCTATTTGCCCAGAGCGCATGTTGGTTTGGTGAGCGGCTCTAGTAGTCGGTGAAAGTGAGGGGGTTAATTGAAGATTTTTAGCGCGCAAGCGTAACGGTACGATCGGGAAACTCGATGCTTGCAACCAGTTTTCCGCCGAGGCTCTCTGCGTACCTGCTCAGCGTGTCGAGCCTCATCGAACCCAACTCCCCACGCTCGAGCTCGGATACACGTTTTTGAGAAACGCCCATCGACTGGGCGACCGACGCCTGTGTTAGATCTTTTAACCTGCGAATCTGAGCAAGCTTATAGGCTTCGATACGATCGCGAGTCCTCTCCTGCTCGGCGGTAATGGAGTCGCGTGTTATCCCGCGAGATTCCATATACTCATGCAGTTCCATCTCGATCGAGCCTCCTTACGTGGCGACGGTATATTTGCTCGGCCCTTGGAATGTTGATCGCATACCAACCGTTCCATTTTGCCCTTGACGATCCCGCTCGCGACTTATCACCCGCCAATAGCAATACCGCCTGGCGCTTGGGGTCAAAGGCGAAGAGGATGCGAATCACCTGCCCACCACACGACGTCACTCTCAGCTCCTTTAAATGATGAAGCTTCGAGCCCTTTACGCGGTCAACCAGCGGACGACCAAGGCTGGGACCTTCCTTCTCGAGCACCAAAAGGTCTGCATAAATCTGCTTCAGCGTAGCTTCATCCTGCTCATCAAGCCAAGGTTCAATGTAATCAAGCACGATACGGTACCGATGCAGCTGATTTGACATACCTTTCTCCTTCTATAGTAGAAGTTTTACGGTATATTGCAAGGACAAACTTGCGCAAATGTCTATTTATTCAGCTTAAATACGCTGTTTGGGCTCGGTGACGATGGCTCGAACGATGCGGGGACGATCGGTGAGGTCGTGGACGATACGCACGTCCGAAAGGCCTGCTTGACGACAGAGCTCGGCCGCGGCGTCGAGCGCGCCCTCGTAGAGCTCGCAGGCAAACAGGCCGCCGGCACGCAGCATGTAGGGCGCCGCGTTGAGCAGGCGGCGGAAGATATCGAGACCGTCGGCACCGCCCTCGAGCGCCAGATCGGGCTCAAAGTCCTTGACCTCATGCGGCAGCGAGCGCATGACATCGGTGGGGATGTAGGGCGGGTTGGAGACGAGTACGTCAAAGGTGCCCCACTCTTCGCGGGGAATGGAACTCACCAGGTTGGTGAGGCTGAAGGCGACCTCGTCGGACGTGAGGCCAAGCGCATCGCGGTTTTTGGTAGCAAGGTCGATGGCGCGCGGCTCGATATCGGTAGCAGTGCAGGTAACGTGCCCGCGGCGCTCCCAGGCAAGGGAGAGCGAAATGCAGCCCGTGCCGCAGCCGACCTCGAGAACGCGGGCAGTGCGGGGCTCGGCTGGGGCAGATACGTTAGCCTCGGCGGCATCTTGCGCGGGAGTCGCCTGTTGGTCGTTGTCCTCAATGGCGATGCCGTATTCGTCGAGCTCGGGCTCGGGGGTTTCCATGGCCTCTGCTTCTGCCGCTTCGGCTTCTGCTGCCTGCGCGGCGGCTTCCTCGGCCTCGCGGTCGGCCAGTTCCTCGGCATAGGCGCGGCTACCGAGCACGTCGCTACCCAGCGCAGCCTCATCGGCGGCCGTCAGGTTGGCGGCACGGCGCTCGGCGGCCGCGCGTTCGTCAGCCAGCGCCGCCTCGGCTTTGCGGGCCTGCTCGACCTCATCGTTCCAAGGCAGCTCCACGCGCTGGCGGGCAGCGGCCTCGGGGCTCAGCACCTCGGCATCCAGATAGTTCAGAACTTCTTCGACGAGCATCTCGGTCTCGGGGCGCGGGATGAGCACACCGGGGGCGCACGCGACGTCGATCATGCGAAACTGCGTGCTACCGGTGATGTACTGCAGCGGCTCGCCCTTCGCGCGACGGACGACCGCCGCGTGCATGGTCTCGAGCTGCGCTGCGTCGAGCGTCTCGTCCATGCGCATATATAAGTCGATACGCGCCAGACCCGTAGCTGCGCACAGCAGCCACTCGGCAGAAAGACGGGGGTGCTCCTCGCCGCGCTCGGCCAGGTACTCCTTGGTCCACTCGAGACAACGCTTGATGGTCCAGATCTCGTTTGCCATGGGGCCCTCCCCTCTTAAGCGCCGGACGGCGCGCGAATGTCGGAGCAGATTGTAAGCGAGGCTAGCGCTTGGCAAGGGGCGATTGAAGGCGATTATCGAGAATCAGCCCAGAATTTTGCACCGAGCTCGCTCAAAGTGTTCATTCGCCGACGTCTAGATTTGCATTCGTCAAGCTTTTGGCAAGGTTGCCCCAAAACTAACCAATATCTAACCAAGAACTTGCCAAATCACTTGACGCGCGACGCATCAAAAATCGCCCCGCGACTTCTTGAACGATTTTTCGAGCATTATTTTCAATAGCAGATGAATGCCGCTAATTTCTTTGAGCAGGTAGCCGACTTCATGGCCATCAAAGCCGATTGAATAACATCTCAAAGCAATGTGCCCAACCTAGTCATTTAAGAACGTCCCCAATGACTACCTCTAAGGCGCCGCAGGTTGAGCATACCGCATCCGGAGCAAGGCAGCGCCGCAGGTAGAGGACGGACAGCGAGCGGGTCGCATTTGAGACAAGGTGACGTGAAACGAAAGGGCGCTGACCTTCTGGTCGCGCCCTTGAAGTTGAACGTCAGATTGTCCAAATG
>JAGZGX010000005.1:0-90874 GCA_018367075.1 Collinsella sp.
ATGGCGCGGACGGCCTCGAGCCCCGGTCCACCGATGCGCGGGGACGGCGAGGGCTCGGAGCTGCCGGGGCCCAGCTCGACCTCGACTCGGCCGGCGAGCCCAGCGGTGGCAACGGCCTCGCGGCAGCAGGCCACGACATCGGCCACGCTCGTACCCTCGAGCATGCGGAAGTTGATATTGGCCCACATATCCTGCGGCATTACGTTGGCGCCGGTGCTGCCACCCTCGATCTGCGTGGGCGCGCAGGTGGTCGTCACCAGCGGATAGAGCTTTTTGCTGGCGAGGCAATCGCGGACAATGGCATCCCCGTTGGCGGCAATTTCATCGGCCGTGTAGAGCCCCAACTCGACGAGTTGAGCGGCAAGCAAGTCGGTCACGCGCGTCGGCCACTCGATATCGCAGATTGCGGTGATGGCACGGCTGAGCACCTCGAGCGATGTGCCGCCGTAGGGGTTGGACGAATGCCCGCCCTCACTCTTCGTCTTGAGTATGATATCGGCGTAACCCTTCTCCGCGAGGTCGGCATGCATAAGCCAGCCCTCGCCCGCGCCATACTCGGCAGCCGAAACAATACGGTAGTCACCCTCGTCGATCAGATATTCAAGTTCAACGCCACGCTTCTCGAGCACACGACCGATCGCCCCCGCGCCGTACTGCGTGGTTTCCTCGTCCTGGCCAAAGGCCAGCAGCAGCGTTCGTTCGTGTTGCCAGCCGTGCGCCAGCGCATACTCAACGGCCTCCAAGATGCCCGCAACCTGGTCTTTCATATCGATGGCGCCGCGACCCCAAATATAGGTGTCGTCCACGTGCCCGCTAAAGGGATCGTGCGTCCAGTCCGTCTCGGTGCCCGGCACCACGGGAACCACGTCCATGTGGCCCATGAGCATGACCGGCTTGAGGGCGGGGTCGGTGCCGGCAAGCGTCACGAGCAGCGAATGGTCGATGAGCTCGACCTCGCCCGTCGCAAACACGCGCGGCCAGCCCTGCTGCATATAGGCGCGCAGGTCGTCAAACGCCTGCCAGTCCACCGTCTGGGCATCCATGCTCGAAATGGTCGGAAACGACAGCACGCGGCCCAGGCGCTCGCACGCGCCGACCTCATCGATATCGGCAAAATCATCCTCGTGCGCAAAGAAGCGCCAAACCTCGGCCATGCCTTCCTCCAAAAATAACGTGGCAAAGAGGCGGTCCCTTTGCCACGTTCGCTTGCATTATTTGTCGTTGAGATAACGCGAGAGGAACTCGCGGGTGCGCTGGTGCTTGGGATTGCCGAAGAGCTCAGCCGGCGCGGCGTCCTCGAGCACCACGCCCTTGTCCATAAAGACCACGCGGTCGGACACCGTGCGGGCAAAAGCCATCTCGTGCGTGACGACGACCATGGTCATGCCGTCGGCGGCGAGCTTGCGCATGACCTCGAGCACCTCGCCCACGATCTCGGGGTCGAGCGCAGAGGTCGGCTCGTCGAACAGCATGATTTGCGGGTTCATGCACAGAGCGCGGGCGATGGCCACGCGCTGCTTTTGGCCGCCGGACAGGCGACTCACGGCGGCGTGTGCGAACTTTTCGAGTCCCACGCTTGCCAGATGCTCTAGCGCGACCTTTTCGGCCTCGGCCTTGCTCATCTTTTTGAGCGTGACGGGCGCGAGGGTACAGTTGTCGAGCACATCCATGTTGTTGAACAGGTTAAAGCCCTGGAACACCATGCCGATGTCCTCGCGGAGTTTATTGATGTTGCAGCGCTCGGCCGTGAGGTCCTGGCCGTGGAACCAGATATGGCCCGCGTCCGGGGTCTCGAGCAGGTTGAGGCAGCGCAAGAAGGTCGACTTGCCCGAGCCCGAGGCGCCGATGATGGTGACGACCTCGCCGGGATTGACAGCGAGGTCGATGCCCTTGAGTACCTCGAGCGAGCCGAAGCTCTTGCGCAGGCCCTCGACGCGGATGAGCGGCTCTTGGTTTTGCGCGGCGGCCGCAGCGCCGGTAGTGGCGGTATCTGCCATGATGATTCTCCTCGTCTTGAGCCTAGTTGGAGCTGGGCAGCGTGGCCGGGGCCTCGGCGCCGAGCTTTTTGCCAAAGGCCTCGAGCAGGCGGCTCGCCACGAGCGTCAGGATCAGGTAGACCACGAGTGCAACGCAGTAGACCTCCATCTGGCGGTAGTACACGCCGGCGACGGTGGTGGTGGCGTACATGAGGTCGAACACGCCGATGACCGAAAGCACCGACGAATCCTTGATATTGATGATGAGCTCGTTGGTGAGTGCGGGGATCGCGTTTTTAATGCCCTGGGGGAACACGACCTTGCGCATGGCCTGCCACTGCGACAGACCCAACGAACGCGCCGCCTCGGCCTGGCCGGCGTCGATGGACTCGATGCCGCCGCGCAGGACTTCCATCATGTATGCGGTGGAGTTGAGCGAAATGGTGACGAGGCCGGCAGTGAAGGTGCTCCAGATCTGGTTGGCCTGGGCGGTCTCGAAGCCCATGCTGCGCAGGACGGTAAAGCCCGCGTAATAGATGAGCAGACCCTGGACCATCATGGGCGTGCCGCGCACGATGGTGGAGTAAACGGTCGCAAAGCCGCGGCCGATGCTCTTAAAGAAACGCGTGAGATCGTTGTCCACACGGTCGAACGTCTGGATGCGCAGGAACACGAAAAGCAGCGCCAGGAAAAAGGCGATGACGGTGCCGAAGGTGGCAAGCGCGATGGTGATCTCGATACCGCGAATGAAGAAGTCACCGCTCTTGTAGGTCATGTAGACCAGGCTCGACAAAAAGTCGCTGGGGTTGGAATCCGAGACAATGCTCACCTGCACCAGGTCGATAAACGACATGACGCAGCGGTCCACGAAAAAGATCGCCGCGATGGCGACCACGACGTAGCTGCCCAGGCGTGCGCCACGACGGCAGCGCTCGGATGCGAACGGCGACTTTTCGCGATAGTCGTTCCAGTGCATGAGCTTGGTGACCAGCGCCGCCGCCGACACGACGAGCCAGGCCCAAAGGATTGCCCAGAGGCAGTCTTGGAACACGCCCGTAGGCGCCAAGAAACTCATCGGCGTGGGGTTGCGCTGGCTAAACGCCAGGCCGAGCGCCGCGATGACGCTCGTGCCCAGGTATACATAACGGTGGTCTGCCTTGATAAAGGAGGCCAGGCGATTGATGGTTTTCATGCTGCCTCCCTATGCCGGCTGACGGTCGAGGCACGCGTCCCACATTTGGTCGCGCTCCTCTTGGCTAATGCCCTTGAGTGTCTTGTCGATGAGCTTAAGCAGTTTGTCCGAGCCCTTGCGGCAGCCGACGTTTGCCGTGACCTCCTGCTTAAAGCCCTCGCCCTCGGCAAATCGAATCGGCACGATACCCGGGTTTTGGGCCATATAGCCCTTCTCGTTCTCGGTATTGTAGGTCACGGCGTCGCAGGTGCCCTGCAGCAGGTTCGAAAACACCGTGGGGACCGAATCGACCGGGTTCTTGTGGACAACGCCCGGGATCTCGTCGATGACGGTATCGAGCATGGTGTCCTTTTGGCCGAGGACCGTTGCGCCGCTAAAGTCGCTGAGCTTGGTCGCATTTTGGTAGGGCGAGCCCTCTTTTACGAACAGGCCAAAGTAGCCAATGAAGTACGGGTCGGAAAAGCCGACGGACTCCTCGCGCTCGGGCGTGGCGCTCATGCCGGCAATGATGAGGTCGATCTGGCCGTTGTTGAGCGAATCGATAAGACCCGAGAAGCCCTGCTTGACGGCGACGGGCTCGCCACCGAGGGCCTTGCAGACGATCTTGGCGATCTGCACGTCGTAACCATCGGCATAGGCGCCCTGCACGTTGTCGATGGGGATAGTGTACTTGCTGGCTTCGGAGACCTGCCAGTTGTACGGGGCGTAGGCCGCCTCCATGCCGATGCGGATCTTGTCCTTGCCGATCACGGAATCGGACAGGTCGTCGCGACCGCCGCCCGTCGTGGGCTGGGCCACTTCCAGCGTGGAGGGGCGCTGGCAACCGGCAAGTGCGCCGGCGACGACGGAAGCGCTCGCAGCAAACGCACTGCCTAAGAAGATACGACGGCTGCACACCGGCTGTGGATGCGCGTCGCGTTGATGGGGAGAATGCATAATCTGCCTTCCCTGTTGAATCGTATGCTGACGACTTAACAGGATATACGCCAGCAACTAGCAGCGCAGCACAAGCTCGAAAAATTAATAGACACGCGGTAGTCATTGGGGACGCCGATGTTTTGGCAATGCCGGCGAGCGACGTCCAGAGCGAACAAGTGGCATGAAAAAGGCAAGGCATGACCAGAAGGTCTATGCCTTGCCTTTTGAATGACAACTTGTCGCTCTGGACGACGCGCAGCATCGACCGAGCGGCGGAACCTCTAGAGCAAGGTAACGCTAAAACTGCGCTTGTCCGTCTCGCCCGGCGCCAGCGTGATCGTGTTGACCTTGTGCTCAAAAACGTCGTCCTCGGTGTCCATGGTGGTGTGACCGGTCCAGGGCTCGAGCGCCACAAACGGGGCGTCGTTGGCGGCAGACCACACGCCGATGTACTTAAAGCCCTCAAAGTCGATCTTGACGCCGTGGCCCGACTTGCGACCGCGCAGCGTGAGCGTGGAGCCCGGGGTATCGGTGAACATGATGGCATCGTTATCGAAGCTGCGGTGCGTAATGGGCAGCACGTCCGAGTTATCGGGAGCCTTGTAGCTACCCTCGAACGTCATAAGACCGTCGGGCGTGATGATGGGAGCCTCGTTAGTCCAAGCCTCGGTAAACGCCAGCTCGTAATCCTCGAACGCCTCGTCTTCGGCACCGGGGGCGGGCACGTTGAATGCAGGATGACCGCCCACCGAGAACGGCAGGGCCACGTCGCCGGTGTTGGTGACGGCAAAGGTCTGCGTGAGCGTGGCGTCGCCGGTCAGGGCATAGGTCATGTTGAGCTTAAAGTGGAACGGGAACGCCTTGAGCGACTCGGGCGTGTCAGTGATCTCGTACGTTACCGAGGAGCCGTCCTCCGAAACCTCGACCAACTTGTGCTCGACGATGCGAGCGAGTCCGTGGCGCGGCATCTCGCAGGTGCCGGCCGCAGATGTCGCCATGTTGTTGCGCAGCGATCCCACGATGGGGAACAGGATAGGCGCATGCTTGCCCCAAAAGGCCGGGTCGCCCTGCCACAGATACTCGTTGCCGTTGAGGGCAAGGCTCGTGAGCTGGGCGCCCATGGAATCGATGGCCGCGATGAGGCCGCCGCGCTTGATGGTAGTGACGGTGGACATGCTACTTCCTCCAATAGTAAACAACGGTGTCGAGGGCTATTGTCCCACTCTTGGCAGCGGGGTTGAGCGACAGGTGCAGTTATTGAGCAATAGCGTAAAGGTCAAACCCGCCCTGCGGCGTGCTATCGACCGTATCGGGCGCCTGTGAATTAAAACTCACCGGAACCATGCGCTTTGAGGCACGGTAACGCGTGCCGTCGGTGGCGACGGGCGGCTCATCGACCGTGAGCTCGTAGTCGCCGGGCTTGAGCTCGATGCCGTCACCTTCGGAATTGACGTATTGGTACTCGTCGATCGCTTGCCCCTTGAGCGTGCGACCCACGATATGGACGAGCATCTGGCTGTCGCCGCGCGCGGTGTCCCACGTCGCGCCGTCCTTGACCTCGACCGATACATGCACCGAGCGCGTGCGGCTGAGCGATTGCTCGACAGACATCTCGACCTTGGCGGCGTCTTGGCGCTGCTGCTCGACATGACCCCAGATGCTGCCGATCGCCGAGCAAGCGATGACGCCGGCCATAAAGGCGATGAGAATGGGGCCGAGCGGAGAGCGACGGCCCGCGTCTTCCTCGCGAGCCAGGTTGGGGCGATGGGTGGGGGCGGGCGCCTGGGCACCCTGCGCGGGCACGTCGAGTATGCTGAAGGATGCCGTGCTGCCGGGGTCGATGGTATGGCGCGGCTGTGGGGTCTTTGCCGGCGAGATCGACATATCAGCCGGCTCGCCGAGCGTGGCCGTGGCATCGGCCTTCGCCTCGTCGGCCTCGGCCTGGGCCCAAGCCTGTTCAAAGGTTAGGGGTTCGGCGGCATCGGAGGCGGCTTCAGGCTCGACACCGGCATCGTTGCCGGTCTCGTCCTCGTCGCTCGACACGTCACACGGCGCGGGCTCGTCCCACTCTTCGTCCGGAGCCTCGCCCTCGCTATACCACCATTCAAAGTTATCGATATCCATACGGGGCGCCCCCTTGGCCTCGCAAATAAACACTTGCTAGCCTTATACCCCCAGATGACACGGGAGCTCGCCGGCACAGACAGGAAAAGCGTCACAACATTCGACGCTTTTCCTCGTTTTCGAGATTTTCATCGAATGTTGTGATGGTTTGGGCAGCGATTACATGGCGAGGGCCGTGCGGATAGACGGATCGCTGAGGGCCTCGCGGAGCCAGGGGGCCAACTGCTCGGGATGACCTTGCAGATAGCCGTCGAGCTCGGAGAGGGCCACGCGGCGTACTTCCGATATTTCCTCTTGGTTGATGTGCAGCTCGCCCGGCTTAACACGGGCCAGGTAGACCTCGCACCATTCGCACTCACAGCGGCCGTCGCCGTGATCCTCGCGGTACACCACGTGCCCCAGATGCTTGAGCTCGTCCGGCTCGCGCATGATGCCGAGCTCTTCGTTGATGCGACGCGCCGTCGCGGCGGCGACGCCCTCCCCCGGGAGCGGATGGCCGGCGCAGCTATCGGCCAGCACCCCGCCCCACAGGCGCTTGAGCGGGCTGCGGCGACAGAGCAGCAGGCGCATGTTTTCGCCCTGGCCCTCGACCAGAAGCGTCAGGAATGCTTGGTGCAGGATACCCTCGCCGGTATGAGCTTTGATGCGATCGACGGGAGCGAGCGCTTTGCCCGTCGCGGCATCGACCGCCACGACCTCGGCACCCGCACCGCCCTCATCCCAGCCGGCGCGCAAGATGCGGGCCGCGGTTTCTTCGAGCGCGACGATGAGCTCCTTCGTGGTATTGAGCACGCGCTGCAAGTCGTCCTTGCTCGCCTGTTCAACATGAAAACCCATGCTTGCGGTTACCGGCACACCAAAGCGCGTAGCGAGCGCCGCCGCAATGTCGTGCGCCGGGATCTCGTCGCGATGGCACGGAACGGCAAGGATGCTCACAGTCGCCGTGCGTCCGGGCTCGGGACGCGGAATGGCCTGCGCCGTGGCGCCCAGGTGTGCGAACTCCGGCGAGCAGGCGTACACCGCCATGCCTCGCGGCGTCACCGTCAGCTGGGCCTCGAGCGTAAACTTGCCCTCGCCCACTGCAACCTTTGTCGTGTGCATACCCATGGGATCTCCTGTCGCCCGCGATGTACCTGAGACCATCTTCGCCTGTATTGCGACTATACAGGCAAGCGCAGACCGTGACAAAGGCGCTGCTTCTTGTCGTATTCTGCTAGAGTTGCAGAGACTGAATCTAGCTCATATAACGCAACATGGGAGCAACCGCCTTGACCACCGCAACCTCGTCCACAACAGCATCAACCGCTGCCGCGCTTTCCCCCGCGCGCACCAACCTCTGCCTAGCGCTGCTCGTGTTGTTAGGCTTTTCGCTCGGCTGCTCGGAGTTCGTGGTCATCGGCATCGAGAGCGACCTGGCGACGGAGCTCGGCATCTCACTTGCCACCGCAGGCCAACTCATCAGCGTGTTCGCGCTCGTCTACGCCATCGCAACGCCGGCGCTTGCGCTCAGCACGGGACGCTTCCGCCGTTACCAGTTACTCGTGTGCTACAGCATTGTCTTTGTACTCGGTAAT
The DNA here is from genome assembly GCA_018367075.1 of Collinsella sp. Taxonomy (GTDB): domain Bacteria; phylum Actinomycetota; class Coriobacteriia; order Coriobacteriales; family Coriobacteriaceae; genus Collinsella. The sequence goes on from JAGZGX010000005.1 coordinate 7,785, forward strand.
CTTGTCATGGCGTTGGCGCCCAACTTCCAAGTGCTGTTTGCCTCGCGCATCATCTTGGGCTCCGTCTCGGGCGCACTGCTCGCCGTGGGCGTGACGTATATCCCCGAGCTGCTGTCCCCGCAGCAGACCTCACTCGCTATCTCGGTGGTGTACGGCGCATTCTCCGTGGCGATGGTCTTTGTGACCTCGATCGGCAAGTTTGTGGCCGACACGCTCGACTGGCACGTTGCCATGTACGGCACGCTGACCTTCGCCGTTCTGATCTGCGCCGCGCTCGTGGCGTTTATGCCGCGCGCCGGACAAACCGACGAGCCTGCCACCTTCCGCGAGCAGGCGGGGCTTCTGCGCGAGCCGAGCATCATCACCGGCATGCTCATCTTCTTGTTTGGCGTGGGCTCGGTCTATGTGTTCTACGGCTACGTGACGCCCTATCTGGAGCAGGTGCTGGGCATGGGCACCGTTCAGGCGAGCACCACCCTTATGGCCTACGGCGTGTTCTGCCTGATCTCGAACATCCTGGGCGGATGGATCGATGCGCGCTTTGGCATGAGGGCGCTGCTCGTGACGTTTGTGCTCCAGGCCGCGGCTCTGTTTGGGCTGTTTGCCGTTGGCGGCACCATGCCCCTCGCGCTTGTCTTTGTCTTTAGCCTGGCGATGCTCATGTACCTGTTTTCGGTCTCGTGCATCACGCACTTTATGGACGTGGCCCGCAGCCGCCATCCCAAATCGATGGTGCTCGCGAGTTCGGTGGAGCCCATGGCATTTAACGTTGGCATTTCGTTTGGCACCGCGGTGGGCGGCGCCGTGGTAAGCGGGATTGGCATTGCCTACGTGGGCGCGGTTGGCGCCGCATTCTCGCTCGTAGCCTGGATACTCACGCTAGTGACGATCAAGCTGGCACGCTGGGAGCGCAAGCGGGCAGCACAATCTTCGATGCAGGCATAGGGGTGGGATCGAGGCAGGCGCAAGTACAGCTCAGCGCGGCGGGCGTCCGATGAAAACCACACCATACGAGCAGTGTTTATCCGCCCGCAGGCTCCAGCGGTTCAATTTCGTGTACTTGAAATACACGTTTTTCCACGATTTCGTGTATTTCAAGTACACGAAATCGTACTAAACTATGTATTTGAAGTACATGAAATTGGAAAGGCAGCCCCATGCGCAGATCAATCGAATCCGTTATCGAATCATGGGCGACAAAGGACGCCTCGCGCCCCCTCCTCATCCGTGGCGCACGACGCGTGGGCAAAACGTACGCTGCCGAGGAAATCGGCAGACGAATCGCCGGCGATGCGTTTGTCAAACTCGACTTTCAGACCGATCTTGAGCTGATTGCCCCGCTGTTCGACTGCCCCACCGACGACGTTGACACCATCGTGGCACGAATCTCAGACTATAAACGCACCCCCATTCGCAAAGAAACCGCATTCATCCTGTTTGACGAGGTTCAGCTCTGTGAACGGGCGCTCAACTCGCTTCGCTTTTTCTCGGGTTCGGGCTGGCGCATATGCGCGACCGGCAGTCAGCTCGGCGTCGCCACGCGCAAGCGCAAGCTGCCTTTTCCCAGTGGCGTCCGCCAAGAGACCATGCATCCCATGTCGTTCGAGGAGTTTCTCTGGGCGCTCGGCGAGGAGCAGATGGCCGATGCCGTTCGTGCCCACGCCGACACGCTCGAGACCTACGCCGCACACCAAGCCGCGCTCAACCTGTTTCATCGATACCAAATCGTGGGCGGCATGCCCGCCGCCGTCAACGCATATCGCAAGACGCTTTCCATCGAAGACGCGCGCGTCGAGCAGCGCGAAATCGACGAGACCTACACCGCCGATATGACCGACCCCGAAAACGGAATCAGCGGCGTAGCAGCGCGCAAGGTCTGGCGCTCCATTCCATCCCAGCTGCTACGATCCTCAACCAAGAAATTCAAGTACTCCGAGGTCGAACGCGGAGGCCGACGCTCAAAGCTCATCGAGCCACTCGACTGGCTCGAGGGCGCCGGCATCATATCGGTCAACAACCTGACCGAAGGCATCGAACCTCCCCTCGTCCCCTTCGACGACGAAGACGGGAGCTTCTTTAAGGTCTATCTTCTCGATACGGGCCTCATGTTCTACAAACTCGGTATCAACCCGCGACTCTGGCTCGACCTCAAAGAGGATTCCGCCATTGCGCTGTCTTCCGACTTTCGAGGTGCCTTGGCGGAGAACTCGGTCATGCAGGCATTTTCGGGCAATGGTTTGCAGACGTATTACTGGATGCCACCGTCGTCTTGGAAGACGAACGGCGAGCTCGATTTTCTACTTCAGACCGACCGTATGGAGATCGTTCCCGTCGAGGTAAAATCCGCACGCAACGTGCGCGCGAGAACGCTCGGGTCGTTTATGGAAAAAGCCCGGTCGCCGTATGCCTACATATTGTCCGAGAACAATTTTGCCCGCAGCGAAACCGATGACGGACGCGAGCTGCGCCATCTCCCCTTGTACGCAGCGGGCTTTATCGGAGCAAACTGCCTCAAGGGCAGTCTGTAACCCCCGCGCGACCGCCCAGAAAGGAACCATCATATGCAGCACGTACTGTTTATTTGCCACGGGAATATCTGTCGCTCGACGATGGCTGAGTCGGTGTTTACCGAGCTCGTGCGCCGCGCTGGGCGCGAGTCGGAGTTTGTCATCGATTCCGCAGCGACCTCAACCGAGGAGATCGGCAACCCGCCGCATCGTGGCACGGTCGCCAAGCTGCGCGAGGTCGGGATTCCCGTCGTCGCACATCGCGCACGTCAGGTGCGTCGCGCGGAGTATGGCGACTGGGATCACATTGTCTATATGGATGCCGAGAACGCGCGTGACCTGCGTCGCATCTTTGGCGACGACCCCGACGGCAAAATTACGCGCCTGCTCGATTGGACCGAGCGCCCCGGCGACGTGGCCGATCCCTGGTACACCGGCAACTTCGACGCCACCTACCGCGACGTGCTCGCCGGTTGTACCGCTATGCTCGAGCAGCTGTAGGTAAGCGAGGTCGCGGGCCACGTCTTCGGCGCAAAATGAGCGTGGATAATCTCCCGCATACAAATTGAGTGTGGACAATCTCCCACTTTGAGCGCTCAAGTACGCTCTAAACGGGAGAAAATCCACGCTCGACTACTCGTCGACGATCTCGGCGAGCCAGACGTTCAACGTATCGACCTCGGGGCAGCAGAACTTTGCCGTACCAGGCTCGTTACCGGGCACGGTTCCGCCGTAGCGCAGGATATCGATATAGGGAAAGCCCACATGGCAGGCCATGGCGCACATCTTGCCGCGATCTCGGTCAAAGTCAAAGACATCGCCCGGCTTGTGACCATGGTGGCAGCGGCACGCACCCAGCTGGTCCACGCAACTCACGCGGATACGCGGACGCTTGCCGCGCGGGGCACCGAGCGGCTTGTTCTCGCCCGCTACCTCGGTGCCGCTCTCGTCGGCGTTACTCATGGTCAATCACATCCAGGCAGGCCTCGATGGGAAGGCCGGCGGACTTATCCTCCTGGTCGGCATTGCGCTCGATAAGCTCGGCTACCACGCGCATGGCATCGCTCGTCGCGCGCTGCAGACTCCAACCTGCCATAACGCGGCCGACGAGCACCGCCGAGAACGTGTCGCCCGTGCCCGGGAAGTAGACCGGGATCAGGTCGAAGGGAATCGTAAAGTACTCCCCCGCCACATGGTCGTAACCGATGACGACATTCGCACCGTCGACCACAGCGCTCGTAATGACCACCGACTTGGCGCCCAAGGCACGCACGGCATCCACAAGAGCGCGGCCCTTATCGGGCGTGATTTGCTCGGCAATGGGCGTATCGGTGAGCAGGCACGCCTCGGTGTAGTTTGGCACCGCATAGTCGGCGCACTCGAGCAGGCTGCGCATGAGGCCGATCGTGGACTCGGGCACGCCGGCGTAGAGCTTGCCGTTGTCGCCCATGATGGGGTCGACGAACACCTTGGTGCCCTTTTGCGCGCGACGGTGGCAGAAGTCCGAAATAATGCGCGTCTCTTCCTCGGTCACGATAAAGCCGGTGGAGATGGCGTCGAACTCAAAGCCGAGATCCTCCCAGATGGCGAGGCTCTGGCGCACGTACTCGGTGGTGTCATGGATGTAGAACTTGGGATAGTTGAGCGTATCGGACACAAGTGCCGTCGGCAGATTGTGGATACGGTAACCCATGTGCGACAGCACCGGCAGCATGGCGGAAAGCGCAACCTTGCCGTAGCCGCACATATCGTTGATCAGCAGCAGCTGAGTGTTCTTCATGAGGGTCTCCCTTGGTTCGGGCACGGCGCAGCAGCGCCACAGTGCGACTAAGTGTAGCGCAGGGGACGTTGCAAGCGGAGGCGAGCGGCGCGACGGGCAAATTGTTGCGGAAAGGTTTCGGAAATGGGGGCCGTTTGCTCCATCGCGGCCTAGTGGATAGTCATTGGGGACGTTCTTAAATGACTAGCCAAACAAGAACGTCCCCAACGACTACCGAAGCGGACCGTGACGGAATCACAGGTTGAGGACGGACAGCGAAAACGCTCCTAAGTGAGCAAGGTGGCGTGAAAGAGGAGGGCATAGGCCTTGTAACCATACCCGACGATTGAACGCCAGATTGCCACTTAGGAGCGTTTGCAGCGTCGAGCGGTTACGGCGTTTGGCAAAACGCCGTAACTTAATAAGTTTGGCACCTTGACATTGATTTCTCACACTCCTAAATTGGTTAGGCACAAAACAATTCCACTACCTAACTAAAGAAAGGAGCAACACTGATTCATGTGCGATGAACCTCTTAACCTTTGTTCGCACGGGCCCGGCGGCGACCCGTCACAGCCGGCGGATGTACCCGAAGCGGTCAGCGCCGAAGACAAACTCGCCAAGCGCATCCTGAGCGGCCTGGGTTTTTGCGGCCATTACATGCATTTTCACGGCGGCGGCATATCTGGCAAGGCGCCTATTGTCTGCCTACTCGCCAAGCAGCCGACCGGCGAGCTGTCCCAACAGGAGCTCGGCATGCACTTCGACCTCAAGCCAGGGTCCCTTTCCGAGATTCTGTCCAAGCTCGAACTGGGCGGTCTTATCGAGCGCAGTCGCAATCCCAAAGACCGTCGGCAGCTCACCATCCGCCTGACCGAAGCGGGATGGGAAAAGGCCCGTGTTGAGCAGGCAGCCCGCATTCGCTTTAGGGAACAGGCCTTTAGCGCCCTTACGCACGACGAGCGCGAACAGCTCGCCGAGATGCTCGAAAAAATCCGCGTAACCTGGGAGGAACTGGATGATTAAAACCCTCATGGGAAGCATCCGCGATTACAAGACGGTCACGATCGCCACGCCGCTGCTGGTGCTTGGCGAGGTGCTCTGCGAAATGATGGTCCCGTTTATCACCGCCGACATGATCGACGCCATCAAAGACGGTGCCACCGTCGCCCAGATGCTTCCCACCGCAGGCTTTTTGGTGCTCATCGCACTGACGTCGCTCGCTTTTGGTGCCGCTGCCGGCGTCACCTGCAGTCATGCGAGCTGCGGCTTCGCCAAGAACCTGCGTCACGACCTGTTCTACAAGATCCAGACGTTCAGCTTTGCCAACATCGATGAGTTCTCGAGCTCCTCGCTCGTCACCCGCCTCACCACCGACATCAACAACGTGCAGCAGGCCTTTATGATGCTCATCCGCATCGCCGTGCGCGCGCCGCTGGTGCTGGTCTTTGCCTTTGCCATGGCCTACGCCATGGGCGGCAGCGTCGCCATGGTCTACCTGGTCATCATTCCGCTGCTGGGCTTTGGACTGTTCTTTATCATCTTTAAGGTACGCCCCATCTTCTCGCGCGTGTTCCACAAGTACGACGCCCTTAACGAGTCCGTCGAGGAAAACGTCACCGGCATGCGCGTGGTCAAGAGCTACGTGCGCGAAGACTTTGAGAAGGAGAAGTTCGCCACCGCCGCGCACGACGTCCAGATGGACTTCACCCGCGCCGAGAAGCTGCTCGCCTTTAACAACCCCATGATGAACATCTGCGTCAACGGCGCATTTGTCATCATCATCTACCTGGGATCCAAGCTCATCATCACGAGCCAGGGCACGCTGTTCGACGTGGGCCAGCTCTCCTCGATCTTTACCTATGGCTTCGCGATCCTCATGAGCCTGATGCAGCTGTCGATGATCTTTGTCATGGTGACCATGGCCGACGAATCGGCGCACCGCATTACCGAGGTGCTGGCCGCCGAGCCCACGATCGCCGATCCCGCCGAGCCCGTGCTCGAGGTTGCCGACGGTTCCATCGACTTTGACCACGTGAGCTTTAAGTATTCCGCGCATGCGAAGCGCCAGGCGCTCGACGATATCGACCTGCACATTAAGAGCGGCGAGACCATCGGTATCATCGGCGGTACCGGCTCGGCCAAGTCCACGCTTGTAAACCTCATCGCCCGTCTGTACGACGCCACCGAAGGCACCGTGCGCGTGGGCGGCATGGACGTACGCGACTACGACCTGGACGCGCTGCGCCACCAAGTGGCCATGGTGCTGCAGAAAAACGTGCTGTTTAGCGGCACCATTGCCGAGAACCTGCGCTGGGGCGACCCGAACGCCACCGACGAGGAAGTCCGCGAGGCGGCACATCTGGCCTGCGCCGACGAGTTTGTCGATGGCTTCCCCAAGGGCTATGACACCTGGATCGAACAGGGCGGCTCCAATGTTTCCGGCGGTCAGAAGCAGCGCCTGTGCATTGCGCGTGCCCTGCTGCGTCGCCCCAAGATCTTAATCCTGGACGACTCCACCAGCGCTGTCGACACCAAGACCGACGCCAAGATCCGCGCAGGGTTGGCAAGCTATCTGCCCAACACGACCAAGCTCATCATCGCCCAGCGCATCAGCTCCGTGCAGGACGCCGATCGCATCATCGTCATGGAGGGTGGCCGTATCGCGCAGATCGGCAACCATGACGAGCTGCTCAAGACGAGCGAGATCTACCGCGAGACCTTTACCTCGCAAAACAAGATGTCTGCCGAGGGCGAAGGAGCCGTCGAGGCCGACACCGAGGCATCCGTAACGCAAGCTCAGACCCAGGAAGGAGGCGAGGCACATGAGTAAGGCAACGACCGCCGAGCGCGCACTCAACCGCAAGGGCGGCACCATGTCGCGCCTCATCAAGACGCTCTTTGGCTTCTACCCCGTGCTTTTGCCCCTCGTCGTTGTCGGCGTGGTGCTCTGCGCCATCATCAACTCCATCGGTGCGACCTTCCTTCAGAGCGCTCTGCAGATTATTAGCGAATCGTGGCAGTCGGGCGATTGGGAAGCCGCACAGCCCAAGATCGCACAGCTCGTGACCACCCTCGCCTGCATCTACGGCATCGGCATCCTGTCTTCGCTCTTCTGGAACCGCGCCATGGCCATCGTCACGCAGGGCTCGCTCGAGAAGCTGCGCGAGAAGATGTTCAACCGTATGCAGGACCTGCCGATTCGCTACTTCGACACGCATCAGCGCGGCGACATCATGAGCCACTACACCAACGACATCGACACGCTGCGCCAGATGATCAGCCAGTCGCTGCCCAACCTGCTCATGACGACCATCGTCATCGTCACGGTGTTCTTTATCATGCTGTACTACAGCGTGTGGATGTGCCTGGTCATTGTGGCCGGCGTCGCCTTTATGACCTTTATGACCAAGCTGCTCGGCTCCAACTCCGCGCGCTTCTTCATTGCGCAGCAGACCGAGCTCGGCGTGGTCGAGGGCCATATCGAGGAAGTCATGAACGGCCAGAAGGTCGTCAAGGCATTCTGCCACGAGTCTGCCGCCGAGGCCGATTTTGACGAGCGCAACGAAAAGCTCTTCGAGGTCTCGCAGAAGGCCAACATGTACGCCAACATCCTCATGCCTATCCTTATGAACCTGGGCAACCTGCTCTACGTGCTGGTCGCACTGGCAGGCGGCATTTTCCTGGCGCTGGGCGTGCCCAATCTGAGCATCTCGGGCATGACGCTGTCCATCGCCGTCGTAGTGCCGTTCCTCAACATGACCAAGCAGTTCTGCGGACAGATCGGTCAGATCTCGCAGCAGATCAACGCCGTGGTCATGGGCCTCGCCGGCGCCGACCGCATCTTTGAGCTCATCGACGAGGAGCCCGAAGCCGACGAAGGCTATGTGACGCTCGTCAACGCGCAGGTCAACCCCGACACCTGGCAGCTCGAGGAGGCCGACCACCACACCGGCATGTGGGCGTGGAAACATCCGCACCGCGCAACCGGCGAGATCGAGTACGTGCCGCTGCGTGGCGACCTGGTCATGGACAACGTCGACTTTGGCTACACGCCCGACCACGAGGTGCTGCACGGCGTGTCCGTGTTTGCCAAGCCGGGCCAGAAGGTCGCGTTTGTCGGCGCCACCGGTGCCGGTAAGACGACCATCACCAACCTCATCAACCGCTTCTATGACATCGCCGACGGCAAGATCCGCTACGACGGTATCAACGTCAACAAGATTCGCAAGGCCGATCTGCGCCGCTCGCTGGGTGTCGTGCTGCAGGACGTAAACCTGTTCACCGGCACCGTGATGGATAACATCCGCTACGGCAACCTGGACGCCACCGACGAGGAGTGCATCGCGGCGGCCAAGCTCGCGGGCGCGGACGACTTTATCACCCGCCTGCCCGACGGCTACGACACCATGCTCACCGGCAACGGCGCACAGCTGTCGCAGGGCCAGCGCCAGCTGATTTCGATCGCACGCGCTGCCGTCGCCGATCCGCCGGCAATGATTCTGGACGAGGCCACGAGCTCCATCGACACCCGCACCGAGGCCATCGTGCAGGCCGGCATGGATAAGCTCATGGAGGGCCGCACGACGTTTGTCATCGCACACCGCCTGTCCACCGTGCGCAACTCCGACGCGATCATTTGTCTGGACCACGGCCGCATCATCGAGCGCGGCAACCACGACGAGCTGATCGCCAAGCGCGGATACTACTATCAGCTCTATACCGGAGCGTTTGAGCTGGAGTAGTTCGGCCCGCCGAGATGGCCGATTTGTCGCTCATTCGTCGGGCATGACCCTAAGGTCAATGCCCTCCTCTTTCGGGGCAAATCGACTCATCTCAACGACCCAAACACAATGCGCCGCAACGAATAAAGCCTCCGCAGCCACACGAGCTGCGGAGGCTTTTCTATGCCCTTTGTTACAAGCTTACCGTTCCTCGCGTTGCAGTCCGACTGCCTCAGCTGTCTTTACACGGTTCTTATCGACGTACATGTTCTTGTCGGCCTGGGAAAAGAGCTCGCGCATCGTAGGCGGTTCATCAAAATCACTGGAAAGCGCATAGCCCACCGCATAGCTAATAGGCATGTCGGGATGAGTCTCGGAATACTCGTTCACGTTCGCACGAACCCGAGCGAGACAGGACTCCACGGCAGCTCGATCGGCATCCCACAGCACCGCGATAAACTCATCGCCGCCGTCGCGGCCCACAAAGCAGGTCTCGGACGCCACGTGCCCCAGCTGCTGGGCAAAAGAGCGGATGTATTCGTCGCCCTTCTCGTGACCAAAGTTGTTATTGACCATATGCAAATTGTTAAGGTCGAAGACGCACACCGCAACGGGCGCCTCCGCGGAGACAGGCTGCTCCTGCCCCAAAATCTCCTCGCACTTGTTCTTGTTGGGCAGTCCCGTGGCTTCGTCGAGATAGACTTTGCTCTGCAGTTCGCGATTGAGCGCGGCAGTTCGCACCGCGCGAACAAGTTCAACCGCAAAGGTCGCCACCAAGCCCATGATGTCGATGATCACCAGGCCCTCGAGATAGTTAAGCGCCGACGCCTTCTCCTGAGAGTAGTCCTCTGCGAGTCGCGTAGCATCGTCGCAAATGCCAAAGAACTCCTCGCTCATGGAGATGATGTCGGTGTTCTCGTAGCCGACTTCGCGCACGCGGATGATCTCGGCGCAAAGCTCATCAAAATAATTTGCAAGCTCGGTCATCTTTGCCTGATACTCGTCGTCGTCGAGACGGACGAGGTTGAGGTCGTCACTTCCGTAACGCAAACCGTTGATGTATGAATCCACGGCTTTGAGCAGGTCATCTTGAGGCTGGCCCGCGTCCTCGAGCTTAACGATTCGCTGCGTGGTACCGCGCACCAGACCGGCGTAGTTGACCACGCGCGCCGTGCCCTGGATATCGGAGACGAGCAGCATAACATTGATGAAGAAGAAGATGAGAACTGCCGTGAGTACCATCATGAGCAGGCGCACCGCCTGACTGGCCTTCTTGGCGACAGAAGTATTCAAAAGTTCAATCCCCCAAATGGCAAAAGAGTAGGCGGCGCATAGCGTCTTGTAAATCATGCGGGGTCAACTCTACCAGATGATTTTTCTAGGACGGGGATTAAAGAATCATCGACACGATAGCTATTTGAGAAGCTGAGCCATGGCGTTGACGAATTTTTGTACTTGGAGGGTGGGCTCGAGCGGGTAGTGCAGAAAGACCGGTACCTCGCGGCCGCACAGGAACGGCACGCCCACAAAGGCCGGGTGCACCCCCGACCACGCTCCGCAGGTGAGAACCGCGTCGCCCTTTTCCTCCGCCTCGTTAAAGAGCGCAAAGTCAAAGCTGTCCACGTCGATCACGTCCACGCCGCCGTCGGCCAACAGGTCGATGCGCAGGCTGTCCATGGCGTCGTTGCCGTGGCGGAGCACGCGCAGGCGCATGCCCTCCAAGTCGGCAACCGTGATGCGCGTCTTGCGCGCCAGCGGGCTCGTGCGCGGTAGGTCGATATAAAACGGCACGTTGACAATGCGGAGCTTTTGACAGGTGTCACCCCAGCGCGGGGTCGAAAAACTCGACTGCACCACATCCACCTCTCGACCGAGACTACGCATGACGGATTCGCGCTCGTCATAGAGGTCGCTTACCGGCACGATCTCAAATCGTAGCGACGGTTCCAGCTCGTGCACACCCGTCCACATCGACAGCGTCTGGCGCCCCGGGCACATCATCGACACGCCCAGGCGTACGGCACCGCCATCGCCCGCCGCGCGTCGGGCGCGGCGCAGCGCGTCCTCGGACTGCCGCATGATCGAGCGCGCGTCGTCCACCAGCAGTGCGCCGGCCGGCGTCACCTTGACGCCCGAGTGCGAGCGCTCGAACAACGTGATGCCGAACTCGGCCTCGAAGCTCGACACCTGCTTGACGAGCGCCGGGGTCGACACGCGCAATTTTGCCGCCGCACGCGAGAAGCTTCCCAGCTCCGCGGCGGCCGATATGGCCTCGAGTCGTCGATCGTACACGTCAATCTCCCGTTTTCGCGCCTGTGAACGCATGGCGCCACAGGGGGTTGTTTTCGCAGGTCACGCGCTCAATTGAGAATAAACTGCATCGCACAGTGTAAACCTACGGTTAACACCATTCTAACAAATATGCAATTCACCTGCGTAAATGCAAAGCATACGATAACCAGCGAAAACCACGTGGGTCGATTAATGGGAGCGGCCCACCGGGAGGCACAAGAAGGGAAGTTCCTATGAGCAATTGGCTTAAGCTCGAGGGCGATGTCTGCGCCGTGACTGGCGCGCTCGGCGGTATGGGCGTCGAGATTTGCCGCGAGTTCGCCCGCAACGGCGCCAACGTCGTCCTGCTCGATCTGGACGAGGAGAAGGTCAAGGCCGCAGCCGCCGACCTCGCTGCCGAGTTTGGCATCCACGCCGAGGGTTACAAGATGAACGCCACCGACGAGGCCGAGGTTCAGGCCGCCGTCGACGCCACCATCGCCGACTTCGGCCGCGTCGACGTCCTTGTCAACACCGCTGGCATCCTGCGCTTCGCCGCCATGGAGGACCTGCCGCTGAGCGACTGGGAGCAGGTGCTCAACGTCAACCTCACCGGTTACTTCATCACCTCGCAGCGCTTTGGTCGCGAGATGATCAAGGCCGGCCAGGGCCGCCTGGTGCACATCTCGACCGTCGCCAGCCACTCCCCCGAGACGTTCTCGGGCGTGTACAGCTCCACCAAGGCCGGCGTCAACATGATGTCCAAGATGCTCGCCGCCGAGTGGGGCCCCTACGGCGTCCGCTCCAACTGCGTCGAGCCCTGCTTCGTTAAGACCCCGATGTCGGCCAACTTCTACGCCGACCCCGAGGTCGAAAAGAGCCGCAGCCGTCTGATCGCCACGCGCCGCATCGGCGAGGTCAGCGATATCGCCAACGCCGTCATGTTCCTGGCGTCCAAGCGCTCGGACTTTACCACCGGCGACGCCATCAAGGTCGACGGCGGCTTCTCCAACATGATGGGCGACCTCACCGCCAAGCCCGGCGGCCGTCGCGCCTATGCCGACAACTACCTCAAGAACAAGGGGGTCAAGCTCTGGTCCGATGAGTCCGGCGTCGCAAAGCCGACCGACCAGTAAACCAACCTGACAGGGAGGCCCCGCGGACACGCCCGCTCCTCCCCCGTATCGATTAGAAAGAGTCCAATGGCTTCCACCAACTCCAACAAGGGTCGCGCCGTCGTGCTTTCCGCCGCGTGCGTCACCATGTTCTTCATCAGCTCCATCGCGCTGTATTCCGTCGTGAGCAAGAACCTGCTCGCCGTCTACCCCGAGTGGTCCAGCGCCCTTACCTGGGCCTTCCCGGTCTTTCAGACCATCATGGCCGTGACGGGCATCTTCGCCGGCCGCATCTCCGATAAAATCGGCCCGCGCAACGTCGTGATCGCCGCCGCCGTGTGCTACGGCCTGGGCTGGTTCATGTCCGGCACCGTCACCGAGCCGTGGCAGTTCTACCTGTGGTTCTCGCTCGTCGCCGCCATCGGCAACGGCCTGGGCTACAACCCGGCGCTCACCACCGGCCAAAAGTGGTTCATCGACAAGAAGGGCCTCGCCTCAGGCATCACCCTCGCTGCTTCGACCGCCGGCCCCGCCGTGCTGTCCCCGGTGCTCGCCTCGCTGCTCATCCCGAGCCTTGGCATCTTCGGTGCTCTTAAGGCACTCGGCGTCATCTTCTTTGTGACGATCGCCGCCTCCGCCCTGTTCCTGAAGGCTCCCGAGGCCGGTTGGCTGCCCGAGGGCTTCGAGGCCCCCAAGGGCGGCGCGCACGCCGGCACCTTCGGCGACCTCACCCCGGGCGAGATGGTCAAGACCCCGCGCTTCTGGGTCCTCATCGTCACCTTCGCCTTTGCCGCCACCGCCGGCACCCTGCTCGTCGGCAAGGTTGCCTCCATCGCCGCCGTCCAGCTCTTCGCCGATCCCACGAGCGCCGCAGCCGTCGCCCTCGGCGGTGTGGTGGTCTCCGTCAACACCTGCGCTAACCTGGTTGGCCGTCTGTCCTTTGGCCAGATCATCGACAAACTCGGCGCCTACAAGTCGCTGCTCATCAGCCTTGTCGTCACCATCGTCGCACTCGTCATCATGTCGATGAGCTTTACGCAGGCCATGTTCTTTGTGGCGCTCGCCCTGCTCGGCTTTAGCTTTGGCGCTCTGCTCGTCATCTACCCGCCGCTCACCGGTGGCGCCTTTGGCACCAGCAACATCGGCGTCAACTACGGCATCATGTTTTTGGGCTACGCCGCTTCCACCTGGATCAGCCAGCCCATCACCGCCGTGCTGTATCACGCCGAGGCCGGCAGCGCCGCCTACCAGCAGTCCTTCTACGGCGCCATCGTGATCGCCGCCATCGCCGTCGTGCTCACCGTCTACATGATGGTCTCCGACAGCAAGAAGAAGTCCGCCTAGTTTTACCGATGCGACAAAGGGACAGCCCCTTTGTCGCATTCCACCGGTCACCAGTATTTAGGAGTCGAAATGTCTGAGCTCAACCCCGTCCGCATTGCCGTTATCGGCGCCGGCGCCATGGGCCGCAACCACATCCGTTTTGTCACCGAGGAGCCCGAGACCGAGCTCGTCGCCATCGCCGACGCCTTTGAGGGCGCCCGCGCCACGGCCGAAGCCGCCGGCGTGCCGTTTTACACCGATCCCGCCCAGATGATGGACGAGGTCAAACCCGAGGCCGTCATTATCGCCACCCCCAACGACCTGCACCTGGGCGTTGCCCGCGAGGCCGTGAAGCGCAATATTGTGCCGCTGGTCGAGAAGCCGATCTCCAACGACCTCGAGGATGCCCAGGCCTTTGCCGCCGAGGCCGAGACCGCCGGCGTGCCCGTGCTCGTGGGTCAGCACCGTCGCCACAACCCCTTCGTCAACAAGGCCAAGGAGATCATCGAGTCCGGCGAGCTGGGCAAGCTCACCGTGTCGAGCTTCCACTACATGATCTATAAGAACGACGAGTACTTCGACGTCGAGTGGCGCCGCAAGAAGGGTGCCGGCCCGATCCTGGTCAACCTGGTGCACGACGTCGACCTGCTCCGTTACCTGCTGGGCGAGCCCGTTGCCGTCCAGGGCATGCAGTCCAGCGCCGCCCGCGGTTTTGAGACCGAGGACTCCGCCGTGGTCAACGTCCGTTTTGCCGATGGCGCGCTTGCGAGCATGACCATCTCCGACGCCACCGCCAGCCCCTGGAACTGGGAGGCCACCGCTCGCGAGGACCCGCAGTACCGTCCCTTCGACGCCGACGCCTACTTTATCGGCGGAACTAAGGGCGCCCTTTCGCTGCCCCGCCTGCACCAGTTCTCCTACGACGGCGCCTCCAACTGGCACAAGCCGCTGCAGATGGAGATTCCGGCAGTCGACCCCGCGCTGCCGCACAAGATGCAGCTCAAGCACTTTGTGAAGGTTGTCCGCCGCGAGGTCGAGCCCGTCGTGACGCCCGCCGATAACGTCAAGACGCTCACGCTTCTCAACGCCATCAAGGAGGCCGCCGAGACCGGTCAGCTCGTCGAGCTGTAACGCCTTAGGGCAGACCGCGGCAGAAGCCCCATGCCGAACCCTTCGGTCCGCCACCAACAAGCCCCTCTTCTTTGCCCCGCGAGCAGCCTCCTGCCCGCGGGGCATTTTGCTACCTTTCCGACGATTTTTCTGGGGCGAGGGGCCATTTTGCACCTCGGCCTGATTCGTTCGCCACGAAATGCGCCTATCTACTACGTTTAACCGATCGCCCTCAACCGTGCCAAATTTCGCGAAGTAAAAACCGCAGGTAGACGGCTTGCGTATTTTCGGAAAACCGGGGGATGGTCGACCCATACGGGTTAAACGTAGTAGATAGGTCATTTTCGTGGCACGGCCCAAAACAGTCTTTTGGGACGGGTGGTATCCTTGGTAGCTCTGTGCTGCAAACGCACCTTTACCGCAAGGAGTTTCATGGATCTTATCGCCCAGCTCGCCCGCGAGCTCAACCTTAAGGCCGCCAACGTCGAGGCGGCCGTCAAGCTCATCGACGAGGGCAACACCATCCCCTTTATCTCGCGCTACCGCAAGGAAGCCACGGGCGGCATGGACGACGTCGCCCTGCGCGCACTCGACGAGCGCCTGTCCTACCTGCGCAATCTTGAGCAGCGTAAAGAGGACGTCGTTCTGCTCATCGACGCCCAGGGCAAACTCACGCCCGAACTCGAGCAGCAGATTCGAGAGGCCACGCAGCTCCAGCGTGTCGAGGACCTCTACAAGCCCTACCGCAAAAAGCGCATGACCCGCGCACAGAAGGCCCGCGAGGCAGGCCTGGAGCCGCTTGCCAACATGATCATCATGCAGGCCTCGGCCAAGGGCAGCGCGCTCGACACCGCCGCGGCCTACGTCAACGAGGAAGCCGGCTTCGACACGCCCGAGAAGGCGCTCGCCGGCGCGGCGGACATCGTGGCTGAGACGGTGGCCGAAGACCCCGAGAACGTCGCCGACCTGCGCGCCTTTACGCAAAACACCGCCGACATCGTCGTCGAGGCCACCGACCCCGCCGAAAAGACTCCCTACGAGCCCTACTACAACTATGATGAGCCGCTGCGCCGTATACCCAACCACCGCGTGCTGGCTATCGACCGCGGCGAGCGCGAGGGCAAGCTCCGCGTGCGCGTGAACGTCGACGGCGCTGCCGCCACAGCGCGCCTCAGCAGCCGTTGGCCCCGACGCCAGGGCGTCTTCGCGCCCATCTTCGATGCCGCCATCGCTGACGGTTACAAGCGCCTCATGGCCCCCTCGCTGGAGCGCGAGGCCCGCGCCAAACTCACCGTTCGCGCTCAGACCGAGGCCATCAACGTCTTTGCCAAGAATCTCGAGGGCCTGCTCTCGGCGCGCCCTGTGCGCGGCGCCCGCGTGCTCGCGCTCGATCCGGGCTACCGCACCGGCTGCAAGGTCGCCGTCATGGACGAGACCGGCAAGCTACTCGACCACGGCGTGGTCTACCCCACCAAGCCGCGCCACGACGTCGCCGGCACCAAGCGCGAGCTCGCCCGCCTCGTCAAAAAGGACGGCGTCAACACCATCGTCATCGGCAACGGCACCGCCAGCCGCGAGACCGAGGAAGTCGTCTCGGAGTTCATTGCCGAGCAGGCGCCTGGGCTGCGATACACCATTGTTAACGAGGCCGGCGCGTCGGTGTACTCCGCCTCCGAGCTCGCGAGCCAGGAGTATCCCGACCTGGACGTCACCGTGCGCGGCGCCATGAGCCTGGGCCGCCGCCTGCAGGACCCACTGGCAGAGCTCGTCAAGATTCCGCCCCAGTCCATCGGCGTGGGCCAGTACCAGCACGACCTTGACCAGGCCGAGCTCTCGCGCACCCTGGGCCACGTGGTGGAGGACGTCGTCAACCGCGTGGGCGTCGACGTCAACACCGCGAGCGCGAGCCTGCTGGGATACGTTTCGGGCATCACGCCGAGCGTGGCCAAGAACATCGTGGCTTTCCGCGAGGAAAACGGCGCCTTCACCGATCGCCGCCAGCTCAAGAAGGTCCCCAAGCTGGGACCCAAGGCATATCTCAACGCTGCAGGCTTTTTGCGAATTAGCGGCGGTAAGAACCCGCTCGACGCAACGAGCGTCCACCCCGAAAGCTACGAGGTGGCCACGTCCGTCTTGGAACGCGCCGGCGTTAAAGCAAGCGAGCTCAGCCGCGGCGGCGTGCCCGACATCGAGCGCCGCCTGGGCAGCATCTCGGCGCTGGCAAGCGACCTGGACTGCGGCACCCTGACGCTCATCGACATTGTCAACGAGCTCAAGAAGCCCGGCCGCGACCCGCGCGACGACGCGCCCGAGGTGGCCTTTAGCCGCTCGGCACTTTCCATCGACGACCTGGAGCCCGGCATGGAACTCAAGGGCACGGTGCGCAACGTCGTCGACTTTGGCGCCTTCGTCGACGTGGGTGTGCACCAGGACGGCCTCGTGCACATCTCCAAGCTGGCCAACCGCTTCGTCAAGCACCCGAGCGACGTGGTGCGCGTCGGCGACACGGTAAAGGTGTGGGTGGAAAAGGTCGATCGCGACCGCAAGAAGATCTCGCTCACCATGGTGCAGGGGAAGTAAACCACCTAAAGCAAGGGTCCCCCCTCTCGCGACGTGCAAAATCGCGAGTATTCTGCAATTTCCGCCGCCCCGAACGCCCCTCAGAGGCAATAAAGTCAAAAACGGCCCCCGTTTTAGCATCATCAGAGCCAAAACGGGGGCTGTTCCGTGCTTCGGTTAACTGGTAAAAGCCTTTACCTTGCTGAATACTCTCAATTTTGCACGGCGCAGGCGGGGGTACCTTTGCCCACGGCAGGATATGGAAGCCAAGCGCCAACTTGCTGGCAAGCTCGTGCCGGCAGCCCCGGCCTTTCCTTTGCCTAGCGCGACCCCCGCGAAGCGCGTGAGCGGTAGGGAAAGGAAAAGCCGGGGCGAACAACCCGCGGCGTAGCCAGTGTTCGCGTTACGGCAGGATATGGAAACCGAGCGCCGCGATATCCTTGGCAAAGCCGCGGACGGTGTCGAGCGAGACCTCGTACGGGTCACGGCCGATGTTCTTGCGCTTGGCCAGGATGCCGTTGGGCACCGTGATGATCTGGCAACCGCAGGCCTCGGCCTGGTAAATGTTGATGAGCTCGCGCGTGGACGCCCACAGGACCTCACAGTTGGGCTTGATGGCGGCCTTCTTGACCGACTCCGTCATAAACGGAATGGGGTCGACGCCGGTGTCGGCGATGCGGCCGGCAAAGAGCGAGATGATGGACGGCGTCTCGGTGTCAACGGCCTCGACCATCTCGTCAACCTGCTTAGGCGTAAAGATGGTGGTGACGTTGACCTTGATGCCGTCGGCCGACAGCTTGCGCACCAGCTCGGCGGTGGACTCGCCCTTGGTGGTCACGCATGGAATCTTGACGTAGACGTTCTCGGCCCAGGTAGCGATCTCGCGCGCCTCGACCTCCATGGTCTCGACGTCATCGGCAAAGACCTCAAACGAGACGGACACATCGGTGATGTGGGTCAGGACCTCCTTGGCAAACGCGCGGTAATCCGTCACGCCGCCCTTCTTCATAAGGGACGGGTTGGTCGTGAAACCCTGAACGTTGCCGTTCTCGTACATGTCGAGCATGCCCTCGAGGTTTGCACCGTCAGCGAACACCTTGATTGCCATCTGCCTGATTCCTTTCGCTTGCACATGGGCGTTAAACTGCTAAACACTTTACCTACGTTTATCAAGGCGTGAGCTGCGGTTTTTTATCTTCTCGGCGAACGGTATAAACACCTCAGTGTTTGGATTGATAAATCGATTGAGCATGCAAAAGCGAAGAGTCGCAGTTTGAGCAAACGTCAGAACGCGGGATTCATTAGATGAGGCCGAAATGCTGCATCGCTGTGACGGTGCCGTCGTGTGCGACATCGTCGGTCACGTAGTCGGCGACCGCCTTGACCTCAGGCATGGCGTTGCCCATGGCGACAGCCGTCTCGACCGCAGCGAGCATGCCCAGGTCGTTGCCGGAATCACCAAAGCCAAAGGTGCGCGCGTTGCCGGTGCGACCCAGGTATTCCAGCGCTCGCGCCACGCCCACGCCCTTGTCGATGCCCTTGGGGCTCAGCTCGCGATTCTGGCCACCGGTGTTGCACAGCTCAAACTCGCGATCGATAAAGCCGTCATCGTTGGCTACGCGAGCCAAACTGGGCACATTGAGGCATACCTTGCCCACGCGCAGACTGCCGTCGACGCGCATTTCCTCGGCGCTGTGCACCACAGAAGTGCCGATCAGAGACGACTGCTCAACGCCCGCGGGTTCCAAGGCAAAAGTAGCCACGTTGGTCTCGAAAAAGGCCTCAATCCCTGCCGCGGCCATACGGCGTGCAAGCTCCTCGACAATGTCCTCGTCAAAGCAGTCCTCGTGTACCACGCGGCCCTCGACCTCGAGTGTCGCTCCCGCCATGGCAACGACACCCGCAGGCTCCAAAGCACGCAGACCATCGGCAATCAGCCACAAGGGACGAC
The DNA here is from genome assembly GCA_018367075.1 of Collinsella sp. Lineage (GTDB taxonomy): Bacteria > Actinomycetota > Coriobacteriia > Coriobacteriales > Coriobacteriaceae > Collinsella. The sequence goes on from JAGZGX010000005.1 coordinate 27,104, forward strand.
CCGTGCAGATAAATGCCTGGTGACCCGCATTGCGCAGGCGATGAAACGCCTCGATCACCGCCTGCGAGGGGCGAACCGCCGAAAAGTCCTTGTCGGTCATGTTGTCGGGATCGAACGACGTCAGCGTGCCGTCCACGTCAAAAAAGAGCACGGCAGAATCGGGGCACGCATCAATCATATGGGTTCCTTTCGGGGGCGAGAGTAAACGAAGCATCCATCATATAATGGAGCGACGCAACCAGAGAGGTCACCCATGGAATTTTACGCAAGCTGCCCCGAGGGCTTTGAGTCCGCACTCGCCGATGAGCTTAAACGCCTCGGGCTTTCGCATGTTCGCCGGCTGAAGGGCCGCGCCACGTTTGAGGGCGAGCTCGAAGAAGGCTACCGCGCCTGTCTGTGGTCGCGTCTGGCGAGCCGCGTGTTTGCGGTGCTCGGGCGCTTTGAGGCGCAGGACGCCGACGAGCTGTACGATAGCGTTTACGACATCGCCTGGGAGAACATCGTCCGCCCCGGCGCCACCATTGCCATCACCGCCCGCGGCGTGACCGAGCAGCTGCGCAACACGCGTTTCTCGGCCCTGCGCGCCAAAGACGCGCTGTGCGACCGCCTGGCCGAGACCACGGGCCGTCGCGCCGATGTCGATGCCGCCGACCCCGATGTTCACCTACTGCTTTCGCTGCGCCAGCGCCGCGCGAGCATAAGCCTAGACCTTTCGGGCGACCCGCTGTTCAAACGCCTGCCGCCCGCAGCGACCCGCGCCGGCGAAGGCGCGCACGTGCTGCGCCCCGACTACGCCGCCCTGGTGCTGGCGCAGGTCGGCTGGACCGCGCTATGCGAGCGCGAGCTGACGGCCGACGATTACGAAAATGAAGCCCTTCCCACGCTGATCGATGCCTCGTGCGCCGGCGGCGGCCTGCTGCTGGAAGCCGTGAACATTCTGACCGACCGCGCCCCGGGCGCCGCACGCGAGCGCTGGGGCTTTGAGGGCTGGCAGCTGCACAACGCCGCTCTGTGGGAGCAGCTGCTTGCCGAGGCGCGCGAGCGCGAGGCGGCAGCGCGCGAACGCCAGGCGCGCATCGTGGCCGCAGACATCGACCCCGCCGCTCGCAAGACCGCCGAGCGCATGGTCAAGAGCGCTGGCTACAAGCGTTTTGTCGACTTTTGCGCCGCCAAGCCCGCCACCGTGCTGGACCATGCGGGCGCCGTCGCCGGTGCCGCCGTGGTCGCAGACACCACCGAGACCCCGCTTTCGCTCATGCACGACGCCATGACGCTGGTCGGCGAGCTGCGCCGCGCGCCCGAGCTTTCCGCGGCGCCGGTCGCTGCGCTCACCCGCGATGGCCTTATGGCCCGCGCGCTCCATGCCGAGCCCGCGCGCTCCATCGCCGTCATGCCCAATAACGAGGAGGCGGCTCTTGAGGTTTGGCACTCGCTCGACCACGCCGCCGCGGCATTCGAGGCTGCGACCAGCATAAACGCCGAGGAACAGTCCACGGACGTCGAAGACGAAGCCGCCGCTTCCTCCATGCCCGAACCTGCCGCCACGCTCGACTTGGGCGACGGCAAGCCGCTGCCCGTGCTCATCCCCGGGTCCGAGCAGTTCGCCAACCGCCTGCGCAAGAACGCGCGCCTGCGCCGCAAGTGGGCCAAGCGCGAGGGCGTAAGCTGCTACCGCGTCTACGATGCCGACCTGCCCGACTACTCCGCCGCCATCGACCTGTACGAGGGTTGCCCGCAGACGCCGGGCCGCTGGCTCGTCATCGCCGAATACGCCGCGCCCAAGACCATCGACCCCGCGCTAGCCCAGGCCCGCATGCTCGACATTCTGGCCATCGCGCCGCGCATCCTTGATGTTCCGGCCGAGCATGTGCACGCCAAGGCCCGCATGCGTTCGCGCGGCGGCTCGCAGTACGGCAAGCAGGGCGCCGGCAAGGGCGGCTCGGGCGAGCGCGCCAATATCGCACGCCGTCGTCTGCCACTCATCGAAGAGGGCGGCCTTACCTTTGCCGTCAACTTTGACGACTATCTGGATGTGGGCATCTTCCTGGATCACCGCGTCACCCGCAACCTAGTGCGCGAGCACGCCAAGCAGGCGCGCCGCTTCCTCAACCTGTTTGCCTACACTGGCACTGCCACCTGCTACGCGGCCGATGGCGGCGTCGAGGAGACCGTGACGGTCGACCTTTCCAACACCTACCTGGACTGGGCCGAGCGCAATATGCGCCAGAACGGCTTTGTTGGTCCGCAGCATCATTTTGTGCGCGACGACGTGCTCGCCTGGATTCGCGACCAGCGCCAGACGCGCAACCGCTGGGACCTGATCTTTGTCGACCCGCCCACGTTTTCGAACTCGTCCAAGATGGGCCGCCGCACCTGGGATGTCCAGCGCGACCATGTTGAGCTTTTGGCCGGCGTATCGCGCCTGCTCGCACAGGGCGGCCACGCCATCTTTAGCTGCAACCTGCGCGGCTTCCGCCCCGAGGCGCGCAAGCTCGCGCGCGCGGGCGTGGTGCTGGAGGACATTACGGCACAGACCATCCCCGAGGACTTCGCGCGCAACCAGAAGGTGCACCACTGCTATATCGTGCGCCGCCTGCCCATCGAGGACGCCATGGCCGAGGTCGGCTTTAGCGCCGAGGAAATTGCCGAGCGCGTCGAGGAGCTGCGTAACCCCGAGGCCCGTAAGCCTCGCGCGGCAGTGCCCGCGCACGTGCAGACCGGCAACGGCAAGTCCAACTTTGCTGGCAAGCCCTCCCCCGCCGGCAAGTCCAAAAAGAAGAAGTTCTACGCCAGCAAGCCCAAGGGCAAATAACAAAGTTGCGGTGGAATACGGACTGTTTTGCCTGGAATTAGGCAAATTTAGACCGTATTTCACCGCAACTCATATTGGGATGGCGGATGCCGACCTATCCCTGGATGACCAATCGGTAACCAATACCCACGTGCGTCTGGATATAGCGCGGATGCGCGGGGTCGGACTCGATCTTCTTGCGCAGCGTGCCCATAAAGACGCGCAGGCTCGCCAGGTCGCTCTTAGTTGCCGTGCCCCAAATCTCGTGCAGGATAAACTGGTGCGTCAGTACCTTGTCGGCGTTATGCGCCAGCAGGCACAGGAGCTTATACTCGATCGGCGTCAGATGCAGTTCCTCGCCATCCATCGTGGCGATGCCGGCATCAAAATCGATATGCAGCTCACCGGTATCGAACGAGCCCTCGGAGACAACGCCGCCCGTCTGCGCATACGAAAGGCGCCTGAGCGTCGTGCGAATGCGCGCGAGCAGTTCCTCGACCGAAAACGGCTTGGTCAGGTAGTCGTCGGCACCGGCATCGAGCGCGCGGATTTTGTCCGCGTCCTCGCTGCGCGCCGAGACCACGATAATCGGCATGCCCGACCATGCGCGCACCGACTCCACCACCTTGACGCCGTCCATATCGGGCAGGCCCAGATCGAGCAGCACAATGCTCGGCGTCTGCGACGAGGCGGCGGCGATAGCGGCATGGGCGGTCTCCACAGCCATATGGCGCAAGCCGTGCGCCTCGAGCGCGGCAACAATAAGATTGCGGACGGCGGGGTCGTCCTCAACGACCAAGATGAGCGGTTTTACGGCAGAGTTCGGCACAGCGCTACTCCTTATCAAACGAAACGTCGGCGGCAGGAAGCTCAATCGTAAAGACCGAGCCGTGCGGGTCCGCCGCGGCAACCTCTATGCTACCGCCATGTGCCAACGCAATGGAACGGCAGAGCGAAAGACCCAGGCCAACGCTGCGGTGGCTGTCGGCCAGACCATGGTTGGCGGTATAGAACGACTCAAAGATCCGCTCGCGATCCTCGGGTGCGATGCCCGGACCATCATCGGCCACCGAGCACGCCACGCGTCCATCGTCGACGCTAATCGAAATCACGATATGCGAACCCGCGGGCGTATAGGTGATGGCGTTGTTCACCAGATTGACCACCAGCTGCACCATCAGGCGCGCATCGACGTTGACGAGCGCCGGCTCATCGCACGCCACCACCTTAAGGTCGTGCTCGCGCACGGCCGGATTTACGTGGCGCAGCGCCTCCTCGACGATATCGTCCATGAGCTCGAGCGTGGTCGACAGGCGCATACCGCCACCCTCGAGCTTGGTGATGGCGAGCAGATTCTCGACGGTGGCGTTGAGCCACAGCGCATCCGAGCGAATGGATAGAAGCAGGCCGCGGCGCGTCTGGGCATCGAGCACCGCGGTGCCGGTCGAGCCCTGGTCGAGCAGCACATCGGCATTACCCGAAATACTGGTGAGCGGCGTGCGCAGGTCGTGCGAGATGGAGCGCAGCAGGTTGGCGCGCAGCTGTTCGTTTTTGGCAAGCACCGCCGCCTCCTCGCGGGCCTCCATGGCGCGGGCGCGATCGAGCGCCAGCTCGCCTTCACTCACGATGGCATCGGCAAGTGTCCGCTCCTCATGCGTCAGCACGTCGGGCTCGGCAACGATAGCCAGCACGCCCACCACCGAGGCGGGGTCGCCCGAGCGCGCGAAGCCGTCGCCTGTGCGAACCGTCAGGTAGATGCCATAAAACGCCGAGCCGCCATAGGTGGCATCGAGCGGCGTTCCCACATAGGCGGACGCCGAGAGCCGCGGCGGCATCTGCGGCGCCAGTTCGTGCACCGGTGCGGCATCGCCCACGGCCGTGTATGTCGCACGCGGCAGCAGGTCATCGCCCTCGGCGTCGGCGCTGTACCACACGACCGGGCAGCCCGAAAGACGTGCCAGCTGCGTGGCCATGGCGTGAACGATCTGATGCTGATCGGCGCACCGCTGCAGCATGCGGTTGGTCTCGAGCACCATATGCGTGCGGCGGTCGCTGGCGGCAGCCTGTGCCAAGGCGCGGCGCAGGGCCAACGCAATCGAGCTCGACACAAGCGAGACCACGAACATGATGAAGAACATGCCGGGATAGCCGCGGTCGATAAGCGACAGCGAGTAGCGCGGGTCGACAAACAAGAAGTTGTAGAGCGCCACGGCGGCAGCCGAGCTCAGCAAGCAATACAGGCGACTCCAGGTAAAGAATGCGCACAGCTGAACGGCGAACACATAGACGATCATGATGCTCGGCGCGAGACCCGGATGGTCGAGCAGCGCGCCCACAATCGTCGCCGCGACCAGCAGCCCCACCGATACGCAGGCGTCATACAGAGGAGTGCGGCGCGTCAGCGTTGTGCGCCGCCACCAAAAGCTATCGGCAATATCGCCGTCCGTACGGACGTCCATCAGCGTCCCGCCCCTCTCTCAAAACAAAAACCACCACAAAGGGGACAGGCACCTTTGTGGTGGTTTCCCTTGTGGTGGTTCCAAGTGTATAGCCTTTGCAACCGGCGGTCGCTAGACAAACAGCACGTGCGCGAGCAGGGCACACACGCACACCGCTCCAAATACCAGTGCCACGATCGAAATTACGCGATCGGCCATATCCATGTTGGCACGGTTCGTAAGGAACCGATCTTCGGCGGCGTCGGCGCGTGCCTCACGTACCAGCTCGGCAACCACCTCGCGGCCATCAAGCATCTTTGCATCCATGTTTGCCTCCCCGGTCTCAATCTTGTCCATCGAAAACCAACTCCGTGCAACCCGTCGGCGCCTACGGCCGCTCGTTGGGGGCCAGGCGCTGCATCTTGTTCACGGCCTTGAACTTGGTGAACAGCGGCACGTACTCAAAGCTCACGTTGGAGTTCTCCAGGCCGTACCAACGCGCGGGCGTGCCGGCGGCGCGGCGAATGATGTACTTGAGCGTGATGGCCGTACGCTCGCTGGGCTCCACATCGCTTTCGGGCGCCAGAAGCTTACGGATCAGGACGAACTTGAACGTGCCGATGTTACCCGGATCCTTGTAGACCGAGTAGTCATGCGTCTGCGGCGGCAGCTCGCCGGTGGCAGCCAGGTCCTGAACAACCTGACGCAGGTAGGCATTGACGCGCTGGTTGATCTTGTAGCCCAGGTACAGGTGCACGCGGAACACGTAGTCGGTGCCGAACGTCTCGACCGAATAGGCAAAGGTGTGCGGTTCGTCCATGGTCTCGACATTCACGAACCACCAGGCGCGGGCACGCTTGGGATGCTTGTCCAAGATCGAATAGACGATATCGCGGTCGATGTAGTCGGTATGGGTGTCCTTGGTCAGGTACACGACGTTGTCACTCATGCGCTCGTAACGGTCGTCGTCGCGCAGGCGCTTGAGCTGCGGCAGGTAGCTGCGCAGCGGCAGCAGCGTAAACTGGCGCTGCTCGACCGCCGTGCCGTTGTACCAGCACACCATAATGCCCATGATAAGTGCAGCCATGAGGATGGTGAAATAGCCGCCGTGGAAGAACTTGGTGAGCGAGCTCACGAAGAAGAAGCCTTCGAGCAAAAGGAAGAAGGCCGCGAAGATCCACGGAGCAACCTTGAGCTTGCGCTCCTCGTGCAGGTAGAAGAAGAGCAGTAGCGTGGTGCACATCATAGTCAGCGTAATGGCAAGGCCGTAGGCGGCTTCCATATGCGCCGAGTTCTGGAACAGCAGCACCACGATGACGCAGCCCACAAGCATGACGTTGTTGACCATGGGGATGTAGAGCTGGCCTTTGGTCTCGGCAGGGTAGAAGACCTGCATGTGCGGCATGAGGTCCAGACGGCTGGCCTCGGACACCAGCGAAAACGCGCCGGTGATGAGCGCCTGCGAGGCAATGATGGCCGCGACGGTGGAAAGGCCAACGGCAAACGGGCGCAGGCCCGGGGCGAGCATCTGGTAGAACGGGTTGAGGTCGGCAATGCCCATGAGCTCGGGGTTGGCAGCGTTGTTCATAAGCCAAGCGCCCTGGCCCATATAGGAAAGCAGCAGGCAGCACTTAACGAACGGCCAGGTAGCGTAGATATTGCCGCGGCCGACGTGGCCCATGTCGGAGTAGAGCGCCTCGGCACCGGTGGTGGCGAGGAAGCAGCTGCCCAGAATCATGATGCCCGCGTGGTTGTTGGGGCTCAACAAAAAGGCGATGCCGCGGAGCGGGTTGAGGCACAGCAGCACGGCGGGGTGCTGTAAGACAAAGAACAAACCCGTGCCGCCCAGGAATAGGAACCACAGCGTCATGATGGGGCCAAAGGCGTGACCGATCTTGGCCGTACCGATGCGCTGTACCAAGAAGAGCACGATGATGATGGCGAGCGTAATGGCGACGACGCGGCCCTGGTCATCGCCCAGCACGGCATGAACCGCCGGGATAGTGCGCAGGCCCTCGATGGCCGTGGTAACGGTAACGGCCGGCGTCAGGATGCCGTCGGCGAGCAACGCGGCGCCACCCAGCATGGCGGGGATGATAAGCCACTTGCCGCAGCGCCTGACCAGGCTGTACAGGGCAAAGATGCCGCCCTCACCATGGTTATCGGCGCGCAGCGAGATGAGCACATACTTGATGGTGGTCAGCAACGTGACCGTCCACACGACAAGGGAGAGCGCGCCGAGCACGAACTCCTCCGTGACGCTTCCGATGCCGCCGTTGCCGGCAACGAGCGCCTTGGTTACATACATGGGGCTGGTGCCGATATCGCCGTACACCACGCCTAGCGTGACGAGCATCGCCGAGATGCTCACAGGAATCGCAGCGTGCGAGGCTGCCTCCTTGGCCTTTTGTTCCATAAGCCGGTTTCCTCCCAACTTTAATGTTCGAAGGGATTATAGGTAATCGGCCCATGTTTTAATGCACTGTTTTCCCAGCTAGATAAAGATTTATACAGTCTTTAGGCTACCGCGGCGATATGAAGTGTGACAAAGGGACTATCCCCTTGTCACATTCGTCATTTTCCGAGCCAGTTTTTGAACCACCACTCCATGGAGCGGCTCATCTCGGCCATAAAGGGGCTCGTGTGCTTGCGGGTGTAGATATCCACGACGCGCTCCCCCACCTCGCGGGCGTGCGGGCGAAACATCGCATCCATCTCGGCCACCTGCGCATCCATAGTCGCGGCATCCGCACGGCAGTAGCGCTCCTCGTGCACCAGGTTCACCACGGGGTGCGCGATTGCCGGGCGCTCCTTACGGGGCGTGCCGATGATGAGCATCGACAGCGGCATGGTATAGGGCGGCAGATCGAGCAGCGCGGCAACTTCCTCGGCGTTCTCGACGATGTCGCCGATATAGCAGCTCCCCAGCCCCAGGGCCTCGGCGGCAACCACGGCGTTTTGCGCGGCGATCACGGCATCCTGAGCCGCGATGGCAAAGTCGCCCAGACCCGGCGCGCGGCGGGGCGCCTTGCCCGTACGCTCGACAAACTCGGGCTCAAAGCAGCCCACGTGCTCAAACAGATCGATCCACTTGGCATAGTCGACCACAAATATAAGTGCCCAGGGCACCTTGGCGATCATGGGCTGGTGGTCGCACAGGTCGGCCAGGCGGTCGAGCGTTGCCCGCTCGCGGACGCTCACGATGGAATACATCATCATGGCGCCCGCCGACGGCGCGCGGCTCGCCGCATGCAAGATCGCCGCCCGCTGCTCGTCGGTCACCGCCACGGGACGGTCGTCGTCATCACGCGCGAAGGCACGCGTGGACGAGCGGTGTTCCAAGATGTCCAGCGCCGCGTTGCCCGTAGTCTCGACCGGATAGCCACCCGCGTCCACGCCCACAGCTCCGCCGCAGTACTCGGTGCCCGTCATACAAACCTGCTCGCCCATAGCTCTATCCTCGCTAATTCTTTAAGAAGCCTTTACGTTTCCGTGTAATTCCCGTCCATTATCGCGCAGGCCGCCACTACATTGCGCCACACCGCCACACGTGCGCGTTAATATGGCTGGTTGTTGTGCGCAGCCACCAATTGCAGCGCATATCTTGGTAACAATCGGGTAAACCTCCGCTTTCGTACGTTTTAGTTTGTGAGGAGTCTCAGCATGTTCGCTGCCGCCATCTCGCTCGTCGGTCTTGCGGCGACCGTCTACCTTGTCTTGCGCGAGGCCAAGGCCATTTGCGCTCAGTCGGGCACCGTTGCCAAAAGCGCTCTTGGGTGGAGCGTCGCCTTCGGCCTGTTCCAGCTCTTTTTGACCATTTGGGGCGCCATTGGCCTCGTCGCCCAAAACGAGCCGCTCGCCTTTGTGATGCTCATCCTGACCAACGCCATCCTCACCGGCTGCGCTTGGGCCAGCATCGCACGCGACCGCATCGCCCCGCGCGTCTTTGCGTTCGCCAAGCCCGACGCCCCCGCCCCCACCGGCAAGCTCGCCCGCCTGCGCGGCGCCTTTGTGGGCAAACCACTCGTCGCCGCCGTCCTGTGCCTGCTGCTCGCCGGCGTCTTTGCGCTGCTGGGCATGGAGGTCTCGTCCAACCACGACTTTACCTGGGTCTACCCCCTGTGCATCCTGCTCGAGTGGGCCATCATCACCGTGCTCATGGTCGGCCTGTTCTTCCTGTTCCAGCGCCACGGCGTAGCTCCCGCGGTCCTGGCCTTTGCCCTCTTTGTCCTGGGCATTGCCGAGTTCTTCGTCATCACGTTTAAATCCATGCCCATCCAGCCGGGCGACCTTTCGGCCATCTCCACCGCCGCCGCGGTCGCCGGCACCGGCTACACCTTCTCGATCTCACTGTTCTGCGTGCTGTCCATGGGCTTTACCGCCATCGCCATGCTGCTGTGTGAGTACGCCGGCCTGGTGGCACCGCACCGTCAGAAGGGCGCCGCCAACGCCAAGCGCATGCTGCTCACCAACCTGCTCGTCGCCGTACTGTGCCTGGGCGGCGTGACCGCGCATGTCACGCTCATCGACTACTACAACACCCTCGGCATCACCGTCTACACCTGGCGCCCGCTCGAGAGCTACTGGCGCGAGGGCTACCTGCCCGCCTTTATTAGTGCAGCGCAGTCCATCAAGCCGCCCAAACCCGCCGACTACTCCGTCGACGATGCCAAGGCCACGCTCAAAAAGTACGCCAAGGCCTACGACAAGTCCGACGCGGCCAAGAGCGACGAGCGCGCCGCCGCAAAGGAGCAGTTCGATAGCGAGAAGCCCACGGTCATCGCCATCATGAACGAGACGTTCTCCGACCTGTCGATCTACCAGAACATGCGCGCCGGCTACGAGGGCCCGCAGTACTTTAAGAGCCTGTCTAACTGCCTCAGCCGCGGCAAGCTCTACGTGAGCGCCTACGGCGGCGGTACCGCCAATACCGAGTTTGAGTTTATGACCGGCAACTCTATGGCCAACCTGGGCTCGGGCGTGTACCCCTACACCATCTACAACATGGAAACGACCGGTAATCTGGCAGAGCAGTTCAAATCGCTCGGCTATTCCACCACGGCCATGCACCCCAACCACGCGACCAACTGGAACCGCGAGAACGTCTACAAGGACTTTGGCTTTGACCAGTTCCTGTCTATCAACGATTTCCAGGGAGCCGACACCCTGCGCGGCATGGTGACCGACCAGGCTACCTACGACAAGATTCTTGAGCTGCTCGACCAGAACGCCGATCCGCAGTTTATCTTCGACGTGACCATGCAGAACCACTCGGGCTACGATACGGGCCTGCTGCCGGTCGACAAGCAGATGCACCTGAACATCGACACGACCGACCTGGACGCCAAGACCGTCGAGGACGGCACGCTATCCGATGTCGACGAGTATGTCTCGTGCATCGAGCAGTCCGACCAGGCGCTGCGCTACTTCCTCAACGCCTTGAGCAAGCTCGACCGCAAGGTGGTCGTGGTGTTCTGGGGCGACCACCAGCCGTTCTTCCCGTCCAAGTTCAATGACAAGTGGTTTACCGGCGAGGACGACGCTACGCATCAGGAGCGTCTGTGGCAGACCGACTACATCATCTGGGCCAACTACGACGTTGCCGGCTGCGACCAGACGAGCGAGGTCGACGACCTGTCCACCAACTACCTGTCCACGCAGCTTATGCAGCTGATCGGCGCACCGCTGACCGACTACCAGAAAGCGCACATGACGCTGCGCGAGTCGCTGCCCGCCATCAACTCGGTCGGCTACGAGGACGCCAGCCTGCGCTGGGCGCTCTCCTCCAACGTCACCGGTGACGATGCCGCCGCCGCAGCCGCCACCAAGGCGCGCGAAGATTACGCCAAGATGCAGTACTACGAGATGTTCCGCGACGGCAAGAACGTGTACACCGAGCACTTCCAGACCGAGGCTAACGAGACCGACCCCAACCTGGCACCGGGTACGACCAAGATCAAGTAGCGAGCCTGTATCCCGGTTCGTCTGCCCGGACGGCGCGGAACGTAAGGTTCCCTGCTCGGACAGTCCTGCGCAAGACGAAGGCCACATTAAGTGGTCTTCTTTGCGTGCGGAACTCGCGATGAACCTTATATGCCTCCGCCTGGACAGACGCCCTGTTGTTGGAGCGCGGCTTGTCATGGGGGTATCCGCAACATATATAAGTTGAAGGCCACGTCTTGTGGCCTTTTTTGCATCCGGAAACCGTGTCCCAGAATTCACGTCCGGAGTGGGATGCAGTTTCCGCTTACGGCCCCGTTGGGAAACTGCATCCCACTCCGATTGCAAATTCCGGGTCGCATTTTCCACCAGAGCCCTCAACCGGAAACCGCATCCCATTCCAAAGGCAAATTCCGGGACACACTTTCCGAAACCCCATCCATCCGGAAAGCCCGTCCCACTCTGAATACATCCAGCGAACGCATGCGAGTGTGTCGTCCAGGACGGTCTCGTCATCGGGGTAATGGAAAATGTCACCCCAAACGCCTGCCACGGTTGCGCCTACAAGTGTCAAGAAAAAAGCCTCGAGAACTTCGAGGCTTTCACATTTGTATTGTTTTGCACGAAGGATCGCGGACGGCGAAGCTACTCGCCCAGCACGGCCTTCTTGGCGGCTGCGGCCATGTTGTCCAGGTCCTCCTTGGTAGGATGGTCCTTTGCGGCAACCCAGTTGTCGAGCAGCATCTTAAATCGGGCGTTGTCGGGATCTTGCTCGAGCATGGCCTCGTAGCGCTGCTTGACCGCAGGGCCCATCTTGCCCTGACACATCGCCCAGCCCGCAAGCTCGGCATCTCCAGCCAAATTGGAGGTCACGCGGTCGATAATCTGCTGGTAATAGCTCTGATCGGCCCCAAAGCCGCAGGTGCCAAACAGGAAGACGCGCTTGCCGTGCAAAGCGGAGAGCAACGCCGCGACCGAAGGCGTGCACGCGCCCTTGTCGCACCAAAAACCGACGAGCACCGTGTCGGCCGCGCAGGCGCCCTGCGCCTCGAGCGCAACCTGATCTGCATCCGCATCGTCGCTCAACGCCGCGGCATGGACAAACTCAACACCCGCAGCCTGCAGAGTGCGCTTGATCGCACCCGAAACCATCCTGGTATTACCGCTCTTGCTGTTAACCACCAAAGAGCACGTCATAGTCACGTTGCCTCGTATCCCCCAAAACTAAAGCCACTAATGCAATTTATTAGATGACTATCTTAGTACTAACGTGACAGATGTAAACCACCGTCTGTCGATTGATTAATTTGCCCCACGGGCTTGCTTACTGGGCAAACTGGCTGCGGTAGAGTTCGGCGTAGAAGCCGCCTGCCGCTAGCAGCTCGTCGTGCGTGCCGCGCTCGATAATCTGGCCGTCGCGCATGACCAGAATGCAGTCGGCGTTGCGAATCGTGCTCAGGCGATGCGCCACGACAAAGCTCGTACGGCCGGCCATGAGCTCGTCGAATGCCGCCTGCACCTGCAGCTCGGTACGCGTATCGATGCTCGACGTTGCCTCGTCCAGCAGCAGAATCGCCGGATCGGTGAGCATAACGCGCGCAATGCACAGCAGCTGTTTTTGACCCTGGCTAAACGTGCCGCCGTCCTCGCCGATGACCGTATCGTAGCCGCCTGGCAGCTGCACGATAAACTTGTGCGCATGCGCGCGCTTGGCAGCTTCGATAACCTGCTCGCGCGTGGCGTCGGGACAGCCGTAGGCGATGTTTTCCGCCACCGTGCCCTCGAACAGCCACGTATCCTGCAACACCATGCCAAAGGCATGGCGCAGGCTTGCGCGCGTGTAGTCACGCGAAGACCTGCCATCAACCGTGATGTGGCCGGCATCGATATCGTAAAAGCGCAGCAGCAGGTTGATGAGCGTCGTCTTTCCGCAGCCCGTGGGGCCAACAAGGGCAAAGCGCATGCCGGGCTTGGCCTCGATGCAGATGTCCTGCAGCAGCTTGCGGTCGGACACGTAGCTAAAGTCCACATGCTCAAAGGCGACCTCGCCCTGCGGGGCAGCAAGTTCCACGGCATCCGCCGCATCGGGCTCCTGCTCGCGGGCATCGAGCAGCGCAAACATGCGGCGCGCCGAGGCATACGCCGTCTGGATCTGCGTAATGACGTTGGTGACCTCGTTGAACGGCTTGGTGTACTGGTTGGCATAGGACAGGAAGATCTGCACGCCGCCCACCGTAAGCGCCGCGGGCACGCCCGTGATCACGCCCACGCAGCCGATCACAGCGACCACGGCATAGATGATGTTATTGATAAAGCGCGTGCCGGGGTTGGAGAGCGAACCCATAAACTGTGCGCGCTCGCCCGCGGTGTAAAGCTCGGCATTGAGGGCATCGAAGCGCTGCTGGGCGTTGGGACCGTAGGCAAAGGCGTCGACAAGCTTTTGCTCGCCTACGTACTCCTCGATATGACCACCGAGCTGCCCTTGAATACGCTGCTGTGCCGTAAAGCTTTTGTTGGAGAGCTTGGCAATAGCACCGGCTGCAAAAATGGAAAGCGGCGTGACGAGCACCACCACGAGCGTCATGGTCAGGTTGATGGAAAGCATAAACGCGAGCGTGCCCACGATGGTAATAACACCGGTAAAGAGTTGCGTGAAGCCCTGCAGCAGGCCGTCACCCACCTGGTCGACATCGTTGACCACGCGGCTCATGAGGTCGCCGTGAGCATGGCTGTCGATAAAGCTGAGCGGCATGCGGCTGAGCTTGTCGCTCGCCTCCACGCGCATGTCGCGCACCGTTTCGTAGGACAGGCGGTTGACGCAGTAGCCCTGCAGCCACTGGAAGGCCGCGGCTCCCACCACGACGAGCGCGAGTTTGGTGACAAGCGGCAGCAGCGCGTCGAAGTCCACCTGCCCGACGGCAACGATCAGGTCGATGCCCTCGCCGATGAGAATGGGCGTGTAGAGCTGCAGAATCACGGAGATGGCGGCACTCACAAACGACGCAACAAACGAAATGCGATGCGGACGAACGTAGCCCATCAGACGGCGAGTCACCGCACCCACGGGATAGCGCTCGGGGTCGCCGGGCTGGCGCGGACCGTCGCCCAGGTCGTTGAGGTTATCGTTACCGGACACGTTGGCCGTCATCGTGGCGACCGAACCGGAGGAAGTGTACGGATTCATTTAGCAGCCCTCCTTTGCGCAAATGGATGCCGGGGCAGTCGGGGCGGACGCGGGGCTTAGGGTGGACGCGGGCGCCGGAGTGGGCGCGGGCGCTGTGCTCCCCCGCTGGCCCTCAAGCTCCTCGCGGCGCAGCTGCGACTGGCAAATCTCGCGATAGAGCCGACAGGTCGCATAGAGCTCGTCATGTGTGCCCAGGCCGGCAACCGAGCCGTGGTCGAGCACGCAGATCACGTCGGCATCGCGCACGGTCGAAACGCGCTGGCTCACAATCACCGTGGTCAGCGGCAGCCCGCCCTTGGCGGCACCGCGCATGCTGCGCTCGCGAATGGCATGGCGAAGCGCCGCGTCGGTCTTAAAGTCGAGCGCCGACGCGGAGTCATCCATGATCAATATCTGAGGCGAACCAACCAAGGCACGCGCGATAGTCAGGCGCTGACGCTGGCCACCGCTAAAGTTCTTGCCGCCCGCCTCGACCGGGGCGTCTAAGCCCTGCGGCTTGTTGCGCACGAACTCGCTGGCCTGCGCCATGTCGAGTGCCACCCAGAGCTCCTCGTCGGTCGCAGCTTCATCGCGCCAGGTCAGGTTGCTGCGGATGGAGCCGCTCACCAGCGATGCGCGCTGCGGAACGGTCGCGACCACACGGCGCAGCTGGTCGAGCGGCCAGGTGCGCACGTCGACGCCCATCACGCTCACGCTGCCGGTGCTCGCATCGTACAGGCGCGGGATGAGCGAGACGAGCGTGGACTTGCCGCTACCCGTACCGCCGATAATGCCGAGCGTCTTGCCCAGCGGGAGTTCCAGCGTCACATCGTTGACAGCATTGGCCGCGCCAGCGCCAAACGAGAAGCTCGCATGGCTCAAGCTCAGCGCGGGAACTGAAGCGACATTGCCCGGCTTGGGCAGCGCGACCGGCTGGTTGCCCTCGTCAGCGATGCCCGGCACGCAATTGAGCACCTCGTTGATACGCGACGCGCTGGCGCTCGCCTTGGTAAAGACCACGACCAGGTTGGCGACGTACACGATGGAGGTCAGGGTCTGCGTCATGTAGTTCACAAACGCCATGACCTGGCCCTGCGTAAGCTCGCCCACGCTGACCTGGATGCCGCCCACCCACAGGATGGCGCACACGCCCAGGTTCATCACCAAAAACGTGACGGGGTTGAGAATCGACGAGAGCTTGCCCACCGCGATGGCAGTATTGGCCTGGTCGTCGGCGGCCTGCGCAAAGCGCTCGCGCTCGTGATCTTCGCGCACGAAGGCGCGAACCACGCGGGCGCCCGAAAGGCCCTCGCGGCAGATAAGCGCGATGCGGTCGAGCTTTGCCTGCAGCTGCTTGTAGTACGGAATGCAGCGCGCCATGACAACCCAGAACACCAGGCCAATGGCGGGCGTGCAGATCAAAAAGATGATGCCGAGCTTAAGGTCGATGGCAAGGGCCGCGCACATGGAGCCCACCGCTAGAAAGGGCCAGCGGATGAGCATGCGCACGCCCAGCGCCACAGCGAGCTGGACCTGGTTAACGTCGTTGGTAATGCGCGTGATGAGCGACGGCGTGCCAAAGCGGTCGAGCTCGGCATAGCTCAGCTTGTTGATGTGCTGGTAGAGTGCGCCGCGAATGTCAGTACCCATGCCCTGCGAGGTGAGCGCCGCCATCTTCTGGCAAACAAGCGTAAACGAGATGCCGATTACAGCCATGGCGGCGAGCACCATGCCGTAGCGGACGACGGCACTCACGTCGTGCGCACCGATACCTTTATCGATCATCTGGGCAATCACCAGCGGCGTCAGCAGGTCAAAGATCACTTCAATCAACTTGCACGCAGGGCCAATCACCATATACCGGCGAAACTTACCACCAAAACGCCTGAGCAGCTCAATCATAAAAAGGCGCTCCCTATCATCATCTCAATTCAATCTGATTCATGATAGTACGGAGAACCCTGGAGATATGTAATCAACTCGTTACAGATGTAAGGGCAACGGTCACTAGCGCCCAAGGCACGTAGCAGCCGATGTTTTGGCAACGCCAGCGAGCGGCATAACGCCGGGGATTCAATTATCAGATAAATGTGACCCTTCAGGCGGTTTTGGTCGGCTACCCGCGGGTGCCGGCAGGGCGCTTGGTAGTCGAGCGATCCCGCAGGCGAAGCCGAGGACCAGCGAGACACCAAGCGCCCTGCCGGCACTCGCGGGTAGCCGCGGCACCAAAAAACGCCTGCGCACTCGATGGATTCGGATGCCCGACAGAGGCTCCTTATGGCTGCTTCCTTCCGGACCTGACCAGATTCGGAACATGTCGTCATCCGAACCCATCGAACGCGCTAGGCGCTCGATATATCTTACCCGCTCCCGCCCGATGGGGCAAGGTAGCTAATTTGGGACGGGGCTTTTTGACTACTTGGGCAATCAGATCGACAGGTAGTCAAATAAGCCCCGTCCCAAAAAGACTGGTCTGCTGCCGTGCCACAAAAGGGGCCTATCTACTACGTTTAGGCCGCAGGGGTCAACCATAGCCGGCTTTTTCGAAAATCGGCAAGCTTTCTACCTGCGGTTTTAATTTCACAAAATCCGGGATGGTCAAGGGCGCTCGGCTAAACGTAGTAGATGGCCGCATTTCATGGCGGACGGTCCGACCCAAGGCCCAAGGCGACCAGCCTCGGATAGCCATTCTCGAAGTTGCGGTGGAATAGTTCCTGTTTTTGCCGCCTGAGCCGCCAAACAGGAACTATTCCACCGCAACTTATAGGGAGTTGGGTTTTAGAGGCGGGCGAGGTCGTAGGCTTGGGCGGCTGCTTCACCGGCGCAGATGAGGTTGGTTGTGGCTTCCTGGGGGTCGAGCGCTTGGTCAAGAGGCATGGGCCTGCGGCAGACCGGCAGGACCAAGTCGATGCCCTGACCATACACCGCATCCAAATTATCCGCACGACCGCCCACGACGGCGACTACCGGCTTGCCATAGCGATTGGCACGGCGGGCCACGCCCACCGGCGCCTTGCCGGCAGCGGATTGCTCGTCCATGTTGCCCTCGCCTGTAATGACCAGGTCGACATCGCGCACGCGCTCGTCAAACCCAATCAGATCGAGCACCGTCTCCACGCCCGAACGCAACTCAGCACCGAGCGCCAGCAGCGCGGCGCCCAAGCCACCTGCCGCGCCCGCGCCAGGCACGCCGAGCACCGAGCCAAATGTCCGCACGCCCTCGGGCACGCGCAACAACCCCTGAGCCCGCACCCCGGTAATCGCCGCATCGAGCAGGCGGCCGTAGCCGACCATCCAACTGTCGTACCTGCCCAGCGCTTCGACATCGTCTGTCGGCAGGCCCTTTTGCCCGCCAAACACTGCAAGTGCCCCACGACGCCCCACGAGCGGGTTCTCGACATCAGAGAGCACGACGATACGCGCGCTATTCAGCGCCCGAAGCGCCGGTGCCAAATCGATACTCGCCACCTGCTCAAGCCCCGCGAGACCAGGGGCGACATCGCAGCCCTGATCATCGACCACACGCGCGCCCAGCGCCTGCAGCATGCCGGCGCCACCGTCGTTGGTGGCACTGCCGCCCAGACCAATATAGATAGTCTTTGCCCCAGCACGAACCGCTCGAAGCATGAGCTCGCCCACGCCATAGGTCGTAGCGGCCAACGCCGCCGGCTCTGTGCAAGGCGAATACCCAATACCCGCCGCCTCGGCCATCTCGATTACAGCCGACTCGTACTCGCCGTCCACCAGCATCCGGGCAGACACACAGTCGCCCAGAGGGCCTGCGACTTCACATGCCACGACCTCACCGCCGCACGCGGCAACGGCATCGAGCGTTCCCTCACCGCCATCCGCCAGCGGCAGCGCGCTTACCTGGGCATCGGGCCACACGCGGCGCACACCTTCGGCAACGGCCTCCTCCGCCTGCGCGCTCGAAACGCTGCCCTTAAAGGAGTCGATCGCCAGCTGCACACGGCGGGGCCGGCGGCACGCGGCACCAAAATCGACCGCCCCAACGGCAGTATCTTCGACACCCGCAAGCGCCTCGGCGTGGGCGGTATGCGCCTCAAGATCGGCCCCACAACCGCAGCCAGCACCATCGGTGCCACGCAGCCCACTAAAATAACCGCTCAGCACCGCGCGGCACTCGTCTGCCAGCACGCCGGCGGTCACATTAAACCGATGATTCAGGCGCGAATCGGCATTGAGGTCGTATAGCGACCCCAGAGCGCCCGCTTTAGCATCAGCCGCGCCGTACACGCAGCGCCCCACGCGCGCGTTAACCATAAGCCCCGCGCACATGCAGCAGGGCTCGAGCGTCACGTAGACCGTACAATCGGAAAGACGCCAGCGTCCAAGCGACTGAGCGGCGGCGCACAGGGCCGAAAACTCGGCATGCGCCGAAGGATCCTGGTCGAGCTCGCGGCGATTATGCGCCCGCGCGACAATCTCGCCGTCGCGCACCACTACGGCTCCGATGGGCACCTCGCCCACCGCAGCGGCGGCGCGCGCCTCGGCCAGCGCCTCACGCATGAACTTCTCATCGATTTCGGTGATCGTCATCGTTCGCCTTCCCTGTTGCAAATCCAAAACGATGCTATCATTACGACTCACGGAGAGATGGCAGAGCGGTTGAATGCGGCGGTCTTGAAAACCGTTGAGCGCGAGAGCGTTCCGGGGGTTCGAATCCCCCTCTCTCCGCCACTCCTAGTGATGCACCGGTGTCATGGTCCGCTCAAACAGTGCATCGACCACATCGGCTATCTCAGGTCGACGCTCAAGATCGTGGCCCGATTCCCACCATATCGTGAAAAGTCGAATAATACCGCCGGCGACAAACTCAGACGTCGTCTCGAGTGACACGGGGGCCAGGGCATCCTCGGCAAGCACGTTCATCACACGCTCGCGGATGGAGCGGGCAATGCGGTCGCAAATAACGTTGGTCAACATGCCCGACATGCTGCTTGCCAAAATGTTATCCATGAGCCGCTCGTGCGCCAGAATCAAATCCATGGCATCGTCCAAAATCGCGTGCCGAAGCGCGCGCACGTCCTCGGCAGATACCGCGCCGGCCTCATCGGGCTGTTTTTGCGGCAAGCCCGACATGAGCTCATCGATATAAAAGGCAAAGTAATCGTTCTTGTCGCGAAAGTGCTTGTAGAACGTCGTGCGGCGAATCATGGCGCGGTCGCACAGCATGGCAACCGTCAGGTCCTCAAAACGATGCTCCTCGAGAAGCTCGGTAAAGGCATCGAACAGGGCGCGGTAGGTTTTCTTGATGCGAAGGTCCACTGGTATCGCCATCCTCAGGGCAAAGACAACACTCGTCAATCTGTCGCATATCTTACACCTGTACCTCGCGCGCTTTGCCCCGGTGCCAACCCCGCCGAAAACACAACGCTTACCGGAAAGTTCGGCACGACAAAACGTTGCGGGTATACTAGTAGCGTTATACCAACGGCAGCTGGCGCATGCCGCCGCGGCCATTCGAAACGGAGACATCATGCTTCCCGTCATCATCGGCATCGTTGTTGTCATTGTGATTGCCTGCGCCATCGCCGGCATCTACAACAACATGGTCACCAAGCGTAACCGCATCGATAACGCCTGGCAGAACATCGATACGCAGCTGCAGCGTCGCAACGACCTGATCCCCAACCTGGTCGAGACCGTCAAGGGCTACGCCAAGCACGAGCAGGAGACGCTCTCCGCCGTGATCAGCGCGCGTAACACCGCCGTCAAGGCCACCACGCCCGAAGCCAAGATGGAAGCCGACAACGTGCTGACCGGTGCGCTGCGTCAGCTCTTCGCCGTAGCCGAGGCCTATCCCGATCTTAAGGCAAACACCAACTTTACGCAGCTGCAGGCATCGCTCGAGGATACCGAGAACAAGATTAGCTATGCACGCCAGAGCTACAACGATTGCGTGCTCAGCTACAACAACGCCATTCAGACGTTCCCGGCTGTCATCTTTGCCGGCATCTTCCAGTTTAAGGAGCGCCAGGGCTTCGAGGCCGCCGAAGCAGCCCGCCAGGCCCCGACCGTCAAGTTCTAGTAGTTTGACAGCGCATCCTTAATCGGCCAAATGCATAAACCGCCCCGTCGAATGCATACTTCGACGGGGCGGTTTCCTTTTTCGCGAAGGTCCCCCTCTAAGCGTCGTGCATTTTTAGGAGTATTCAACATAACCAAGAGCTTCGGGCGCCACGATAAATGCCAAAGACCGCGAATATCCCTGCAAATCAAACGCTGCCAGCCCATAACCCCGCCCATCATTCGTAGAAAACATCGAGAACTCCCGATTTTTTGCCCGAGATCGGTATGCAGGGACCTTCGACTGCAGAATACTCGCAAAAATGCACGTCGCCACCGCCCCCACATGGCGCGAAGCAAAGCAAAAGCGCAGCCTAAAAGGCCGCGCACCATCTTTATTCAGATTAATCATTGCCCGTTGTGACATCGCCGAACCCGCAGGGCAGAGAACAAGTTCCCTCCCGGCGCACTCCGCAGGACGCAAGAAGCCCTCGCCGCACGAAGTGCGCAGCGAGGGCTTCTTGCATGTCCGAGGACGCGCCGGGAGGGAACTTGTTCTCTGCCCGGATAGGTAAGACAAATTACGCGACGGTGTAAACCCAGTTGTGCTTGTCCTCGACAGCACCAGACTGGATACCAGTCAGGGTCTCGCGAAGCTTCTTCATCACAGGGCCGATCTCGGTGTATCCAGCCGGGAAGGTCACGGTCTCGTCGGCGCCGTAAACCTTGTTGTCGATTTCGCCAACCGGAGAGATGACGGCAGCGGTGCCGCACAGGCCGCACTCCACAAAGGTGCCGGCCTTGACCTCGGCCCACTCGACGGGGCGCTGGTCAACGGTCATGCCCAGGTCCTGAGCAACCTGAACGAGCGAACGACGGGTGATAGAGGGCAGGATGGAGTCGGTGTGCGACTGCGGAACGACGAGCGTGCCATCCTCTTTCACGAACAGGACGTTGGCGCCACCGGTCTCCTCGACATAGGTGCGGGACTCGGAGTCGAGATACAGGTTCTCGGCATAGCCCTCGCGATGGGCCTCCATCGTGGGCTTAAGGGACATGGCGTAGTTCAGGCCGGCCTTGATGTTGCCGGTGCCGTGCGGTGCAGCACGGTCATACTCGGAAACGCGCAGCTTGACGGGCTTGAGGCCGCCCTTAAAGTACGGACCGACCGGGGTCACGAGAATGCGGAACGTGTACTCAGGAGCGGGAGCCACGCCGATCACGTCACCGGAGCCGATCATAAACGGACGCACGTACAGGGTCGCGCCGGAACCGAAGGGCGGAACCCAGGCGGCGTTGGCAGAAACGACCTGCTTGACGGCCTCAACGAACTTGTCCTTGGGAAACGGGGGCATCTCGAGGCGCTGGGCAGAGTTATACATACGCTCAGCGTTCATGTCGGGACGGAAGCAGACGATGCTGCCGTCCTCGGCGGTGTAGGCCTTCAGGCCCTCAAAGACCTCCTGGCAGTAATGGAAGATACCGCCGCACTCGGAGACATGCAGGGTGTGGTCGGTGGTCAGGCCGCCCTCGTCCCACTCGCCATCCTTCCAATGAGCCTCGTAGCTGTAATCGGTCTTCATGTAGCCAAAGCCGAGGCTACCCCAATCGATATCCTTCTTCTCGACAGTCATATGTCGCTCCTTACATACACAGTTGCATACTCGCGAACCCGCACGCAAGGACCGAGGCCGACCGCGTCGCAACGTCGCACGCCCGGAGCGTAGAGCCGGACGGGACACGCGAGCAGCATCAAAGCCGATGGCACGTCGATTCGCATGCACGAGATTGTACTCCCCGCACGCGTCTGATAAAACGCTTTTCTTTAACTAAGTAAAGTATTTTCATTTGACCGAAGCAAAAAGGCCCGCCACCGTAAGCGGTGACGGGCCTCAACTGTACGGTCTGCGCGCTGGCTCGAGCTAGGCGTTCTATTTACCCAGCTTGGCCTTAACCAGACCGACCACGGTCGGGATGATCGACACGGCAACGATGCCGATAATCAGCAGCTCAAAGTGCTCTTGCACAAAGGGAATGCCGCCAAAGAAGTAGCCCAGCAGCGTAAAGACCGTCGACCAGGTAATGCCGCCCAGCACGTTAAAGACGACAAAGTTGCGCCAGTGCATGCCGCCCATGCCAGCGATAAAGGGCACAAAGGTGCGGATAAACGGGAAGAAGCGACCCAGGAAGATGGCCAGGTGACCCCACTTGTCCAAGAAGTCCTCGGACTTTTTGATGCGCTCGGGCGTCATGGCCTTGACCTTGCCCGAAGCGATGATCTTGCGGCCAAAGAAGTGACCGATCATAAAGTTGCACTGATCGCCCAAAATGGCAGCGGCCCATGCGGTGGCCAGAAGCGCCACGATGTTAAAGCCGCCGTTGTGGGCAAAGAAACCCGAGGCGAACAGCAGCGAATCACCGGGAAGGAACGGGAAGAACACCACGCCCGTCTCGATAAAGATGATCAGGAACACGCAGCCGTAGGCCATAAGCGGGCCGGCGGCGATCCAGCTGGCGATCGCGGTGCGCGGGTCCTTAAGCAGCTCGGCAATAAAATTGATGAAACCCATGAAGTAAAACCTCTCAGTTGTGGGCGCGGATACGTCCAAGTTGACCAGTATACGGTTGCGGTGCCCCCTCGTGCGCAACCCCACAAAAGCATGACTCCATTACCAGCAAGTTTGCATAACTGACACTTGTAGCGCAAAGCCGCCAAGATTGTCCTTTTTAATCCCTAGCGAATCGCTATACTTTATTGAATCGCATTGCCATGGCGCTAAGGGAGGGCGGCCGGTGAGCTTTATCAATACCATTCGCGAGGACATCAAGACCGTCCAGGCGCAGGACCCCGCCGCGCAAAACGGTCTGGTCATCTTTCTTTCCTATCCTGGCCTGCACGCCAAGTGGAACCACGTGCCCGAGCACTGGCTGTGGGAGCACGGTCATCGCTCGCTCGCCCGCGTGCTCTCGCAAATCACCCGCCACATCACCGGCGTCGAGATTCACCCTGCCGCGCAGATTGGCAAGCACTTCTTTATCGACCACGCCATGGGCGTCGTCATCGGCGAGACCACCATTGTGGGCGACAACTGTGTGCTCTACCAGGGCGTCACGCTCGGCGGCACCGGCAACGAGACCGGCAAGCGTCACCCCACCCTGGGCAACAATGTCACGGTGGGCACGGGCGCCAAGGTGCTCGGCAACATCTGCATCGGCAACAACGTCAAGATCGGCGGCAACTCGGTCGTCGTTAAGGACGTCCCCGACAACTGCACCGTCGTGGGCGTGCCGGGACGCATCATCAAGCGCAACGGCTGCCGTGTGTTCGAGGAGAGTTTCGACGCCAAGCAGCATCGCGAGTACATGCCCGATGACGCCGCCGAGCAGTCCGCCCTCAACCGCCAGGGCATCACCGAGAATGCCCGCCGCGTCAAGGAACTCGAGCGAGAGGTGGCCGAGCTCAAGGCCCTCGTCGCCAAGCTCGTGGACGAACGCTAGGAACGCAAGCGGCACAAAACGACATCGGCATCAACGCAAAGGCGCGCCAGGGAATTCATCCCCGGCGCGCCTTATTTGTGATGTGGCAAAGAGACTGTCCCTTTGTCACATTATGCGAACTGGCTCAGATAGAGGTCGGCGTAGGCACCCTCGGCAGCCAGCAGCTCCTTATGCGTGCCCTGCTCGATAATGTTGCCGTGATCCATGACCAAGATCAGGTCGGCGTCCACGATCGTCGACAGGCGGTGCGCGATCACAAAGCTCGTGCGCCCGCGCATGAGCGCGTCCATGGCACGACCGATGGCAAGCTCGGTACGCGTATCCACGCTTGAGGTCGCCTCGTCCAGGATGAGAATCGCCGGGTTATTGAGCAGCACGCGTGCGATGGTCAGCAGCTGACGCTGGCCCTGGCTGATGCTTTCGGCATCGTTGGCCACGCGCGTGTCATAGCCCTGCGGCATGGTGCGCACAAAGAAGTCGACCTGCGCGGCGCGCGCAGCCGCCACGATCTCCTCACGCGTCGCCTCGGGACAGCCGTAGGCGATGTTTTCGGCAATCGTGCCATCGAACAGCCAGGCGTCCTGCAGCACCATGCCAAACTGCTGCCGTAGCTCGCCGCGGTCCATGCGGCTCGTATCCACGCCGTCGAGCGTAATACGCCCGCCGTCAATCTCGTAGAAGCGCATGAGCAGGTTGATGAGCGTCGTCTTGCCCGCGCCCGTGGTTCCCACCACGGCAATCTTCTGGCCCGGCTCGGCGGTAAACGACACGTCGTGCATAAGCGGCTTGTCGGGCGAATAACCAAAGCGCACGTGCTCAAAGGAGACGCGACCCTCAACGCGACCCGGCAGCTTGGCGGCCTCGTCCGGCAGCGGATCGGCCTCCATCTCGGGCTCATCGAGCAGGTCGAACACGCGCTCCGCACTCGCCAACGCGCTCTGCAGCGAGTTGAAGGTAAACGACAGCTGCGTCATGGGTTCGGACGCCTCGTAGATAAACTGGAAGAACGCCTGGAACACGCCGACGGTCATGTGACCGGCAACCAGCATGCTGCAGCCCACCAGCGCGATCACGATCTGCGCCAAACGGCCGATAAAGCGCACCGCAGGGCCGACGGCATTGATCATAAAGTCGGCCTTGGCACTCACGCGTGCCAGCTCGCCCGAGGCCTGGTGCACCTCGGCAGAACTTTGGCGTTCGCGGTTAAACGCGCGGATCACCAGACGGCCCGAATAGCCTTCCTCGACCGCACTCGTAATCTTGGACACCCACTCCTGGCGCTCGCCCGTCACATCGTGTGTGCGGCGCGAGACGACCTTCGTCACCAGCAGCGACAGTGCCGTAAAGAACAGAAAGACGAGCGTAAGCTGCACGCTGAACACGAACATCACGCTCACAGCACCAACAACCGTGCCGATCGACACGAGCAGCTGCAGCAATCCGCGCTGCATGCTCTCGGACATCTTGTCCAGGTCGTTGGTCGCGCGGCTGACGACCTCGCCGGGACGATGCGCGTCAAAATAGGCGAGCGGCAGACGGTTGAGCTTTTGCGCGATGCGGTTGCGCAGGCGCAGATTGAGACGCTCAGCGACGCTCGACATCAAAAAGCTCTGGAGCGCATAGAACGAGGCAGCGGCAGTCCAGATCATAAAGTAGACGAAAATGGTCTTGCCGCAGTTCTCCCAGGTGATGCTGAAGGTAGCGTCGTTGGCAAACGCCAGCTTTACGTGTCCCCACAGCTCATCGATGACGCGGGCGCTGTACGCCGGCGCCGCGGTGTTAAAGATGACATAGAACACGATGCTCGCGAACACGATATAGAAGCGCCAATGGTCGCCGGCAGCCTCGCTCCACAGACGGCGCACCGTCGCCCGGGTGTCACGGGGTTTCTCGTCCTCGTCCTCGTCGTCCACATCGCGCATGCGTTCTGCCTCAGCGCGGGCGCGTTCGTCCTCGGCGCGTTCGTTTTCCTCGTAGAGCGCTTGGCGGCGCGCCTCGCGCCCGGCTGCAGCCTTGGCGGCATCGTCCAGACTGGGCACGACCGCCGTCTCCTCAGCCGTCCCTGTTGCCACGGCGTCATCAACGACGCCCTGCTTCTTGAGCTCCTCGGTCATGCTACTCACCTCCCTTCATCTGCGATTCCGCGATGGCGCGGTACACATCGCAGGTCTCCATTAGCTCGTCGTGCGTGCCCAAGCCCACAACCTCGCCATCCTTGAGCACCACGATCTGGTCGGCATGCAGAATGGTCGAGATACGCTGCGCGATGATGAGCACCGCGGCATCGCGCGTCTCGTCCTGCAGCGCATGGCGCAGGGCCGCGTCGGTCTTAAAGTCCAGGGCCGAAAAGCTATCGTCGAAGATATACAGATCAGCGTGCTTCATGAGCGCACGGGCGATGGCCAGACGCTGACGCTGACCGCCCGAGAAGTTCGTACCGCCCTGGGATACCGGCGTATCGAGTCCCTGCGGCTGGTCGAGCACAAAGGTGCTCTGGGCAACCTGCAGCGCGTGAAGCATGTCGGCCTCAGTCGCACCCTCGTTGCCATAACGCAGGTTGCTCGCCACCGTGCCCGAGAACAGCCACGCCTTCTGCGGCACGTAAGCGATATGCCCGCGAATCTCGTCTTGCGAAAGGTCGCGCAGGTCAACGCCATCCAGGCGAATGGCGCCTTTCGAGGCATCGTGGAAGCGCAGCAGGAGCTTGGCCACCGTCGACTTGCCCGATCCCGTCGAGCCCACAATCGCGGTCGTCTGGCCACGGCGACAGGCAAAGCTCAGGTCGCACAGGGTGTCCTCGTCGGCATCGTCAAAACGGAACGACATATGGTCGAACACGGCGACCGCGTCTGCTCCGTCCTTTGAGTCGGACGCGCCCGCGTCGAGCGTTCGCTCGCCATCGACGATGCTCGGCTCAATTTCCAGCACCTGTTGTGCACGGTTGAGGCACGCCGCGGCGCGCGGCAACGTCAGGATCACCATCTGTGCCATCATCACAAAGAACAGGATCAGAAGCGCATATTCCAGTACGGCCGAGATGCTGCCGATTTGCATGGCGTGGACGCCTACGCGATTGCCTCCCACCCACAGCACCGCCACCTCGGCGATATTCATCAGAAAGAAGCAGGAGCTATCGAGACCCACAAACAGGTGGTTGACCTTGATGGCGTTGGCCGCGTAATCGCTAAACACCTCGTCTAGGCGCTGCTCCTCATGGCGCTCCTTGTTAAACGCGCGGATGACGCGCACGCCCACGATGTTCTCGCGCAGCACCACGTTCATACGGTCGATAAAACTCTGCAGGCGCATAAAGATCGGCGCTGCGTTAGCGACCGTAAAGACCGCCGCCACCAGTACAATCGCCACGACTGCACCCAGCAGCGTACCCATGGCAGGATCGATATGCCAAGCGAAGATGATGCCCGCCACGGCCAAAAACGGCACCGGCAGCACCAGCTGAATCGTCTGCAGAATCGCCTGCTGGATCACGTTGATGTCGTTGAGCGAGCGCGTGATCATCGAGCCGGTGCCAAAGCGCTCAAAGTCGCTGGCAGACAGCTCGAGTGACTTGTCGTAGACGGCGTTGCGGATGTCACAGGCCACGTTGGCCGCCAGGCGAGCCGAAAGATAACAGCCCAGCACCGCGCCACCGCTGGCCATGCCGGTCGCGATAAGCATGTACAGGCCGTTGCGCAGGATGTAGTCGACATCACCCGTCGTGATGCCGGTATTGACCATATTCGCCAGCATCGTAGGCACCAGCAGCGTGCCGACGTTATCTATCAGCAGCACAAACAGTGTCACCGCAATCAGCCCGCGATACGGCCTCATAAACCTCATTAAGAGTCGCACGTCTCCCCCTCTTCTTGTTTTTCCGCTTGGCTCTCGGCGGCCATCTGCTGTTTAAACGCCTCGCACTCCTCGTTGAGCACATGGGAAAACTTGCCGACCAGACGCATAATCTCACGCTGTTCCCAGGGCTCGAGCGCGCCAAAGGCACGCTGCTCGGCTTTAACCGCCGGCAACGCATAGTGCTCGGCGAACCGCCGGCCCTCATCGGTCAAACAAACGACCTTATTCTTACGACTGACTTCGGCAAATTCCAGCGTTGCAAGCCCTCGCGCCGTCAGGGTTTTAATTGCCGAGTTAATGGTCTGCTTGCTGTAGAACCATTCGCTCGTGAGCCGGCTCACAGCAACGTCTTCGTCCGCCGTGCTGATATCGACGAGCATCCAATAGGCGCAATCCGAAAGGCCGCAGGCACGCGCGAACTCTGAATAAATACGGTCGAGCCCGTTGAGCATCCGGTCAAAATCGACCGACGTAACCGCGCAATCCATCTCTCCCACCATTCGATAGTCCGAATTTTGACTAATTGAGATTTCAGATTAGTCCGAGTTTTGACTATCGTCAAGGGCTTCGTTCGCAGCGCGCAGGCTATACAACATATCGACAAAAAAGACCGCCGGCGCGGGGGCAGCGCCGGCGGTCATGAGAGGAAATCGATTATTTGCTGCTAGGCGGCGACGGCCTCGTAGACCGTAGCGCCCGAGAAGCTGTCGTGCAGGCTCTTGCCGCAGATCCAAGGCAGCTCGACAACCTCGCAGACCGTGTTGACCAGCTCGGAGCAGTCAGTAAAGTGGCCCTTATCGTTGAGGGCCTCGCAATCCTGAACACGCCAATAGCCATCGGTGTGCGTGATGTAGTACTCGTGATCGTTGATCGACACGAAAGCGCGCGTCTTGGAACGCAGCAGCTTCAGAAATCCTTCGAAATCGGTCTCGACGACATCTCCAGCCTGGAACATGATAGTTACCTCCTGGCCCGGCGCCACCACGGCGCGTTGATAAACGTTGGTACTCCTTTAGTAAAACCTTTATCAGAGGTTATGCGGGCTTCATTTAGGCAAGTGGTAAAAAACCGCAGGGTAGACGGGATAAAACGTTTAACCATCCCACTGGTTTATCACATTCTGGCTGCAGTTTTATGCAAGCCGACTTTTCCGATTGGTGGCTATTGCTGTTTGGGTCCCTTTGCGCGATTACGGCTACGGCACGACGGGTAAGAACGGAGCATCTGCAACGTCATCGCTAGGAGAACCCATGGAGACCATCGAAACGCTCATCCATCGCCGTAGCTGCCGTAACTATAGCGATCGCCCCGTCGAAGCCGAAAAACTCGCACGCATTATCGAGGCAGGCCAGTACGCGCCCAGCGGCATGGGGCGCCAGCCGGTGACGTTTGTCGCCGTTACCGACCCCGCGACCGTCGAGCGCCTCTCGCAGCTCAATGCGCAAGTCATGGGTAGCGATGGCGACCCCTTCTACGGCGCCAAAACCGTTGTGGTGGTACTGGTCGACCGCAGCGTGCCCACGCATCTGGAAGACGGCTCGCTTGCCATGGGCAACCTGCTCAATGCTGCCTATGCGCTGGGCGTTGATTCATGCTGGATTCATCGCGCACACGAGGTCTTCGACTTGCCCGAGGGCCTTGAGCTGCTGGCCAGCTGGGGCCTGCCCGCCGACGGAAGCCTACGCGGCGTCGGTCACTGCATTCTGGGATATGCCGAGGGCACGCTTCCCGAGGCAAAGCCGCGCCGCGACAACGTCGTCTACGTAAGATAACCCAGGAGCGTCAGCGGGGGGTAGCTAATTTTGGACGGGGCTATTTTAGCTGCCCCACTCGCAGCTTATCTTGCCGATGGAGTTGTCGTCGTTTCGTTCGTGTGAGTCGTTTCGGCGCCGTCGTCTTGTTCGTCCTCGTCCTTTTGCGCATCGGCAATGGTGGAGGCCGCCGCAACGATACCGCGCTGGGGCGCGACGCCCGTCTGGGTCTGAACGCCCTCGACAACTTCTGTGCCCGCATGCGCGAGCTCGGGCGACTTAAACATTGCGTCCAGATTGGCCCCGCCGCCGGCGTAACCAAGCGCCGCGAGCGCGATGACAATCACCGCAACAACGACCACGATCGGCACGTAACGATACCAGCCTGCGGGATTGAGGCCGCTACGGCGAGCAGCGCCACGGCTAATGTAGCCGAGCGTTCCATCGTGCTTGAGCTTTGACCCCACCACACGCTTACGGCCCCGCAGCGATGATTCGGCCTGCATGGCCAAGCGAGCGCTTGCCGAAGGATAGCCATATTTAGTGCGTTTGAACGAGCCGTCAAAGCCCGAGGCGCTTTTGCCCCACGTCCGCGAAGTCGTACGTCGGCTGACCGGCGCCGCAGGCTTTCGAGCCCGATTTGTTTTTGAAGTCTCCGCCATACGCCCCCGAACGCCGTAACAGAATCGAAACAATACTGCTTTGGACTGTAACACACGTACCGCACGCGGTCACGGGAACCTCGCTTAACGGTCGTCGTCCTTCAGCAGGCGCCACAGGGTCGTACGACTTATGCCTAGCACTTCGGCAGCTCGGGTCCTGTTACCGTGAAGGTGGCCTACGACCAGCCGTGCGATATCGCGCTCAGTATCGACCAGAGGCCGCAAGATATACAAATCGCTTTCGAGCGTCGGGGCACCAAAGGTCGCGGTCTTGATAACGTCCTCCTGGGCAAGTACCTCTTCTGCCACCGCCCGCTCGGCCGTGCCCGTCCCCACTAATATATAAAGTCGTTCCGAAACCTCGCGCAGCTGTAGATAGTTGCGGGGCCATCGATAGGCATCGAGTGTCTTTGCCGCCGCGGACGATAAGGCAGGTGTTGCCGTCTCAAACATATCTGCCAGATACTCCAGATAGCGTGCAACCTTTTCCGACGCGCCGCCCTGCTCGGCAATCGCCGGCGCCACACTCACGGCACAGGCCAGACGCTCGGTTACAAAAGCAGCCTGATCGCTTTCGCCGCCGCCCGGCATATCGTTTGCCGTCAACACCACATGGCAACGAGTTGCGAGCGCCGTGTCGATCATTGCGGAGACGAGCTCGCGCAGGCGCTGGGGACCAACGGCATGCCAGCCGCCCATGCAAAGTGTCAGCCCCGTTTGGAATAGCGGCGATTCGGAACTTTTGAGCAGATGGCGCCAACCGCGATCCGTAAGCTCATCGAGCGCAACGGACACAAAGGGCTGATCGGCATAGGGTCCATCCAGGTACAAACGTTTTGCAATCTGATCCTGCCCCGCGCCCAGCTCGCCCTCGAGCATAAGGGGTATCCCGCGCGCGTAGCTCTCCCGTACGGGGGCAGCGACCGCCGCTGCGTCTTCGATGATGCCGTACGCGCTCGACTCGTAACGAGCCTCGACTTCGTCGGCATTGAGCCACTCGATGCCCGCGTGTGCGGCGGCGGCGCGCACCTCACGCGCCACGACCACCCAAAGCGCCCCGCGCTCCTGGGCCGTCGGGCGCACCGTCAAGCTGAACCGCACGCCCTCGTAGCCCATTACCAGGCGCGCTCCATCGCCCACGCGAGCGAGACGCTTGGAAACAAAAGCGGCGACATCCTGCTCGAGTGCAGCGTCAGTCATGGTCGAAATCACAACGCCACCGCGCTCGTCAATTGCCAGCGCCGATGCTCCGGCTGCGGACAACGCCTCGATCAGAATCTGCAGCTTGGCATCGCTGTCCATAGTTCGCCCCGTCTCCAGCCACAGCCCTTATCTGCGGCTTGGCATCTCAAGTGTTTCAAAATTGAACGATAATGTTCACCAAACACTATAGGGCCTGCGGCGCCTTCTTGCGAATATATGAATTGCCCCGCATCGCCATCCTGGCGGGGCGATAAGAGCTCTTCGGGACCTATCAACCTGCGGACAAGCCATACCCGCAAGAGCTCCTATCGCTCCACCGTGAGAATGCGCCCACCAGCAACTAGCACGCAAATAAGCTTCTTCTCTACCAGATTCCCAGCACGTGCTGCATTCCCAAACTCATGCACGCAATGCCAATCCAGCAGCAAAAGCCCAATGCGATGGGCTTGCCGCCCTTTTTGACCAGCTCGACGATATCGGTATTAAAACCAATAGCCGCCATGGCCATCACGATAAAGAACTTCGACAGCTCCTTGATGGGAGCCGTAAAGGATGCGGGAAGCTGAAACACCGTGGTGATCACGCTCGCCAGCACAAAGAACAGCACAAACATGGGAAACGCGCGTTTAAGCGAGAACGTGCTTTTGGCGTCGCCGCCGGCCTTGCGCGCCAGATGCATCTGCCAGCATGCGAGGACCAACGTGATGGGAATGATGGCCAGCGTCCTGGTGAGCTTGACCACTGTGGCGCTTTCGAGCACATTGGCGCCGGGATGCATGCTGTCCCAAGCGCTCGCCGCAGCCGTTACGGACGAGGTGTCGTTGATGGCGGTGCCGGCAAACAGGCCAAAGCCCTCGTTGGTCAGCCCAAGCATGCCGCCGAGCGTCGGAAACACGAGCGCCGCGATAACGTTAAACAGGAAGATGACCGAAATAGCTTGGGCAATCTCGCGATCGTCGGCATCGATGACGGGCGCGGTCGCGGCGATGGCAGAACCGCCGCAAATCGACGAACCCACACCCACAAGCGTCGCGATCTTGCCCGGTACGTTCATGACGTGGCAGAGCACAAAGGCGATGACAAGCGAGGTCGAGATTGTCGCCACGATAATCGGCAGCGACTGGGCGCCCTTGGACAGAATCTGGGAGAGGTTCATGCCAAAGCCAAGCAGGATAACCGCGTACTGCAAGACTTTTTTGGACGTATAGGTAACGCCGGCAGCGAGCTGTTCGCGACGATTCTTGGGAAAGACGAGCGCCAGGACCATGCCAAAGAGGATGGCAAACACCGGCCCGCCAACCACCTCAATTTGTTTGCCGAGCAGCGTCGCGGGGATAGCGATAATCAGGCAGAACAAGACGCCCTTCCAGCGCTCGCGTACGATATTCGCCAGTTGCATATGGGATTCCTTCTTTCTGTTTCATGTTTGCGACGGCTTATGATACGGCAACATTGGGCGCAGCCTTGCGTAAACAACGACTAAGATGCCGCGATAGTTCTCAGGCAACAGCCGAATTACCCACCGCGGAAAGATGATTCGCGGCATAATTAACAACTGACATATGAGTGTGATAGAACAGTTGCGAGGCGCTATGGAAGAATCGATGCACGTTGGCGAGCAGGAAACGAGCCTGCAGGACCAGTCCTACCACACCATTCGACGCAAAATCGTGTACCTAGACTACAAGCCGGGCGAAAAACTGGGCGTCAAGCAGCTTTGCGACGACCTGGATATGGGGCGCACTCCTGTGCGCGAAGCACTGGTGCGCCTGGCGCAAGAGGGCCTGGTGCGCACCGTGCCCCAAAGCGGTACCTATGTCTCGCCCATCAACCTCACCCTTGCCGAGAGTGCCTGCTACATTCGTGAGCACTTGGAAAAGCAGGTGATTGTGGAGTGCTGCGCCCGTGCCACCTCGGCAGGTATCGAGCAACTCGACCGGGCCATCGCGCTGCAGGAAAAGGCCATGACCGAAGAGGATCGCATCGGATTCTTTTTAAGCGACAACCTCATGCACCGTATGATCTTTAGCATCGCGTGCCGCAGCACCGTGTGGTCATGGCTCGAGGAGACCAATGCCGACCTGGAGCGATTCCGCTGGCTGCGTGCCGCCACGCAGACGCTCGACAATCAGGAGACTGTTAACGAGCACAAGCAAATCCGCCGCGCCATCGCCGGTCGCGATCCTATCGAGGCGAGCTTTTTGGTCAGCAAGCACCTGCATATGATGTTTCGCAACCAGACCGAGGTCCTGGACCAGTTCCCCGAGTACTTCGAGACCAGCAAGCTCCGCTAACCTGCCAAATAGGGACAGGTTTATTTTGGCAGGTTTTATCTGGGCAAATGCAACAAAGCCCGGCTCCGCCTGATGTGGAGCCGGGCCTTGGTCGCTAGAACGACAGAACCAACTACTCTACCGTGACGCTCTTGGCGAGGTTGCGGGGCTGGTCAACATCGCAACCGCGCAGGATGGCTACCTCACGAGCAAGCAACTGCAGCGGGACGCTCGCCGTGATGGGGCTGAACACGTCGCGGACGGCCGGCACGCGAATAATGCAGTCAGCGATCTTGTTGATTTCCTCGTCGCCCTCGGTGGCAACTACGATGACCTTGGCGCCGCGTGCCTTGCACTCCATGAGGTTCGACACGGTCTTGTCGTAGGTGGCGCTCTTGGTGGCCACGGCGATGACAGGGAAGCCCGGGTCGATCAGGGCAATGGGGCCGTGCTTCATCTCGCCGGCGGCGTAGGCCTCGGCATGCAGGTAGCTGACCTCCTTGAGCTTGAGCGCGCCCTCGTAGGAAATAGCGGCACCCATGCCACGGCCCACGAACAGTGCGGACTGCGCGTCCTTGCACAGCAGGGCGGCCTCATGCACGGACTCGGTCTGGGTATCCAAAATCCACTGGATCTGCTCGGCTGTATCGGAAAGCTCGCGGAACAGCATGCGCGCCTGCTTGGTGGTCAAGCGGTACTTGACCTGCGCCAGCAGCAGGGCCAAAAGCGTGAGGCTCACGACCTGACCGATGAAGCTCTTGGTCGAGGCGACTGCAATCTCCTTGTTGGCCTTGGTGTAGATGACACCGTCGCTCTCGCGCGCCACGGGGCTGCCCACCACGTTGGTGATGCCGAAGACCTTGGCACCCTTGATGCGCGCGTCGCGAATGGCGGCAAGGGTATCGGCCGTCTCGCCCGACTGGGACACGGCAACGACAAGCGTCGTCGGCGTGATAATGGGGTTGCGGTAGCGGAACTCGCTAGCCGCCTCAACCTCAGTGGGGATGCGAGCCCAGCCCTCGATAAGGTTCTTGGCAATGAGGCCAGCGTGATAGCTGGTGCCGCAAGCGATCACGTAGACGCGGTCGATGTCGTTGAGCTCCTCAAGCGAAAGGCCCAGCTCATCGATATCGAGCTCACCGGCGGGGGTCATGCGGCCCACCAGGGTATCGCGTACGACACGAGGCTGCTCATGGATCTCCTTGAGCATAAAGTCGGGGTAGCCGCCCTTTTCGGCCATGTCCAAATCCCAGTCGATATGGGTAACCTTGGGCTCAATCACATTGCCGGCCTCGTCGGTATACTCGACGCCTGCGGGCGTGAGCTTGGCAAACTGGCCGTCCTCAAGCACCACGACGTCGCGGGTTGCGTCGATGAGCGCGATGACATCGGAAGCAACATAGGAGCCGGTTTCGCCCACACCGACTACGATCGGGGAATCCTTGCGGGCCACGGCAATCACGCCAGGCTCATCGGCGGAAACGGCGGCCAAACCATAAGCGCCCACCACGTGGGTGCAGGCCTCGCGCACAGAGGCCATCAGGTCATGTGTCTCGCCATAGGCCTCTTCGATCAGATGTGCAAAGACCTCGGTGTCAGTCTCGCTCTTAAAGTGATGGCCGCGGCCCTCCAGCTCCTCGCGCAGTTCGGCGAAGTTCTCGACGATGCCGTTGTGGACGATGGCGATACGACCGTCGCAGCTGGTGTGGGGATGGGCGTTAACGACCGAAGGCTTGCCGTGAGTGGCCCAGCGGGTGTGGCCGATGCCGCAGGTTGCGTCGCTGTCGATATTGGAAAGCTCGCTCTCCAGGCCCGCGACCTTGCCCACGCGGCGGATAACGTCGAGGTGCGCCGCGGCGCCCTCGCCTACCTCGAGCGCGACACCCGAGGAGTCATAGCCGCGATACTCCATACGCTTAAGACCCGTGACCAGGATGTTCTTTGCAATATCAGAGCCGGTGTAGCCGACAATTCCGCACATAGGATAAATCCCTTCGTCCGCGTGACTGCAAAACGTCCACGCACATGGGGCGCTGAGACGTATAACGTTCGAGTATTGTACTCACGCAGACGCAAGCTGATATACCAGAAGTGGTATCTCAACTTGAATACCACTCGATACACACATGCCCAAACCACCACGATGGGGACAGGCGCCTTTGCGGTGGCCTGGGCTCCAGCATTTGCCCAGATAAAACCCGCCAAAATAAACCTGTCCCTAATTGGCAGGTTTTGACACCTCAGAGGCGGGCGATGCTACAATCTGGCTTGTACTTGAAACGCATCAAAGGGGCCGCTATGGCAAAGGTAAAAATCAGCGACGTCGCGCGCGAGGCCGGGGTTTCGTTGGGCACGGTTTCCAACGCGCTCAACCATCCCGAAAAGCTGCGCCCCGAGACCCTCAAGCTCATTAACGAGACCATCAATCGCCTTGGCTACCTGCCCAACCAAAGCGCTCGTCAGCTCGCGGGCGGCGCCACCAAGTCCTTTGGCTTGGTGCTCCCCCGTCTCGACCACGGTTTTTCGCTCCAAATTGCCAGCGGCGCCCATAACGAGGCCCGCAAGCACGGTTACGACCTACTCATCGCCAACGCCGATAACGACGATATTCTCCAGGACCATTACCTGCGCTACTTTATGGGCACGCAAATGTCCGGCGTCATGGTTCAGCCCATGGCATCCCCCGACTGGCACCCCGCTATGACCAAGATGCCCGTGCCAATCGTCCATCTGGACATCCATTGCTCCGAGCCCGGTTACTACGTAGCGGCCGACAACGAGGCACAGGGGCGCATTATCGCCGAGCTCGCCATCGCCCGCGGCGCGCATCATATTGTCGTCGTCGGCCGAGCAGCATTTATGCAGCTCACCCTGCGCGTACTTGGCATTCACAAGGCCCTCGCCCTGCATCCCGATATCAAAATTGAGGTCATTGACGCCGGAGAGTGGAATACCGCAGCCGACGGCTACAGCATTGGCGCTCAGATTGCCGGGCGCCCCGCCAACGAACGCCCCGATTTTGTCGTCGGTCTGACCGACGTGTTGGCCTCGGGCGTTATCTCGGCATTGGTCGACAAAAGCATCTCCGTCCCCGAGCAGGTTCGCGTGGCCGGATGCGACGGCAACCCGCTCGCTTGGAGCGGATCGGTCCCGCTCACTACGGTAGCGCCCCCGGGCTACGAGATTGGCCGCAAGGGTATCCAACTGCTCATGGAGCAAATCGAGAACAAGGTCCCGACAAAGACCAGGCATATCCACGTCGGCTCTGCAGTGCGCACCGTCACCGCAGCCACCACCGCGGAGGACATCAACCGCCAAGAACTCGTGCGGCCGTTCCTACTGGAGCGCGCCAGCACCCAGGCAAACACCCAGACCGACGCTACGGCCATCAACCTCGGTGCGTATCTATAGCACGCCCGCAAGTATGCTAAGTCGCCGCTTAAGCAAAAGACGGCCAATTGCTCGCTTCAACGCCGCAATTGCCTAGCGTACGGCCTTGACCGCCGCCGCCAGATCGAACAACGTGTCGAGCACGGCCTCGCAGCCATCCACTACGTCCTGCGGCAGCGGCACGATATCGGGCACGGCAAAGACATGGCAACCCGCCGTGATGCCCGAGACACAGCCGTTGCGCGAATCCTCGACCACGGCGCACTCCTCGGGGGCAAAGCCCGCGCGCTCGCAGGCGAGCAGATACATCTCGGGGTCGGGCTTGCCGTGCACGACGTCCTCGCCACAGGTCACCGTTTCAAACTTGTCAAAGAGGCCGACCATCTTAAGGTTGCGTTCGGCCGTAGCGAGGCGCGACGACGTCGCAAGGCCCACGTGATAGCCCGCAGCCAGCAGCTCGTCTATGCACTCGGCGGCGCCGGCCTTAAGCTCCAGTTCGGTCTTGACCATCTCGTCGCGAATCTCCTTGTGGCGGGCATAGACCGCCTCGGTGGTTTCGTGGCTGCCGTAATGCTTATCAAGGATGTCCATGACATCGGGTAGGGTGCGACCGATAAACTGATGGATCAGCGCTTCATCAATCGCGACCCCCAGCTCGGCAGCGCCCGCCTTCCATGCCTTAATGCCCAAACGCTCGGTATCGACCAGCGTTCCGTCCATGTCAAAAATTACAGCCTTGATCATATCGGCCCCCTCACCGGATTGCATTACTGACACTCTACCGCACTTTACAAACTTGTATATAACGTATATAGCATATTGTGCCTTCGTTACATAGATAGAAGTCTTATGACAAGCAGCCCGATAGGATTATAGTTTTCGACCGAGCACATATTGGTAAGGAACGTTTCATGCTTTCAGACACCACCGCACCTGCAGAGGAGCTTCAGGACAAACTCGCAGCACTCGAACAGCTGCTTTTGGCATACGGACGCGTCGCCATCGGCTTTTCCGGCGGCGTCGACAGCAGCTTTTTAGCCGCGGTCTGCGCCCGCATCATGCCTGCCAGCACGCTTCTCGTTCACCTCACCACGCCGCTCATCGGCACGCCTGAACAGGCTTCATTTGAGCGGTCCGTTGACGGGCAAACCAATGAGGAGCCGCATTTTAAGCTCCCTGTGCTCAATCTTTCGGTCGATCAGTTGCAGCTCCCCCAAGTAGCCTGCAACGATGCCAACCGTTGCTACCACTGCAAGCACGCCGGCTTTACCGCTATCGTCAACCACGCCAAGTCGCTCGGCTTTCCCACCGTCATCGATGGCAGCAATGCAAGCGATCGCGGCGACTACCGCCCCGGCATGCGCGCGGCAGAAGAGCTCGGCGTACGCTCCCCTCTTATGGAGGTCGGCTTTACCAAGGACGAAGAGCGCGAGCTGCTGCGCGCATGGGGCCATCCCGTTTGGAACCTGCCGGCGGGAGCTTGTCTTGCCACGCGCGTCCCCACGGGCGAGGAGCTTACGCGCGAGAAGGTCTCCCTGATTCGCGCCTGCGAGGATTACCTGCACGATCTTGATCTGGCACAGGTACGCGCGCGCCTGGTCGGCGGCTGCATGCATATCGAGGCCGCACCCGCAGATGTCGCCAAGATTGCCACCCTCGGCGGTGCCGCCGTCGACGACAAGGGCAAGACCCCGCTGCCCGCCGTTATCAAGTCCGCGCTGCGCGAACTGGGCTGCGACCATATCTCCCCCGAGGTCACCCCCTACATTCACGGCAACATGAATCTTTAAGTTACGCCGTTTTACAAACGGCGTAACCGCTCGGCGCTGCGCAGGCCCCGGGCACGGCAATCTGACGCTCAACTTCACGGGCGCGACCAAAAGGTCAGCGCCCGCTTGTTTCACGTCACCTTACCGCACCCGGAGCCCGCTCGCTCGCATATGCTCAACCTGCACTGCGTTAACTGACCTGCCAAAAAGGAACAGGTTTATTTTGGCAGGTTTTATCTGGGGAAATATCGCGAGGCAGTCGCTCCCCTAGCACCCATCAAACTTCGAGAGACGATAGAGGGGCAATTCGGCTGCATCTACTTCTTCCGATAGCGGCGGTTGCGGCTCGTCGATGAACCCATTACTTCGATGAGCCCTTTATCCGTCATTTTTGGCAGATGGTAGCTGACGGACGAATTTTGGCATTCCGTCTCTCTAAAACAAGGCGCTCATCTCTCTAACTTTAGAGAGATGAGCGCCTTGTTTTAGAGAGACATTAAGAGAGATGTATCGAATTCGCTGCTAGATTGCCTAATGCTATCTCTCTAACCAACCTTCTCTTTAGAGAGACATTTAGCGAGATGAGCGCGACCTCTCTAATCATGGGCTCCACTCTTTAAGGTGCACACTTCCTAACCGTGCCCTAAGTTGCGGTGAAATAGTCCCCGATTAACCTGCCAAAAAGGGACAGGTTTATTTTGGCAGGTTTTATCTGGGGAAACGCAAATAGGGCCGTGACACCCATACGGCGTCGCGGCCCTTTTCCTTGGAGAAGGATCAATTGATTGAACGGGATGACCGTTCTAGTCTTCGAGTCCGCTATTGATGAGCTCCGCAATCTCAACGGGATCGGTGCTCGCGCGCACCTTGTCACGGAAGCCGGCGTCCATCAGCATCACGGCAGCCTTGGAGAGCAAGCGCAGGTGCGTGGTTCCTGCCTCGCCGGCAGGCACGTACAGCGCGAGCGCAACATCGACGGGCACACCATCGAAGCTCGGCCATTCAACGGGCTCGACCAGCTTAAGCACGGCAACGCCCGGCGTGTGGATAGCATCGCTTTTGGCATGTGGAACGGCAAAACCGGCGACAAGGCCAGTCTCGGCCTCGTTCTCGCGAGCCATGAAGGCAGTCTCTACGGCAGATGCGTCGTCAGCAAAGCCGAGCTCGACGGCCTGATCGGACAAATAATGCAGGGCATCCTCGCGCGAGGCGGCGGTATACCCTATCGTCACTTGGTTGGCAGATACAAATCCCATGGAAACCTTCCTTACAACACAGACCTGACCGCAGCTTCGATGCCGTCGGCGTCCAAACCGTACTTGTGCAGCAAATCGACCGCAGGGCCGGACTCGCCATACACATCGCGCACGCCGACGCGACGCATCGGCACCGGATACTGCTCCGCTAGCACCGAGGCAACGGCCTCGCCAAGACCGCCGATAATCGAATGCTCCTCGGCAGTGACCACGCGACC
Source organism: Collinsella sp. (assembly GCA_018367075.1). Taxonomy (GTDB): domain Bacteria; phylum Actinomycetota; class Coriobacteriia; order Coriobacteriales; family Coriobacteriaceae; genus Collinsella. The sequence continues at coordinate 67,338 of JAGZGX010000005.1, forward strand.
GGTCTTCTTGGCGCTGGCTACAACCAGGCGTTCGTCGAGCGGCTTGATCGTATGCATGTTGATGACCTCGGCATCGATGCCATCGGCAGCGAGCGCCTCGGCAGCCTCAAGCGCCTCGGCGACCATAAGGCCACAAGCGATGATGGTCACATCGGACCCCTCGCGCACGACCACGCCGCGACCAATCTTGAACTCATAGTCCTCGCAGTCGTTGATGACCGGTGTTGCCAGGCGGCCGAAGCGCATGTAAACCGGGCCCTCAAACTCATAGGCGGCGCGCACACAGGCACGAGCCTCGACGTCGTCGGCGGGAACGACCACCGTCATACCCGGAATCGTGCGCATGAGTGCGATATCCTCGCAGCACTGGTGCGTGGCGCCGTCCTCGCCCACCGAAATGCCGGCATGAGTAGCGCCAATCTTGACGTTGAGGTGCGGGTAGCCGATGGAATTGCGGACCTGCTCGTAGGCGCGACCGGCGGCAAACATCGCAAAGGTGCTCGCAAAAGCAACGCGGCCCGTGGTCGCGATGCCGGCGGCAAGACCCATCAGGTTGCTCTCGGCAATGCCGGCGTCGTAGAAGCGCTCAGGGTGCGCAGCCTTAAACTTACCGGTCTGCGTGGCGGCGGCCAGGTCGGCATCGAGAACCACAAAGTCATCGCGCTCATTGCCCAGCTCGACAAGTGCCTCGCCATAGCTAACGCGCGTGGCGACTTTCTTGACGTCTGCCATTAGAGCTCCTCCCCTGCTGCTGCGAGCTCGGCCATGGCCTGCTCAAACTGTTCATCGTTGGGTGCCTTGCCGTGCCAGCCCACCTGGTTTTCCATAAAGGAGACGCCCTTGCCCTTCACCGTCTCGGCGATAATGGCCACGGGCGAGTCGCTCACTTTGCGGGCCTCGGCAAAGGCGGCGGCAATCTGCGCCATGTCGTTACCGTCGGCGAGCTCGATCACATGCCACTTAAAGGCGCGGAACTTGTCAGCGAGCGGCATGGCCGAGTTGACTTCATCGATCGTGCCGTCAATCTGCAAGCCGTTGTGGTCGACAACGGCAACAAGATTGTCGAGCGCATGGTTGCCGGCGAACATGGCCGCCTCCCACACCTGGCCTTCCTCGCACTCACCGTCGCCCAGCAACGTGTAGACACGGTAGCCGTCGCCCCAGTGCTTAGCGGCAAGCGCCATTCCAACTGCAGCAGAGATGCCCTGACCGAGCGATCCGGTGGACATATCGATGCCAGGGGCGTCGTTCATGTTGGGATGGCCCTGCAGTCGGCTGCCAATATGACGGAGCGTCTCGAGCTCTTCGACGGGAAAATAGCCGCGATTTGCCAACACCGAATACAGGCCCGGCGCCGCGTGACCCTTGGAGAGCACAAAGCGATCGCGATCGGCCTTGTGAGGGTCGGCAGGATCGATATTCATTTCCTCAAAGTACAGATACGTCATGATGTCGGCAGCACCGAGCGATCCACCCGGGTGTCCCGACTTGGCCGCGTGAACCGCAGTCACGACACCCTTCCTGACCTCATTGGCGACCTTCGCCAGCTCCTGGTTGGTCATACGAATTCCTCTCTTGAGAACAACCCCGGCACCGGATGACGCGATGCCGGGGCAATCCACTCGTTAAGCCTGAGCGACGACCTTCTGCCAGTCAGCCTCAAAAGAGGCGAGGCCCTGGTCGGTCAGCGGATGATGCAGGCACTTCTTGAGAGCGGCCATGGGCACGGTCGCAATATCGGCACCGAGTAGCGCGGCCTGGGTCACGTGGTTGGGCGTACGAACCGAGGCGGTGATGATCTCGACGGTGTCGTCGACGTTCTTGCCCGTCCAGTCGTAGTTCTTAATGCAGGTCACGACGTTGTCGAGCTGCGAGATACCGTCCTCGGCGATGTCATCGAAACGACCGACAAACGGGCTGATGTAGCGAGCACCGGCATTGGCGGCCATAAGGGCCTGCGTCGGCGAGAAGACGAGCGTCATGTTGACGCGCACGCCAGCATCGGCCAGTGCACGGCAGGCGGCAAGGCCGGCCTCGCACACGGGAAGCTTGACCACGATGTTGGGGGCGAGGGCGGCAAGGCGCTTGCCCTCCTCGATCATACCCTCGGCAGTGGTAGCGGTAGACTCGGCGGAAACGGGCAGGCCCTCGCAGAGCTCGGCAATCTTGAGCATATGCGGCTCAAAGTCGGCAAGCTTGCCGCCGGTCTTGGCGTACAGGGACGGGTTGGTGGTAACACCGGCCAGGCAGCCCCAGCTCTTGGCCTCGGCGATCTCGTCCAGATTGGCAGTATCGATAAAGAACTTCATGGTGCAAACTCCTTCGAAGGAATCCAAAACTCAAAAAATAGGACAAAGGGGATGTCCCTTTGTCCTATGTGCCGGGCCTGCGGCTGGGACATGCCCCAGGCCCGGCGTCGTGTAGGAAAAGCTACTTAGTCCTCGAGAGCCTTCTCGATGCGGCTCGTGACGCCCTTGAGGTTAAGACCGACGACGTACTGCTTGATCGGGCGCTTGATGTGCTCGATCACAAAGCGCTTGCCGTCGATGTCCTGGGCAGCGAGGTTGCGATAGAGCTTCTCGACCTGCTCCTTGACCTCGGGATCGTTGAACGCATAGTGGCCGGAGACATCCAGGATCTTCAGGCTGAGCTCATCGTCGGCAAGGATGTCATCGACCTGCAGGTTGACGTCGTCGCCAGTCATCCACTTGCGCCAGCGCTCGGTCTTGATAGCCTTGACCAGCAGCGTGTGATACAGGTCGGAGGGGTCATCGCACAGACCGTTGTCGACCAGGATCTGCTCGGTGGCGCAGAGCTTGAGGTAGGCGCGGGTCTCCTCGGTGCCATACTGCGGAGCGACGTTGGAGGCGGTCACGTGTGCCGGGATGTGCTCGAGCAGCGTCGCGTCGTCCAGATAGTCGGCGTTGTGCTCCTTCAGGCCCACGCCATAGCGCTTGGCCATATCGGCAAGCTCGCGGGCGTTCTTGAAGTTGTAGTGACCGACCTGCTCCGTCCAGCGGGTAAGGGTGCCGGTCTGGCCGACGATAAAGGTGGGCATGGGGCAGCCGCGCTTCTCGAGCTCGGGCTGCAGCTGAGAAATGAACTCCTCGTACTTATCGGTAGAGGTCAAGCCGCCATTGGTCTCCTCGGTACCGACCTCATAGGCGACCTCGGGCAGGTTATGCTCGCGACGGTACTGCTCAAGGTAGTCGATAAGATCGATCGTGCGGCGAAGCACCACGTCGAGCGGAATAACCTTGCCGATCTGATAGGGGTCCTTGGTGGGGTCGACCATCAGCAGGTCAAAGCCCGCCTCCATGTCGGCGACGAAGGACTTGCGGGCGAGCTCCATGGCCTCGTCCTCGGGCAGGTGGGCGTTACGCTCCTCGTCGCGCTGCCACGGACCGCCGTGATCGCGGCACAGGTAGTACGGACCGGTGTAACCCACCTCGTCGGCAACCTTCTTGATGTCGGCGGCAAAGCGCGTCTGGTCCCAACCGTTGACGTAGCCGGCGCCCATCTCGTCCATATCGACCTGGTTGCGGCTGGCGATAAACATGGGCGGGAAATCCTCGTCCTTGGCAAGCTCGAACACGGCCTGAATCAGGTTGGGGCTCATGGGGCCAATGCCGACCATGGTTGCGTGATCGCCGCTATCCTGCAGCTTGAGCATGCCCTGAACGGCCTGACGGATGGTGAGGTTGGACATTTTGTTCTCCTTCTCCAGAGGATTTTTGACAAAAGTTCCCTGGGACCCAGATGTGGGCCCTATCAGTACGGATGGATTTTGTTGTGTAGGGGCGGTTGTGCGGAGTCAAATCCATCCCTCCGCACAACCGGAGTCCTTAAAGGTTTACTTGGCCTGCTTATCGAGCGTGGGCTTCATGGCAATCAGGATTGCAGCGGCGACCACGGCGCCAATCACGATGTCCAGGCAGAACAGCGCGACGTTGTTGGTGGCAAGGGCGACGATAAAGCCACCGTGCGGGACGTAGCAGTCGATGCCCTGGAAGGCGGCAAGTGCCGCACCCACGGCAGAGCCGATGCAAATGCCGGGCAGGGTGTGACCGAGGTCCTTGACCGCGAAGGGGATAGCGCCCTCGGTAATACCGATGCAGCCCATGAACAGCGCGGAGATGCCCATCTGGCGGTCAGCGTCATCGAACTTGTTCTTGGCGATGAGCGCAGCGAGGCCACAGGCGATCGGGGGAACGGCGACGGCGACGCGGAACATACCGTTAGGACCGTAGATACCGGAGGCCATGATGGCCATGGTGAAGGTCGAGGCGGTCTTGTTGATGGGGCCACCCATATCGAAGGCGGTCATAACGCCAATGACCAGACCCAGGACAACTGCGGAACCGCCCTGCAGGCTGCCGAGCACGCCGGTGAGCCAGTCCATCACAAAGCCAAGCGGCGTGGCCAGGATGTAGATATAGGCCATGCCCAGGACAAGCGAGGTCAGAATCGGGATGATCAGGATGGGCATGATGGTCTGGATGGTGTTGTTGACCTTCCAGGTCTTCATCCAGCGGACAAAGTAGCCGCAGATGACCGCCATGATCATGGCGCCCAAGAAGCCGGTCGAAACGCTGTTGCCGTTAGGGGTAACGACTGCGTTATTGACCAGGTAGCCCAGGACAAAACCGGGGGCGAGCGCGGGCTTGCCGGCCATCGAGTAGGAGATGTATGCCGCAAGCACCGGGATCATCATGGAGATGCCGGCCATGCCGATGGTGTTAAGGCTCACCATCAGCGGGTTCGTAACCTCCATGCCGTTGGCGCCGGCGGTACCGGATGCCAGCGAGAAGGCAAGAAACACGCCGCCGATAACGACGATGGGGATAAAATAGGAAACGCCGGTATTGAATGCATTGAGCAGCGTCTTGCCAGGATCGGCAAAGATAGACTGCTTGGACGCCGGTGTCGGGGCCTGCGGGGCAGCGGAGACGGCCTTCTTCTCTGCCTTGGCCTCGGCCTTGGGCGCGTCAACGGCGCCACCCGTCGCCTTGATGATCTCAATGGCCTGGTCGATGATCTTTACCGGATCGGCGATTACATCAGAGGTGCCGACCTTCAGGAACTTGCCCTCGGCCATCTTCTGCTCAAAACGGTCCTCGTTCTCGACACCCACGTCGACGGACTCCAGGACCAGGTCGGCGGAGTCCACGTCTTCCTGCGTGAGCTCATTCTCGATACCCAGGCCACCCTGAGCCTCGACCTTGCACTCGATGCCACGGGCGGCGCATTCATCCTGAATCGCCTTCTGGGCCATATACGTGTGGGCGATACCCACAGTACAGGCGGCAACGCCTACGATCTTCATTGCTTCCCTCTTTTCATAGAGTTGCGTGCGCAAGACACCGTTTGCGGAGGCCTCCGGAGCATCCCCTGCCGTTTGGACTTGCTGTCTTTTCGACAAGAACAATATAGGTGCTCGTTTTTCTTAATGCCAGCTTATTTCGGTAAACGCGCAGGTCAGAGCGTTGGTTATGCGATTTAGTTATGCGTTTAACCAAAAATGAATCCTGCGATTTTGCCCTCGATTTCAAAAGTCAAGAAGTATTTGATTTTCTCGGTAGACGGCAGATGCGCATGCCGGTCACAAATTTCGACCCCACCCGTATGCCGCATTTGTTGCATACTCATATGAAAGGAAAAAGCCGCTCACCGAAGCGTATCCTTCACCAAGACTCAAAGTCATCATGTTGGAAAATGCTCATCTGTCGGAAGGAGTCGCTGTGGCAAAACAGCGCGTTACGATCGCAGACGTCGCTCGAGAGGCGGGAACCTCGACGGCAAGCGTCTCGTATTACCTCAACGACAAACGAGAAAAGCTTAGCGAGAAGACGCAGAACAAAATCGCGCGCGTCATTAAGGAACTCGGATACGTTCCCAACGCCCAAGCGCAGACGCTCACCGGCAAGCAAACCCACGTCATTGCCATCATCATTTTGGATAACACCAACAAATGGGCGGGGCTCGTTCTCAATGGCATGGAGCAGGTCATGCTCCCCGCGGGCTACCAGACGGTCGTTTGCACGAGCAACTTTAACCCCGAAACCGAGCTCATGTACGTCGACAAGATGCTCTCGCTGGGCGTCGATGGCTTTATCATCCAGCCCACGGCAAACTTCAAAGCCGTGCATGACCGCATTAGACGCGCCGGCAAGCCGGTCGTCTTTTTCGATGCGGCCATCTATAGCCCAGGTACCAGCTGGATCAAAACCAACCTTTACGACGGCGTGTACAACGCCACACAGGCACTCCTCGACGCCGGCTACGAAGATTTCTTTTCCATTGCCGCCAACATGACCGAAATGCGCACCCGCATGGAGCGTTTTCAGGGGTATGCCGAGGCGCTGGCAGCGAACGGGCAGCTCTACAAAGCGATTCCCATCGATCACAACAAGCCGTCAATCAACGAGCTCACTGAATACTTTAAATTCAAGTTCAATCCCGCCAAGCGAACCCTTATCTTCGTGCAAAATCAGTGGGCACTTCCCCGTGTCTACAAGGCCCTCCAGCCAATGGCCCATCTGCTTCCGCAGCAAATCGGCCTTTTGGGACTCAACTGCGAAGACTGGACTAATCTCACCACACCGACCGTCTCCACCATCATCGAGCCCGTCGACCAAGAAGGTCGCGAAGCAGCCGAGATGCTGCTCGCCCTACTTGACGGAAGCAGCGAACCCGGCGAGCAGCGCATTCTCGAGTGCAAGCTCAACTGGCTCGACTCCACCTCGATCTAGACCGCGGGACAAATGAATCAGTAGCGTTTGTCTCAAATCTTAAGTATTTGTTCGACAGAACGGCCCTTGCCGGCTCCTGCTAGACTGGTAGATTCCCAACCGTCCATCCAGGAGCCTCAATGTCGCGCAAGCCCGCCTACAAGCAAGCACTTTCCATCGGCACCGCCGTGGTGCTGGGGTTTGCGCTGTTTACGGGATCGCTCGACGGAGCGCCCAAGTTGCTGTCGCCGCAAGGCGATGAGCAGGCGGCGGCTCTGGCCGAAAAACAAAACGAGAGTCCCAGCCGCACCGACGACGAGGCAGACCTGGTCGCTCGGCTCGAATCGGGAACGGCGAGCGCGGCGGACCCTCAAAACAGCCAGGACTCCGGCGATGGCTCCGATTCCGCCGCGACCGACACCGATGACGACGTTTCCGCGGGCAGTGCCGCCACCCCCATCGACGAGGTCGAAAACCCCGACCTCAACCGCGCCCGCGGTGTTTATCTCAGCAGCATTCCCGACTACGCCGGCAACCCCTACGTTGCCCTTCGCGCCGACAGCACGCACCCGCTCGGCACGCCGTCATTCACACTCGATGAATACGATCGCGCCACCGAAGAGGGCTGCTTTAAGAAATTCTCCAAGCTCGACAGCCTGGGTCGCACTCGCAAGGCGCTCGCCTGTGTAGGCCCCGAGTCGCTCGGACAGGGAAAGCGCGGCGATATCTCGCGCATCCATCCTGCCGGTTGGCACCAGCAGCGCTACGACTTTATTCCGGGCCAGAGCCTCTACAACCGCTGCCACCTTATCGCCTGGTCGCTCTGCGGCGAAAACGCCAACCGCAAGAATCTCCTCACCGGCACGCGCTATCTCAACGAGACGGGCATGCTGCCGTTTGAAGAGCAGATTCTCAACTATATTCGCGATACGGGCAACCATGTGCTCTACCGCGTCACGCCTATGTATAACGAAGAGGAACTTGTCTGCCGTGGCATGCGCCTTGAGGCGCAATCGGTCGAGGACCACGGCAAGACCCTCTGCTTCCACGTATATTGCTACAACCTGCAGCCGCACGTGCAGATCGACTACACCACCGGCCGCAATCAGGCCTCGGGAGACTAGGACCGACCAAGCTGCCCCAAAGCCTAAATGATCCGTTTTCCTCCGTCCCCAAGGAATCAAAAAGAGCCGCCCCGGTTACCCAGGGCGGCCCTTTCGTCAGCACCTACATTGCAGACAAAATCACGTGCTACTTGGCGCGGCCCTCCTCATAGCGCTCGACCAGCTTGGCCTGAACGTCATAAGGCACCTGCTCATAGCCTGCGGGCTTCATGGTAAAGTCACCCGTGCCGCGCGTGATAGAGCGCAGGCGCGTCGAATAATCCGTCAGCTCTGCCAGCGGCGCCTGGGCAATAACCACGGTATCGCCGCGCTCATCGGTCTCCATGCCCGTCACGCGACCGCGCGATGCCGAGATGTCGCCCATCACAGCGCCGGCGTAGCTCTCGGGGATGGTCACCGTGATTTCCTCGATGGGCTCCAGCACCACCGGGTCGGCATCGGCACATGCCTTGCGCAGGCCGATGCGAGCTGCCGCGCGGAACGCCATCTCGTTGGAGTCGACGCTGTGATACGAGCCGTCGTACACAGCCACGCGAATGCCCGTGAGCGGGTAGCCGGCAATGATGCCGTCCTTCATGGTCTCCTGGACACCCTTGTCCACGGCGGGGATCAGCGAGCGCGGAATACGGCCGCCCACGACCTCGTCCACAAACTCATAGCCATCGCTCGTGCCGTCGGGCCCAATGAGCGGCTCCACGCGCAGCCAGCAGTCGCCGTACTGACCGGCGCCGCCGGTCTGCTTCTTATGGCGGCCCTGGGCACTTGCCGTACGGCGAATGGTCTCGCGATACGGAATGCGGATCGGCACGCTCTTGGCCACGACTTTGGTGCGATCCTCCAAACGGTTGAGCAGCACCGAAACCTGCGCCTCACCAACGGCGGAGATAATGGTCTGGCCGGTCTCCTCGTCGCGGTCGATGCTCATGGTCGGATCGGCCTTGCAGGCCTTCTCGATAAACGTGTAGAGCTTCTCTTCGTCGCCGCGATTCTCGGCCTCGATGGCAATGCGGTACTGCGAGTTGGGGAACTTAAACGCCGCGGCCTCGACCTTACCGGTAATCGAGAGCGTGTCGCCCGTCTCGGCAGCCAGCTTGGGCGCCACGATGATGTCGCCGGCATAGGCGTGACCGACCTCGGTCATATCGCGGCCGCACATCACATACAGGTGAGCCAGACGGTCGCCCTTGCGGGTACGCGCGTTGATCAGCTCAAGACCCGGCTCAAGCGTACCCGTCAGCACCTTGATAAAGCTGATGCGACCCTGCTGCGGATCGGCCAGGGTCTTAAACACAAACGCCACCGGACGGTCATCGTCGCTCGAGATTTTGAGCGAATCACCGTCGATGAGCGGCATCTCGCCGTAGTCGGTCGGCGCCGGAAAGTACGTCGCGATGTCGTCCATCAGCGAGTTGACGCCCTGCTCCTTAATGCAATCGCCCGCAAAGACCGGCACAAAGATGCGCTCGGCGATCGCCTTCGACAGCAGGCCCTCAAGCTCCTCCTGCGTCAGCGTCTCCTCGCCTTCCAGGTACTTCATCATCAGCTCATCGTCGGCCTCGGCCACCAACTCGCACAGATGGTCATGGGCCTCCTCGGCCTGGGCACGATACTCCTCGGGAATCTCCGACTCAACGGCTTCGGTGCCGTTGCAATGGCGCGCCTTCATGCGCACCAGGTCGATGATGCCGTCAAAGTCCTCGCCCTCGCCCCAGGGAAGGGTCACGGCGCCCAGGCGCGTGCCAAAGCGCTCTTGCAGCAGGTCCATCGTGGTCGCAAAGCTGGCCTCGGAGCGCGACAGGCGGTTTACGAACACCGCACGCGCCAGACGCAGGTCCTCGGCGGCATACCAGAGCTTAACCGTCGTAGGCTGTGGGCCGGCCTCGGCGTCGACCACAAACAGAGCCGTCTCGCAGACGCTCATCGCGGCAAAGGCGTCGCCGATAAAATCGGGGTAGCACGGGGCATCGAGCACATTGATGCGCGCGCCCTTCCAGTCGATCGGCGCGATGGTCGTCGAGATGGAAAATGCACGCTTGACCTCTTCGGGGTCATAGTCGAGCGTGGGCTTGGTGCCGTCGTGGCCGCCCAGGCGGGCGGTCTTGCCGGAAAGGTGGAGCATGGCCTCGGCGAGTGAAGTCTTGCCCACCCCGCCTTGGCCTACGAGCACCACGTTCCTTACGTTACCGGTCTTGGGAGCACCCATGATGACCTCCTTGCAGGGCCGCGCGCAATGCGCGACGCCAACGGGGAGAGTTCGCGGTCGGTGCCATCCCGGGAGCAGCATGGTCGGCAGCCGAGCCGACTCACCCTCCAAATGTCCTATGCCACCACCCTACCCTCACGGGCGACCGTCCATGCATACCTTTCGGCGCACGTATGAATACAGGCGGCGAGAGGAAGAGACAAGCTTGTGAGGCGATTATTGAACCCCGTCGATGCAAACAAAAAGCCGCCACAGACCGTAAGACCTGCGGCGGCTTCGCCTTAATTAATAGTTGAGTAAATACCTGAGCCTATCCCTCGATACGGCTCAAGAACTCACGGGTGCGCTGCTCACGCGGATGGTCGATGACCTGCTCGGCAGGACCCTCCTCGACAATGCGGCCGCCATCCATAAAGACCACGCGGTCGGCAACATCGCGCGCAAACTGCATTGCGTGGGTCACAATCACCATCGTCATATTCTGCGCGGCAAGGTCTTTAATGACACGCAGCACCTCGGCCGTCAGCTCGGGATCGAGCGCCGAGGTCGGCTCGTCAAAGAACAGGATCTCCGGGTCGAGCGCCAAGGCGCGGGCGATACTCACACGCTGTTGCTGACCGCCCGAAAGCTCACACGGAACCTTGTTCTCGTTGCCCGTAAGCCCCATCTGCGCGATCAACTCGCGCGCACGAGCTTCCGCCTGTTCGCGCGGGCGCTTAAGCACGCGGATCGGCGCGTCGATGATGTTTTTCATCACGGTATAGTGCGGGAACAGGTTGTAATTCTGGAACACCAGGCCGAATCGCGAGCGTGCCCGCTTGGGCACATCGCCCTTCGCATAGACTGCGCCCGAACCCGCATCCGTCGCAACGGCAAGGTCACCAAACGAGAGCGAGCCTCCGCCGAGTGTCTCGAGCAGCGTGGCACACCGCAGCAGCGTGGACTTGCCGCCACCCGAAGGCCCGATAATCGCCACGACCTCGCCACGCTTGACCTCGAGCGAGATATCCTTGAGCACCTCATTGCCGCCAAACGCCTTGCGAGCGCTTTCGATTTTCATCACCGAGTTAGTCATGATAATAGTCCAGCTTCTTTTCGGCGGCGCCCAACAGCATCTCGACCACGAAGTTGAAAACCCAGTAGATCAGCGCCGCAATCGCAAACGGTACCATGCTCACCTGCGAGGCAACCAGGGCCTTGGCGGTCGAGAACATCTCGCCCACGCCAATGGCAAACGCCAGCGACGTGTCCTTGACCAGCGTGATGATCTCGTTGCCCATCGCCGGCAGAATACGCTTGGCGACCTGCGGCATCACGATATACAGAAACGTCTGCACGCGCGAATAGCCCAGCACCTCGGCAGCCTCGTATTGACCGCGCGGAATGGACTGCAAGCCCGAGCGATAGATCTCGGCAAAGTAACCGGCGTAGTTGATGATGAACGCCACGACGCACGCCGTCCACTTGGAATCGGGCGTGAGCGAAATGCCAAACACGTAGTACGGGGCAAAGTAGATGGCAAACATCTGCAGCATAAGCGGCGTACCGCGCATGACCGAGATATAGATGCGCGCAATCCAGCGAAGCGGCGCGATTTTGCTCATGCGCATAAACGCCACGGGAATTCCCAGCGGAATCGACCCGAGCAGCGTCAGCACAAACAGCTGCAAACTGACCAAGAATCCCTGGCCAAGCATCTGCATCATGACCTGAATAGACATTACTTGAGCACCCAATTATCGAAAGATAGACCATAGCTTGAATACTTGTCGCAGAGATCCTTAACCGTACCGTCATCGTAGAGTGCCTTGAGCGACTCGGCTACAGCATCGGCCGACTTGGTGTCGCCCTTCTTAAAGCCAACGGCGTAGTGCTCGCTGGACAGCGGCTCATCAAGCTGCGTATAGGCATCGGGCTTGGCGGCAAGCTGATACTGGGCAATCGAAAGATCGCACGCCACGGCATCGACCGCGCCGCTCTCGAGCTGCATAAAGGCCGTGTTGTACTCGCCGATCGTGTCGAGCGTGGCAAACGTCGCCGCCAAATCCTTCTGGTCACCCTCGAGTACATCCTGCGCAGCGGAATCGGTCTGGGTAATCACGGTCTTGCCGGCAAGATCGTCCCAGCCCTTGATGCCCGCATCCTTCTTGACCACCAGCACCTGCTCGTTGAGCATGTACGGCTCGGAGAACGTGTAGTCGTCCTCACGGCCCTCCATGGTAAAGCCGTTCCAGATGCAGTTGATGGCGCCCGAGTTAAGCAGCGTATCCTTGGCGTCCCAGTCGATGGCCTCGTATTTGACCTCCCAGCCCTGCTTATCGGCAACAGCCTTGGCCAGATCGAGATCAAAGCCGGTGTACTCGCCATCGTCGCCCACAAAGCCGTACGGAGGATAGGACTTATCAAAGCCCACCACGAGCTTCTTGGACTCCGCAGCACCCTTCACATCCTTGGCTGCGGCAGAACCGGCAGCAGAGCCCTTGCCGGCACCACCGCCGCAACCGACAAGACCAAGGCCCAGCACCGTGGCGAGCGAGCCGGCTAGACCAACAAACTGACGACGAGACATATCGGTGTTCATGGTATTCCCCCTTGATGGCACTTTAGTTAAGTAAAGTGAGTCGTGTAACGTCCAGAATCATACACTTTAGCGTGATAGAGCACAAGGCGAGTTTGCCCGCCGCGTGAGGGGTGTGGGGGTTAAGTTTCCTGCTCTACAGTCCTGCTCACGACGGAGGCCACATTAAGTGGCCTCCTGTTCGTGCGGAACTCGCGATAAACTTAACCCCCACACCCCTCACGCGGCGGGCAACCGTCGTTGGGCTTATCGCTAACACGATTAAACCGCTTGCATATCGTCTGCTGGCTTGGCACGGTACAATACTTGCAGCTTTAATTCATGAATTAGTGGAGTTATTGATGGCAGAATCTCGTGCGGAGCGTAGGGCTCGTCGTGCTTTGGTGGAGGCGGTTGAGGGGTCGAAGGAGGAGAAATCTTCTACGAAATCCAAGTCTTCTAAAGCTGCAAAAAGCAAATCGGCTAAGGGCAAGGCTAAGGCCAAGCGTCCCGGCTCTCGTCGGAACGAGGATAAGGCATCTCAGACTCGCTCCAAGCGCCCGTATAAGAATCCGGCTCCGTCTGCGCGCAAGGCCGTTGATCCCAAGTCTCCTTGTTCCATCATGAAAGCTTGCGGTGGGTGTACAGCGCTCAATCGTCCTTATAAGAAGCAGCTCGCCGCCAAGCAGGCTGCTATGGAGGAGCTTTTTGCTTCGCTTTGTGAGCGTGAAGACATTGCTGTAGATCCTATTCGCGGTATGGGAGTCACCCTGGGCGACCCGGGCAAATATCCTGCGCCGCGCGGTTTTCGCCATAAGGCTGCCACTCCCTTTGCTCCCGGCAAGGAGGGCGCTGTCCGCTGCGGTTTCTTTGAGCGCGGCACGCACAAGATCGTTGCCGTGCCCGAATGTCCTGTCGAGGCGCCGGGTGCCCGTCAGATTCTCAACGGCATCGCACGCGAAGCTGAGCGGCTGCATATTCCCGCCTTTAATGAGGACAAGCATCTTGGTTTGCTTCGCTATGCCGTCGTCCGCTGCGGTTGGCGTACAGACCAGGTCATGGTTACGCTCGTGACCGCCCAGCGTGACTTACCGCATGCGCAGGAGTTCTTTGAGGCCGTCGCGGCGCTCGATCCGCATATCGTCACCGTTGCCCAAAATATCAATGGCCGTCCCGGTAACGCCATCTTGGGTGAGGAGACTCGTATCGTTTATGGCGCCGAGTGCATGCGCGACCAGCTGCTCGGTTGCGAATTCGATATCTCCCCTACCGCGTTCTATCAGACCAATCCGCAGCAGACCGAGCTGCTCTATCAGCTCGCGATTGACGGCATGGACCTGCAGCAGGGTGACATTCTTATGGACGCGTACTGCGGCAGCGGCACCATCGGTCTGTGCGCCGCGAAGGATGCCCAGGACAGAGGTGTCGGCATTATGCTGCTCGGCGTGGAGCGCAACCCGGCGGGCATTGCCGACGCACGTCGCAATGCCGAGCTCAACGGCCTCACCCGCAGCGCTTGGTTTATGGCCGACGATGCCACCGACTACATCCTAGATGCCGCAGATAACAACGAGCGCGTCGACGTCCTTTCCATCGACCCGCCGCGCGCCGGCTCTACCCCCGAGTTCCTCGAGGCCGCCTGCGCACTTAAGCCGCGCCGCATCACCTATATCAGCTGCAACCCCGTGACCCAAGAGCGCGACCTGCACCAGCTCCTCGACGGTGGCTATCGCCTGCTCAAGATCACGCCGGTCGACATGTTCCCTCATACCGACCACACCGAGACCGTCGCGGTCCTCGAGCGCCGCTAATCCACCCCGGTAGATTTTTGGGACAGGAAAGGGGGCGGCCCGTCTGGACCGCCCCCTTTCGTTGGACATATGAGTCTCGTTACATCCCCTTGCGCAGGTCGCATACGCCGGCTGCCGCCATCTCGCGCAGCAGCGTCTCGCGGTCGCGCGTCACGATCAGGTCCAGCGGGAAGTGAATCTCGTCGAGCAACTTGCGGGCGTGCTCGAGCTTGCCAATGGCCATACCAATGTGGGCATCGGTCGACACACCAATACCCACGCCCAGCTCGGCGCAGCGCTCGGCAATCTTGCGGCATACGACCCAATGCTCAGTGTCGGCACCGTGCTCAAGACTATGGTTGTTGATCTCAATGATCTTGTGCTTGGCTTTGGCCGCCAGCAGCACCTCATCGATATCGAACGGCACGCCCGAACGACCCGTATGCCCAAGCATGAACACCTTGGGGTGCTCCAGGGCATTGATGTACATCTGAGTCGTTTGAGCCAGCGTCGCGCCCTCGGCAAACTGCGGATTATGCACGCTTGCCACCAAATAATCCAAATTACGCGTCACCAAATCGAACAGCGAATGCTGGTGACTGTACGAATCGCCGGCAATATCGAGCGACACGGGAATGTCCTCGCCAAACAAGCTTCCGTCCAGCGAAACGATATCGACCTCGGCGCCGCGAAGCACCAGCACGCCGCTCCAAATGCGCGGCCAGATATCCTGGTTAATAAAGAACTGGAAACTGCGCAGGTCGTTGGGGCAAGCCGTAACCATAGAGCTCAGATGGTCGGCGGATCCGAGCACCTGCAGGCCACGTTCCGCCGCCCAGTACACATTCTCCTCAATGGTTGAGTACGCATGCGCGGAGAACAGCGTATGAGTATGAATATCACAAGAAAGAAGGTAGGGCATCGGGTCTCCTTATCCGGTATGGCCGTCGCGTATATTCATTGTACGCATAGCTTTCGGCAGTCGTAAAACTGCTTCATCCCAATCACACAACGGCATAGACAACGGGGTCTGGCTTAAAACCAAACCCCGTTTCACGTAAAACATTGTAAGCAGAGCGCTTTACTTTTGACGATACTCGTCGGCCAGCTGCTTCCAGGCGGGCAGTGAGTTGACGATAGTCTCGTAGCTCACACAGTAGCCCAAGCGGAACCAGCCCGGCATGCCAAAACTGTCCGAGGGCACCGCGAGCAGCTCATACTTCTTCGCGCGCTCGCAGAAAGCGTTCGCATCGGGCTCCAGCGCCTTCACCCACAGGTAGAATGCACCATCCGGCTCAACATACGTGTAGCCGTACTCCGCTAGTGCATCGGTAAGCGCGGTGCGGTTGCGCGCGTAGGCCTCAACGTCACTCGGCTCATCGATGCAGTCGATAATTACGCGCTGGAAGAGCGCCGGCGCGCACACGAAGCCCAGCGTACGGGCGGCACCCGCAACAGCCGGCATCAGACGCGCAGCCTGCGGATTGGTGTTGGGAACCAAAATCCAACCCACGCGCTCGCCCGGTAGCGACAGCGACTTGGAATACGAGTAGCACACGATGGTGTGCTCGTAGATCGAAGGCACCCAAGGCACCTCGGCGCCATAGACAATCTCGCGATACGGCTCATCCGAGATGAGCATAATCGGGTTCTCGGAATCGCGCTTGGCGTTGACCTCGCGTAAAACACTGGCCAGTCGCGTCAGCGTGTCGCGCGTATACACGGCGCCGGTCGGGTTATTCGGCGAGTCGATGATGACGGCAGTCGTCTTATCGGTAATCGCCTTGAGCACGTTGTCCACACTCAGCTGGAACGTATCTTCATTGGCGAGCGCCTCGACACACGTACAGCCGGCTTTCTCAATCCACACGCGATACTCCGGGAAGTATGGTGCAATGACGATAACCTCATCGCCCGGGTTCGTAACGGCGTTGAGCGTGCAGGTGAGCGAAGCCGCGGCGCCCACGGTCATAAAGACATCCTTGCCCTCATAACTCGTACCAAAGCGGCGGTTGAGCGACTCAGCCACGGCGGTACGGCACTGCGGCAGGCCCGGTGCGGGCGTGTATCCGTGCAGCTGGTCACTCGGCAGCTCCAAGGCCTTCTTAATGGACTCCGCCACGGCAGCGGGCGCCGGAACGCTCGGGTTACCCAGCGAAAAATCGAATACATTTTCCGCACCAATCTGCGCCTTGCGCTCAAGGCCATAGCTAAAAATCTCGCGGATGATGGAGCTTTCCGCACCGCGAGCATACATAGTTTCGTTGATCATCTGTTCCCCTTTCACATAGGCGCTATTGTACGCTTTAGCCGAGCAAAGCGCCGCAGCAATGTTGATTGGGGACAGACTTAAATGCGTGAAAACGCTCATTTAAGTCTGTCCCCAATCAACAAAAAGAAAAAGCCTCCGCAGGTTTCCCCGCAGAGGCTTTCGCCACAAAGGCTATTTGTCGGCGTCAGTGTCGGCACCGGCATTGACGGCACAGTCATCGCCGGCATCATCGGATGCGGCTTCGGCATCCTCCTGCATGGCCGCCTGCGCAAATGCCGCAGCATCAGCCGCCAGTTCCTCCTCGCTCATGCGAGGCGCACGCTTCTTGGCCGGCATGCCGGCCGCCTTGGCATTGCGCTCCTCCTTGGCCGCCAGGATATCGCCCTCACGCTCAAGGTAGGCGTCCCACTTGTTGTCGAGCAGGGCGTTTACGGCGTCACCCTCGACGGTCTCACGCTCAAGCAGCACCTTCGCCATCAGGTCAAGCTGATCGCGACGGGCATCCAAAATCTCGGCCGCACGACGATGGGCCTCACGCATAATGCGCTGAACCTCAATATCGATGCGGCGCGCCGTCTCCTCGGAGTAATCCTGATGATCGGCATAGTCGCGGCCCAGGAATACCTGATGCTGCGCCTCACCAAACACCTGCGTTCCAAGCTCCTCGCTCATGCCCAGGCGCGTGACCATCTCGCGCGCCATCTTGGTCGCGCGCTCCAGGTCGTTGCTCGCGCCCGACGTGATGTCGTCACACATGAGCTCCTCGGCAACGCGACCGCCCAAAAACACGGCAAGCTCGTCGAGCATCTCGTTCTTGGTCTTGAGGAAGTGATCCTCCTGCGGAAGCTGCAGCGTGTAACCCAAAGCCTGGCCGCGGCTGACGATCGAGATCTTGTGGACCGGATCGGAGTGCTCCAGGATGTGGCCCACCAGGGCGTGACCGCTCTCGTGGTAGGCAATCGTGGTGCGCTCGGCCTCGGTCATCACGCGACCCTTGCGCTGCGGACCGGCAATCACGCGCTCCATCGATTCCTCGACCTCGTCCATCGAGATCACGGAACGATGGCGGCGGGCAGCCAGCAGCGCAGACTCGTTGAGCAGATTTGCCAGATCGGCGCCGGTGAAGCCAACGGTCATCTGGGCGAGCTTCTCAAACTTCACATCCTCGTCCATCGGCTTGTTCTCGGCATGCACGCGCAAGATCTGCTCGCGGCCCTTCACATCCGGACGGTCGACCGTGACCTGACGGTCAAAACGACCGGGACGCAGCAATGCCGGATCCAGGATGTCAGGACGGTTGGTCGCAGCGATCAGAATGACCGACTCGCTCTCCTCAAAACCGTCCATCTCGACCAGCAGCTGGTTGAGCGTCTGCTCGCGCTCGTCGTGGCCGCCGCCCAAGCCAGCTCCGCGCTGACGTCCCACGACATCGATCTCATCGATGAAGATGATCGACGGGGCCTGGGACTTGGCCTCCTTAAAGAGGTCACGCACGCGGCTGGCGCCGACACCCACGAACATCTCGACAAAGTCGGAACCAGAGATGCTAAAGAACGGCACACCCGCCTCGCCGGCAACGGCCTTGGCCAGCAGCGTTTTACCGGTGCCCGGAGGGCCCACCAGCAACACGCCACGCGGGATCTTGGCGCCCAGTTTGCGATAGCGATCCGGATCGCTCAAAAAGTCACGGATCTCCTCGAGCTCCTCGACTGCCTCGTCCACGCCGGCAACATCTTCAAACTTGACCTTGGGGCGCGTGGCCTCGTTGGTCTTGGCGTTGGTCTTGCCAAACTGCATGTTCCTGTTGTTGGCGCCCATCATCTGGCGCATAAAGTAGAACATGATAGCGATCAGGGCGATCGTCGGAAGCACGCTCATCGCCAAGTCGCCCCAAAAATCAGGATCATTGGTGTTGACGATGTACTTGGTATCGGGGTGCTCCGCCATAAGCTCGGCAAGCGAATCGGAGCCGACATAGGTCGAGGAGAAGCTCTTGAGCTCGCTCGTATCGCCCTTGTCCTTCTTCGTCTTCCAGTAATGACCCGTCACGCTTCCGTCTTGAACCGTATAGGTCAGATCTTCGACGCGATCCTGCTTGATGGCACTCACCATCTCGCTCGTCGCGAGCTTAACGGTATTGCTGGAATTGGCAAAGCCGGAGCCCATGTTAAAGAAGGCGTAGCCCAGGAGCGCGCAAGCCAAAATAAAATACAGCCAGCCCGTACGCGTGGGCTTCTTGCCTCCGGGCACCCCCGGGATCTTAGGCTCCCGGGGAGTCTGGGAATTGTTATCGTTACGGTCGTCGGGCATCTTACGAATAAACCTCCGGTTTCAAAATGCCCAGATACGGAAGGTTACGATAGCGCTCGGCATAGTCGAGGCCGTAGCCCACCACAAAGGCATCGGGGCAATGGGTTCCAACATACTTGGGCGTGATGGCCGAGGTACGGTCCTCAACGTCCTTCCACAGGAAGGCGGCGACCTCCAGAGAAGCGGGCTTGCGGCTCTCGAGGTTCTTCATCAGATACTTGAGCGTCAGGCCCGAGTCCAGAATGTCCTCGACGATCAGCACGTCGCGACCGCGGATGTCGATATCCAGGTCCTTAATGATACGCACGATACCCGAGGACTTCACGCCGTCACCATAGCTCGAAACAGCCATGAAATCGATGTTGGTCGGCAGCTCGATCTTGCGCATCAGGTCGCCCATAAAGACCACGGCGCCGCGCAGGACCGCAATCAGCACCAGATCCTTACCCGCGTAGTCGCGAGTAATCTGCTCGCCTAGGCGAGAGACGATACCGTCGATATCCTCCTGCGTAAACAGAACCTTCTCGATATCCGGATGTTGAGAAGCCATGACAACCCTTTCTTGTGCTTATCGCCCACACACCGCCGTATGGACGCGAACTTCACATTCTAGCAGCGCACGGGGTATATTTTCCAGCCCGTACGCCATCAGCGCGGGAATACCGTCAACGTCGCACAGAATAGCTGGCGTGGGACGCTATTCCGCATCGACCACACGAAGCAGATATGCCACGCGCGTTGCGGCCGTGCACTTAAAACGCTCGTCCGCGCGAACTCCGGCGACCCACACCACGGCACCCCCCGGGGCCGTCCTCACCATGGGCACGCCGGCGCGCTCGGAAACGGGAATGCGAGCCTCACCTAGCAAGTCGGATACTTTCTTGCTTCGGCCACTCATCCCTAACGGGCACATCACGTCTCCCGGTGCGGGACCGTCCACCCACAGGCGCGCCAATCGCGCCTCGGCAGGGATCTCGCCACGCGAGCCCGCCAGGATCCGCTCACTATCGCTGTCGGCAAAACCCAGGGCAGCCGCGTCTACCAAAGCTGTCGCTTCCCCGGCAGCCGCGAGCTCACGGGCGCGGCGCACGATGTCGCATCCCGGCTCAACGACCATCGACTCTGCGACCAGCATACGTCCCCCGCCCAACGGCAAACGACCGGGCACGGTAACCCAGTCCGCGACCAGGCCCTCGCGAGCCACCGGCGCCTTAAACGCCAGCATGCCAAACTCAATGCGTGCGTCAATCCCCGCCGGAAGCGTGACCGAGCCGGCACCCTCGGCAACGCAGGAAAGGACTCGCTCCACATGTCGCATCTCGGGACGAGCATCCGGATCGATGCGTTTGATCGCCAGTCGCACGATGCGCCGCGCGATTACCACCTCGGCCGCAGCAAGGCGCCTGGCATCGAGCACCAGCGCGCCCGCTGCCTCTTTGCGCAAACAGCTTCGAAACGCCCGTGCCGACAGCTGGGATAGAAACGCATCTTCATCACCCAAGATCTCACAGGCGGCGCCAATCGTCTTGCACACGCTCGCATTACGCTGTGCCACCACCGGCATTACCCGATGGCGCACGTAGTTTCGCAGATACGAGATATCCTCATTGCTCTCGTCTTCACGCCACGGCTGACCATGTACCTGTAGATAGCCCACGAGCTCGCCATGAGTTAGGTCGAGCAAGGGACGCACCACGATATTCCTCCGGCGAGGAATGCTCGATAGACCAGCGGGCCCCGAACCCTTAATCGCGTTCATCAAAAACGTTTCCGCGCGATCCGAAGACGTGTGCGCGGTGCAGATACGAGCCGCCGTTCGCGGTGCCCCCGTCTGGGCGCAGAGCTCGCGAACATACCTTCGCGCCGCGGCATAGCGCACCTCGCGGGCAGCCGCCTCGATATTGCCCGATTCATCATCAAAATAGGCATGCTCAACACACAGCGGTAGACCATATTGTGCGCAGAGCTCACGCACAAAGGCCTCGTCGCCATCGGACGCCTTGCCGCGCAGATGATGGTTCACATGCAGCACGTGCAGTCGCTCGCGCGCGATGGGGGCAACACCGCGTCCGTCTTGGATATCCAGCTTTGATGTGCACGCCATAAGAAGCAGTGCCGTCGAGTCCGCGCCGCCTGATACCATGAGCACGACAGGAGCAGCCTGCTGTCTCGTCCGGGTCTCATCGACTGCCCCAGGCACGGCATGGTGTCCATAATGCTGAGATACCGTAGGCATTTGCTTCCTCCTCTATTCGTCCGCACCCATTGTATCCTTTGGAATCTTATGTCTCGTCTGCACCTTCATATCCTCGGCAGTGGCTCTAAAGGCAACTGCGCGCTCATCGAGGGCCCGCAGGGGCTCATTATGGTCGATGACGGACTGTCTCGCCGCGAGACATTAAAGCGCATGGCAGAACTGGGGCTCTCGGCTGACAACGTCTCGGCTCTTCTCATTACTCATGAGCATAGCGATCACATCAAGGGCCTCGATATCTGGTGCAAGCACTGGCACGGCCCCCTCTTTGCCAGCAGGGGCACTCTTTCGAACAAAGAAAATCTTTCGCATCTGCCTGTCGAGGAATTCGATCCCGGTGACACCCTTTCCATTGCCGGCATCCACGTGCAAACCTACTCAACATCACACGATGTCATCAATCCAGTCGGCTATCGATTCAATGCTCTCGATGATTCCATCGGCTTTGCCACCGACACCGGAGAGCTATCGAGCCAAGCCATGAACACCCTCAAAGATTGTCGAGTCCTCGCGCTCGAAAGCAACCACGATGCGACCATGCTGCGCGAGGGAGAATATCCCCGCTTTCTTCAGGAGCGCATCCTGTCTGCAAGGGGACACCTCTCCAATGGCCAAGCCGCCGAAGCCGCGCGCGAACTTGTTACCGATCGCACCGAACAGCTCATTGCCATGCATATCAGCCAAGATAACAATCGTCCGAGCCTTACCGTCAAAAGCTATGCCAAAGCTCTGGCCGCAACCCTGGATGACGAGCTCGGCAGCTCCGCCACCCTTCTCCAAGGATCGCGAAAACTCTCGATACGCCCCGCAAGCCAGTATCGGCCAGCAACCATTCAATAGACTGTCCTAAACAGCAAAAGGGGCCGGGAATCGCTTCCCAGCCCCTTTTGTTGTCTTTTAATAGCGAAGAACACCAACGAAGTTATTCGATGGAGATCTTCGTAACGTTCTTCTTCTCGACAATCTTAGGAACCGTAACGGTAAGGATGCCGTCGGCGTACTTTGCAGAAAGGCCCTCGCTCGAAGCATCCTTCAGGTACACACCGCGCGTCGCACTGTACGAGCTAAACTCCTTCTGCAGGAAGTTCTTGCCCTCGTTCTCTTCGCTCTCCTCGACATTCACGCTAATGGAAAGACGACCCTCATTGAGCTCAACGTCGATGTCATCCTTGGCGACGCCAGTCAAATAAGCCTTGACCTCGTAACCGTCGCCCTTGTCCTCAACATCGACGGGAAACGCCTTAGAGGCGATAGAGTTATTTGCCAGGTCGGTCATATCATCAAAGAGATCAAACAACGAGCTAGCAGAGGGACGAACTCCAAAAACCGAACGATAAGGAACCATGCTTGCCATGACTACCACTCCTTTAAAGGACTGCCGAGCCATCTTCTAGGTGACTGGGACTTCTTTTGACGCTCTTATATATGCCCACCCAGTGCTCATATATACATCGACTATAAAGTTTTTTGAGTCTAGTACTATAAGCATATCTAAGTGTGTTTGACTCAGGTTTTAATAAGGTTAAGGTTCTTTGAACCAGAGCTTAAATAACAAGTATGTTCACAGCTACAAATAGCAAGGGGCTTACAATGAGCGCGTACACGTTGTTGGTAACGAGCTAAAGGGCATCATGGACGACCAAAACCAGAACAAAATGTTTATGCCGACGCAGGGGGAAGATACTTCCACGCAGCCGCCGCGGTTCCATCGCCCCCACATCTCGCAAGAGCCCATTAATGATCCGGAGCCCGAGTATGTGACGAGAAATCGATATCAAACGCTCGAGGATGCCCAAACGGGACGTAAACATATGGGCGTCGCCTCGGGAGACCCTGTATATCTGAAAGACGCACCATTATCTAAAAACAGCGCAGCTAGTGATGAGCCGATGAAAGCATCCGCCACTCATCGACAAAGAGGTCCTCGACCAAAGCAAACCTTGACGCATTCGGCTCGCTATCTCGAAACGCCAAAACAGGGAAAATCAATCTTCGTTTCGACAAGTAAACGACGCAAGCAGCATCGACTGACAATCCTGCTTTTGATCATTGCGGTCATAGCAGTTGCCCTTGTTATTCGATTTATCTTCTTTAAATAAAGGCTCAATACCAAAAACGATAAGATCGTCTGGTGTAATAGAGTCATTTACGCCCCGTAAACGCAAAAAAGGGGGAGGCCGCGTGGCCTCCCCCTTCTAAGTTCAAGCGTACGGCTCGGTGCCGTCCACCGGTCAGCGGCGCCCTGGCCTCCCACGGGCTGACCCCGCAGTACTCTCGGCGCGATGGGGCTTAGCTT
>JAGZGX010000036.1:0-18421 GCA_018367075.1 Collinsella sp.
CATGCATTCCACCCTGGGCTACATGTCTCCAGTGGAATACGAGCGGCAATACGCTTGAGGATCCTTAAAAGAAAGTCCAGTTTATCCTTCCCACTCCACAGTCCGGACCGCCCCGCGGTCCAACTTTCTGTCCGCACCCCCTTTTAACTGGTAAAACAGTCCCTATTTCACCGCAACTCATGAAGACGCCCCTCAAGCACGGTCCCATCAGGGAAAAGGGCATATATCGGCAAAGTGTAATTCAGACCCTTCCAACTTTGTATATGCAGCACTTCAAGATAAACGCAGCGACCCCTTAGTTACCGCAGGCCGGGTACAGGGCTACTCTCCAAATCTTTCCGCAGGACGGAGGAGCCCTGTGCCCGGCCGACGGGATCCCTAAGCACGCCATGCTTCTTATGTGCAGCAAAGCTAATACTGCTAAAATACAAAGCGCTCATGTAGTTTAAACGCACGACGATAAGGAGCACCAGTGGGTAACCACTTCCGTACCTCCGGTGCGGGCGATGATGCCCCCAAGACGCAGGCAGGCGTCCAGGGCAGTCGTTTCGCCACTCCGGATTCAGAGGGCCAGCCTGTTGCTCAGGCCCCCGCTCAGCCGGCAGATCAGGCACAGCCGGCATCCGATCCCTTTGCCTACAATCCAACCAGCGATGTCGCGCTTTCCGGCACGGCGGGTTTTGAGCCCGTTCAGGCCGTGACCGCTCGCGTGGAGCAGCCTCAGGCTGGTGCCGCCACGCCGCAGCCTACCATGGCCGGCATTCCCGACCCCTTGGCCCCTGCGACGCCGGCTCCTCAGCCTGCGCAGTCCGGTCTCTTTGCCGCTATTCCCGACCCCACGCAGCCTGCTGCCCCGGTGGTCGAGAGCGATCAGGCAGCCGAGGTCGCAAGCCTCGATAACGCGCTCAGCAACCCCGATTTTACGTCGGTGTTTGCGCCCATCGATCCGCAGGCCAGCCGCAAGAAGATGGCCAAGCAGGCCGGTGTCGAGCCCGTCATCCTTATGGAGCATGTCACCAAGATCTATCCGGCACAGCCCAACAAGCCTGCACTCGACGACATCAACATCGAGATCTATCCGGGCGAGTTCGTCTTCCTGGTCGGTCACTCCGGCTCGGGTAAGACCACGCTGCTGTCGACGCTCAACCGTGACGTCAAGCCGACGAGCGGCCGCATCCTGGTTGCCGGTCAGGACCTCATGAAGATCAAGAACCGCAAGGTTCCGTTCCTGCGCCGCCAGATTGGCGCCGTGTTCCAGGACTTTAAGCTTCTGCCGCAAAAGACCGCCTACGAAAACGTGGCGTTTGCCCTGCAGTGCATCGGCAAGCCCAAGGGCGTCATTCGCAGCCAGGTGCCCGAGGTGCTGCGTCTGGTCGGCCTGGCCGATCAGATGGACTCGCTGCCCGACCAGCTTTCCGGTGGCGAGCAGCAGCGCGTTGCCGTCGCCCGCGCTATGGTCAACCGTCCGCCGCTGCTGATCTGCGACGAGCCGACGGGCAACCTCGACCCGGCGATCTCGCTGGGCATCATGAAGCTGCTCGAGCGTATTAACCGCACCGGCACCACCGTGATCGTCGCCACGCACGACCGCGAGATGGTCGATAGCATGCACCGTCGCGTGATCGCCCTCGAGGGCGGCCACGTTATTCGCGACCAGGAGAGGGGAGGTTACGGCAACTATGGCACCAACTAACGTGGGCTACTCCTTCAAAGAGGCAATCAGCCACTTCTTCCGTAACTGGACTACCTCGCTCGGCGCCGTCATCACGATCTTCCTTTCGCTGTTTATCATCGGCCTGTTCATTATGGGTTCCGCGATGCTGAACTCCGTGATCGGTACCGTCGAGGATCAGGTTGTCATTAATGCCTTTATTAGCGATGACGCCGATCAGGCAGACGTCCAGGCCTTTGAGGCCGAGCTCAAGACGTGGAGCAACGTCAAGTCCGTGACCTATAAGGATAAGGATGACGCGCTGGCCGAGTACACGAGCAAGATGTCGGGTAACGCCGACGCCACCATGAGCGCGCTCGACGGCCAGAACCCGCTGCCGGCTTCGTTTGCAATTGAGATGGACGATCCGTCCAAGGTTGAGAGCACGGCAGAGAAGCTCAAGAAGGATGCCGATTTCCAGAAGATCGCGGATGACGGCGACGTCAACGCGAGCGTGCTGTACGGCCAGGAGGAAGTGAGCCGCCTGTTCCAGGTGACCAACTACATCCGCATCGCCGCCGTGGTGCTCGTTGGCCTTCTGACCTTTATCGCATTCATCTTCATCAACAACACGATTCGCCTGTCCATCACGGCGCGTCGTCGTGAGATTGCGATTATGCGTCTGGTCGGCGCCAGCAACGGCTTCATTCGCGGCCCGTTTATCACCGAGGGCGTGCTGCAGGCCATTTTGGGCTCGCTGCTTTCCATCGGCGTTCTGGAGCTGCTGCGCAACCTGATGATTCCGCGTCTGCAGGAGAGCATCGGCTGGATGTCGTTTGCCCTGCCGATGCAGTACTACCTGGTGACCTATGCTGCGCTGATTCTGGTCGGCGTGATTATCGGCCTCTTTGGTTCTGCCATCGCCATGCGTCGCTACCTGCGCGTGTAGGCATGCCTGGAATTCATCCCTTCCAACGGGTCGTCTCTTATGGGGCGGCCCGTTTTTTGATTCCTAGGGGACGGCAGGAAAGCGAATCATTTGGGTAGACTCTTTGGAGTTCGCAATCGATAGCAAGGAGGCGCCATGGGGCGCAATAACAAGCATAAGCGTGGAGCTCGCAATAAGCGCGGGCCGGTGCGCAGCGAACGCCGTCCGAGCCTGACCGGGCGCGTGCAGCTCCATGAGCACAGTGCCTATGTCATAACCGAGAATGGCGACTACAAGGTCATGGGCCGTGGCAAGCGCGAGATTATGGATGGCGATACCGTTGCCGTGAGCATTAAGAACAGCCCGCACGGTGAGCGGCGCGCCGTGATCGAAGGCGTGGTTGAGCGCGCAGCCATAAGCGTGGTGGGTACGTACCAGACCGCCGGTCCGCTCGGTGTGATCGAGCCGCTCGATTCGCGTCTGAAGGCTGACTTCTTCATTCTGCCTGAGGATACCTCGGCGGATCGTCTGGGCGTTCACCCGGGTGATGCTGTTGTCGCGCGCATTTTGACCTACCCGACGCGCCTGGAATCGGGCGCTGTGACGATCGAACGCCGCATTGGCGGAGATGACGCGCCCGATTTGGGCGTTCAATATGTGATGGCGCGCTACGGCTATACCGATAGCTATCCCGAGGCCGCGCTGGACGAGGCCGAGGGGCTTTCGCTCGATGTGTCCGCGGCGCTTAAGGACCCGCTCCGCCGCGATCTGCGCGACCGCTTTGTCATCACGATCGACCCGGTCGACGCGCGCGACTTTGACGATGCCATTTCGTTGGAGCGTACGCCCGAGGGTGGCTACAAGCTGGGTGTGCATATCGCCGACGTTTCACACTATGTGGCTTGGGACGGGCATATCGATCTTGAGGCTCGCCATCGTACGACATCGGTGTATCTGGCCGATCGCGTGCTTCCCATGCTGCCCGAACGCCTGTCCTGTGACCTGTGCTCGCTTCGCCCTGACGAGGACCGTCTTGCGTTTACCGTCGATATCGAGCTCGATGAGCAGGGTCGCGTGCGGCATTACGATCCGTACCCCAGCGTGATTCGCTCGCGTGTGCGTATGGACTATGACGGCGCCGAGGCGCTGCTGGTGCGTGCCGGTGCGGTTGAGTATTCGGTGCTGGAGGGTGCGGCCGAGGATGTTGCGGCTGCCGAGGCCTCGCGCGAGGAAGCGCTTGAGCGCGGTCTTGCGTGCGAGGAGACTGCCCGCGGCTACAACATCGATCTCGGCGATTTCCTTGTCGCCGCTAACGAACTCGCCGAACTTCGCCGTCGTATTCGTCGCGCCCGCGGCTCAGTCGATTTTGACACGGCCGAGATTCGCGCTCTATTGGATGAGGACGGAGTGCCCGTGCAGATTGTGGCGCGTGAGCGTTCGTGTGCCACGTCGCTTATCGAGGAAGCCATGCTGCTCGCCAACGAGTGCGTTGCAGAGTGGCTGGCAGACCGTGATATCGAGGCCTGCTATCGCGTGCATGAGGATCCGAGCCCCGATAGCCTGCACGGTGCTGCCGTTGCGTTGGCGCAGCTAGGCATCATCGACGATCGCCGTGCTGCCGGTATTGCCCTGGGGAGCCCCGATGAGCTGCAGGCTGCAGTTGATGCTGCCGCCGGTTCGGCCAACGCACCGCTCGTTAACACGCTGCTTCTGCGCAGCATGCAGCGCGCGCTGTACAAGCCGCGCAACGAGGGCCACTTTGCGCTCGCCGCGCCGTGCTACTGTCACTTTACGAGTCCCATCCGTCGCTATCCCGATCTGGTGGTGCACCGCGTGCTCAAACTGCAGTTGGCCTATGAGCAGCTCGGCGGCAAGGACGCCTTGGTCCGTACGCCGTGGCTGATCGGCAAGGGGCGCGAGTCGCTGCCGCGCATTCTGCCGCAGATCTGCCGCGCATGTAGCGATGCCGAGCGCGCGGCAGATGCCGCCAGCCATGCGACGCAAAAGATCAAGATTGCCCAGTACTATGAGGATCGCCTGGGCGAGCGCTATGCCGGAACCGTCTCGTGGGTTAGCAGCATGGGCCTCTTTGTGCGCTTGGACCTGACGCAGGTCGAAGGCTTGGTTTCGATTAAGAGCCTGGGCAACGAGTGGTTCGAGTTCGACGAGGACGCGCTTACTCTGACGGGCGCCGACACAGGCACCCGTTACGAGCTGGGGCAGCGCGTGATTATCGAGGTCTCACGTGTCAATACCACGCGTGGGCACTTGGACTTCAAGCTTATCCATTAGCCAAATCCCGACTCATGGTGGAGGAGCGGAGGGCGGCCTTTCGGGACCGCCCTCCGCATTTGAATTGTGGCCACCTTACCGTCTGCCTGGCTGCCCGCTTGCCTGCTATTTGGGAGGTAAAACCTACCAAAATAAACCTGTCCCTTTTTGGCAGGTTTACAAGAAAGCGGGGATGAGATGGCGACGGTGTACGGTTATGCGCGGGTGAGTTCGCGCGATCAAAATCTTAATCGGCAGCTGGATGCGCTGGGCGCCTATGGTGTGGGCTCGGCGAATATTTATGCCGACCATGCGAGCGGCAAGGACTTCGATCGGCCGCATTATCGCGAGCTGCTACACGTCCTGGGAGACGGGGACGTGCTGGTGGTGCTTTCTATCGACCGACTTGGTCGTAATTACTCCGAGATTCTTGAGGAATGGCGGCGCATTACCAAGGAGCTCGGGGTTGCCATTGTGGTGTTGGACATGCCATTGCTTGACACACGTGTCAGGGCCAGCGGCGCGCCGGATGTGACCAACACCCTGATTGTCGATATTGTGCTGCAACTGCTGAGCTACGTGGCGCAGGTGGAACGCGAGAATATCCATCGGCGCCAGGCGGAGGGAATTGCAGCGGCGCGGGCGCGAGGGGTCCGTTTCGGTCGACCTCGCAAGCCGTGCCCTCCTCAGTTTGAGCTAGTGCGCGATAGCTATGAGGCAGGCGATATTACCCGCAGCCAGGCAGCAAAGTGCCTGGGCGTGTGCGTGGGGACGTTTGATCGCTGGATGCGCGAGGCGGGGTAGGGGTTTGCGTCGCTTTGTCGCTTCCTGTTGCGATTCAAATTTTGATACGGTGACGATGTCATTTGGGGCTACACTCGCTCATATTTAAAAAGACGGAGGTTGGCCTTTGGCGCACATGAAGAAAATAATCGGGTGGACCGCGATCGCTCTGTTCGCCGCAACGCTGGCGGGCATCTGGGTGCTGACGGAGCAAAACGCAGTGCAGACGTCGTTGCTGAGCGAGTCCACCGCGCGCGTGGTGGAGGGTCAGGCTGCGAGCGTTCAGGCTACCGGCATCACGGGTGAAATTCAGGCGGGGGACGGCATGACTGAGAGTACCAATCCGGCTGCCTCGACGGTCCAGCCTGGTCGACTTGCTTCCATTCGCATGTGGGTAGGCGCAAACGTCCGTCGCGTCGCCCATACCGTAGAGTTTTTCTTCGTCGGATTGTTCGCCTCGGTGATCGTGGTCTGCTTTTCCAGGCGTCCATGGAGTGTGTGTTCCCGTTGCGTGCCTGTGTTTCTCTTTTGCGCTGCCTGCTCCGTTGGCGACCAGGTGCATAAGATCTTTGTTCCCGGCAGGCATTTCGACGTTATCGATTTAGGATTCGATGCTGCGGGCTATGTCACCGCCATGCTGTTGGTATTGCTGGCAGCGGCGTTGGTGCGCCATGCGACTCGGCCGATCGGCGCCCATGCGAGGCGCTAGCCTTAAGACGAGACATCGCGACTGCCTATGCTTCGACATTGACTACAATAACGGCTGCAATCGCGAGTGGTCGTCGATGTGCAGTTTTCCAGACACCTGTTTTCTCTAAGAAAGGAAATCCCATGGCGGTATTGTTTGTTGAATATCCCAAGTGCTCGACCTGCAAGAAGGCCAAGGCATGGCTGGACGAACATGGGGTAGAGTATATCGATCGCGATATCGTTTTGGACAATCCCACGGCTGATGAGCTTGCGACCTGGATTGCTCGTTCGGGGCTGCCGGTGCGACGCTTCTTTAACTCGTCGGGCATGAAATATCGAGAGCTGGGCCTGAAGGCGCGTCTGGATGCGGGCATGACGGATCAGGAGTGCTACGAGCTGCTGGCGACCGACGGCATGTTGGTTAAGCGTCCGCTGCTGGTGGGCGATGACTGTGCGATTCCCGGCTTTAGGGAATCGGCTTGGGCCGAGGCGTTGCTGTAGCGGCTGCGGAAAGTGCGACCCGGAATTCGCTTCCAGAATGGGATGCACTTTCCCAAAGTGGCCGGTTGCGGAAAGCACGTCCCATTCTGAGCTTCGATTGTGGGACACGGTTTCCGGTTGAGGGCTCGACGGGAAAGTGGGGACCAGTTTGAGCTTGAGATCTGGGACGCACTTTCCGCCGGCGGGCCTGCCTCAGTCAGTCCGCCAGCTGCGCCCATTCGTGCGGATCGTAGACCTTTACGTGCTTGTTGGGCTTGCCGCTCCAGTACTCCTCGTCCATAAAGGGCAGATATGCCTGAACGCCGGGGCAGATAAAGGGAATCCGCTGCTGTTGCAGTCGCTCGCGCTGGCGCTGCTCCAGATGCGCCTCGGATATGACGGTCGGCATGCCGGACAGCTCGACGAGGCTTGCCTGGATTCGCTTAAGGTCGGGGAGTCCCGCGTGCCATGACATCCGCATGATCAAAAAGGATGCACGGCGGTATTTTGCCTGCACCACAGTAATGGCGGGGCGCAGTGTGGGATGGATTTTGTCCCGTTCGGGCCAAAGGTCGGCAGTGATCTCGAGGCCCAGGGTCTCCCATAGGTAATCAAGCTCTTCGTCCATGGCGCCTCATATCTACGCGATCATTGATACTTCGATTGTGTTGCCTGGCGCTATCGTTTTCACGGTAGAATCTGCCAACGGTTGACGGCTACCGCTCGCGGCGTTTTGCCCTTCGCGTACAGCGGTTGGCTTCACAGGTCCTTCACGGGTTGGACTAAATTAGGCCAATTTGACTGAATTTCAAAAAAGTCAAAATTGGGGCTTGCGTCACGGCGAGACTTCCCGTATATTTCTTTCTTGCGCAAAGGCACAGCCGAGCGCAGCGATGCAGTCATTGGGATGTCGTCTAATGGCAGGACAGCGGATTCTGGTTCCGTCAATGGGGGTTCGACTCCCTCCATCCCAGCCATTGCATTTGCTACATATGGCCCGTTCGTCTAGCGGTTTAGGACGCCGCCCTCTCAAGGCGGAGATCACCAGTTCGAATCTGGTACGGGCTACCAAAATTGAACGCCCGGGCCTCGTAAGAGACCCGGGTTTTGTGTATTGACCGTATATACGGCGCCTGCCGTGTTTCGCTCAGATCGAGGAGTAGCCATGGATCTGCCCATCAGCTTGCAAGACATCACGTATGCCGAGAACTATCTGGCGCAGGGCGACTTGGCTACGGCGACGCCGCTGCTGGAGCGTCTGGTGGAGCTCGCCGAGGAGTATATTGATGCTGAGTGCAAGACGGAGGAGAAGCGTCAATACTTTAGCTTCGATAGCAAGTTTGAGCGCTTGGCCTATCGCCGCGTGGAGAAGGATCCGCGCGAGCTCGTGCAGGTCGAGGTGCCGTTTGACCGCCTGTACTCTGACATGGCGTTTGCCTACATTCGCCAGCAGGATTATGTGAGCGCTCGTAATGCCCTGATGCAGGCTGTGCGTTGGGACCCCATGAACTGCAACTATCGCTTGGATTTGGCCGAGCTGTTCCGCGCACTCGAGGACAAGCAGGAATGGGCATCGCTCTCGTTCTCGGTGCTGGAGCGTGCAAGCGATGGCAAGTGCGCCGCCCGCGCTTACGCCAATCTAGGCCAGTACTTCTTGGAGCCCGAGACCGAGAACGTTTCGGCTGCCGTGGGCTGCGCGCGTCTGGCGCTGCGCCTGGCGCCCAACGATGCGCATACGACGCGCCTGCTCAACAAGATCCATACCACCTATCCGGATGCCGCCGATGAGAGCGACGACCACGTGATGGGTGAACTGGCCCTGCAAGGCGTGCCGACCTCGCCTTCGGCCGAGATTGCCATCTGCCTGATTATGTGCGCGACCGATGCTGCAAGCGACGGCGACAAGCAGGAGGCGACGCGCCTGACGGTACGTGCTCGCGACTTGGTGGGCGAGGAGGCCTGCGCGGCGATTATCAAACTGGTGCGCGAGAGCGATGCCGAGCTCAATGCCGAGCGCAAGGCAAAGCGCGAGACTGCGGGCTCAAACGCCGATGGAGCCAAGGAGGCCGGCGATGCCCAGTAAGCGCGAGCGCAAACTCATTTCCAAGAATCGCTCGGCACATCACGAGTACTTTATCGATGAGACGTTTGAGTGCGGTATTGAGCTGAGCGGCACCGAGGTCAAGTCGATTCGCGAGCGCGCCTGTCAGATCACTGACACTTTTGCGCTGATTCGTGGCGGCGAGTGCTGGCTCGTCGGACTGCATATCCACCCTTATAGCCATGGTGGCGTGTGGAATCGCGATCCCGACCGTCGGCGTCGTCTGCTGCTGCACCGCAAGGAGATCGACTTTCTTGACGGCAAACTTCGCAACCGTGGTTATGCGCTGGTTCCGTTGGAGCTCTACTTTAATATCGACGGCCGCGTAAAGCTGCTGCTGGGTCTGGGTCGCGGCAAGAAGCTCTACGACAAGCGTGAGGACATGGCCAAGCGTGATGTCCAACGCGAGATCGACCGCGCCCTTAAGGAACGCAACTGTTAGGCACTCTGCATAAGTTGCGGTGGAATACGGACTGTTTTGCCTGTTTGAGGGGCTATTCAGTCCCTATTTCACCGCAACTGCGGGCGTCTCATCTTTCTTACTGTTCTGACACATATGTCTCAAAGGCGGCGTCCGTTATGGGTGCCGCCTTTTTTGTGGGTACATACATTCATGAGGTTCCAACCCGAGCTAGGGGAGTGATCGTTATGGACAAAACTGCGTTTTTTACCATGCCGAGCGGTCTGTACGTGGTGAGCGCTGCGGCAGACGGGCTGCGCGCCGGCTGCGTCATCAACACTGCGGTGCAGGTGACGTCCATGCCGCCGCGTATTTCGGTTGCCGTGAACAAGGACAATGTCACCTCGGGCGTCATCGCATCGGCCAAAGCGTTCGCGCTGACCGTGATCGATCAGACGGCCGACATGCTCTACATCGGTAACTTTGGGTTCCGCACCAGCAGCGATTATGACAAGTTTGCCAAATACGAGACCCGCGAGACGGCTCTGGGCATGCCCTATGTGCCCGAGCACGCGGCGGCCCTGTTTAGCTGCCGTTTGATCGACACTGTGGATGTGGGCACGCATCTGCTGTTTATTGGCGAGGTCGAGGATGCCGAGCGCCTGAGCGACGAGACGCCGCTGACGTACGACTACTATCACAAGGTGCTAAAGGGCAAGACGCCGCCCAAAGCCTCGTCGTATCAAGGCTAGAAATGTTCTAAAAATACTTGCATTATACTATTGAGAATATATACTAATAAGTAAGTACACCAGCAGTCACGTTCGAGAGGAGAACATCATGGCTGAGGAAAAGAAGACGTATAAGTTTGTGTGCACCGTTTGCGGTTACGAGGTTGAGGTCGACACGCCCGAGCTGCCCGAGGACTACGTGTGCCCGGTCTGCGGCGTCGGCCCCGATGAGTTTGAGCTTGTCGAGGAGTAGCTCGTAGACACACGACTTGCAACAACATATAGCTCTGTCCAAGGGCCCCGGTCGAATTCTCGGCCGGGACCCTTTTGATTTATCTGACGGTTTAAAACGGTCTCACGTGTTACAGATTGAGACGTTATATCTGGACAGTTACGCCATCCCAATTACATCCCCGTTAGCAGCACGATGTCGAGAATCGTCACGATGACGCCGATTCCTACGAGCAGCGCGTTGAGCGGGCGCGAGTTGGTGTATTTGCCCATGACGCGGGGCGAACTGGTGAGTCGTATGAGCACAAAGACCGTAATTGGCAGCTGAAGCGACAGCAGCGCCTGACTCCAAATGAGACCCTCAAAAGGATTCGGGACGACCAAGCACGCCGCCACTGCGCCGACGAAGCAGGCCGCCACCCCGATCGAGGAATGTCGGTCGTGGATGTCGTATTCCTCGTCGAACATGCCCGCGGTGATGGTGCCCGCCGCCATGCCCGCCGTCACACTACTCGATAGTCCCGCAAACAGCAGTGCCACCGCAAAGATGGTCGAGCTTGCCGGGCCCAGAATGGGGGAGAGCGTGGCCGCTGCGACGGCGAGGTCGTCTACGACCATGCCGTGCGCAAAGAAGGTCGTTGCGGCCAGGATGACCATGGCCGAGTTGATTGCCCAGCCCACGCCCATCGAAAAGAGCGTGTCGAAGAGCTCGTAGCGCAGACGTTCTTCGATAACCTGCTCGCCTTGGCCTTCAAAGTGCATGGATTGGATGACCTCGGAGTGCAGGAAGAGGTTGTGGGGCATAACGACCGCGCCTAGGACACTTACGATAATCGCGGCCGAGCCGGTGGGCATACAGGGTGTGATCCAGCTTGCGGCGGCTTGCGGCCAGTCGACCTTGACTAGTGCAAGCTCGGCTAAAAACGAAAGTCCTACCACGCCTACGAAGGCGATGATCCATCGCTCGGCGCGTTTGTAGGAGCTTGTCATGAGCATGGCAATCGATGCCCCCGCCACGATGATGCAGCCGGCGCGTACGGGCAGGCCAAAGAGCATTTGAAGCGCGATCGCACCGCCCAGGACTTCGGCCATGGCGGTGGCGACCGTGGCTAGATACGCGCTGCCGAGTATCGCACGCCCGACGAGGCGGGGTAGGTGGCGCGTCGTGGCCTCGGCAAGACACATGCCCGTGGCGATGCCCAGGTGCGCCGCGTTGTGCTGCAGCACGATGAGCATGATCGTGGACAGCGTGACGATCCACAGCAGCGCGTAGCCAAACTGCGAGCCCGCGGCCATATTGGAGGCCCAGTTGCCCGGGTCGATAAAGCCGACGGTGACGAGCAACCCGGGGCCGATATGCCGCGCAATGTCTAGGCCTCCGTGACCACCGGTGCGCCGGGAACCAAAGTGTTGTTTGAGATGGTTGAGCATGGTGCACTCCTGCGTGCCGTTTGTTTGACGCCGTAAAGGGTACCCGTTTTAGGCTTAAAGGTTAACCGAGACTAACAAAATTGTTGTATTTGAATAGGATGGGGAAAGGAGTTGCCGAAATGTCTTGATCTGTAACAACTAGGGATGGAAATTGGGTCTTACTGTTACGGATTGAGATGTTTGAAGCGGTGAGTTTACAGGTCGAACTTGGGGCCCTTGTTGCCGTCCTTGAGGTCGGCGGTGTCCACTCGTAGGGCGTGCGTTACGCGATTGTTTCGAAACGGGCGGGAAACACAACGGGCCGGCGATGCACCTAGTATGCCTAATCAACTGACTGTCTAACACCTAGGGGAGGATCGCGATGCAGGCAGATTCCGCTCAGCAGCAGGGCCTTTATCGCCCCGAATTCGACCACGATGCATGTGGCATCGGCGCGCTTGCCGATATCAACGGTGAGCGCCATCACCAGATTCTGGACGATGCGCTGTCCATTCTGGTCAACTTGGAGCACCGCGGCGGTACGGGACTCGAGAAGAACACCGGCGACGGCGCCGGCATCCTGTTTCAGGTTCCGCATCACTTTTTCCGCAAAGAGGCTCAAAAGTGCGGCCAGATTCTGCCGGCAGAGGGCGACTATGGCGTGGCCATGCTGTTCTTCCCGCAGGACGACAAGGGCGTAGAGGATGCCCGTCGCGTGTTTGAGGAGGGCTGCGCCGAGGCTGGCGTGCCGCTGCTCTTTTGGCGCGAGGTGCCGGTCGACCCGCACGACCTGGGCGAGACGGCCCGCGCCTGCATGCCCACTATCCTGCAGGCCTTCCTGGGCCGTCCGGACGACACGCCGGCGGGCGACGCCTTCGAGCGCCGTCTGTATGTGTGCCGCCGCACCATCGAAAAGAAGGCCGACGCCGAGTTCGCCCTGCGCGACAAGATCTTCTACGTGTGCTCCATGAGCTCGCGCACCATCGTGTACAAGGGCATGCTGGTCGCCACGCAGATGCGCCGCTTCTTCATCGATCTCAACGACGCCGCCGTCAAGACGGCCGTGGCGCTCGTCCACTCGCGCTACTCCACCAACACTACACCCAGCTGGGAGCGCGCGCACCCCAACCGCTTTATCATCCACAACGGCGAGATCAACACCCTCAAGGGCAACGTCAACTGGATCCGCGCCCGCGAACCCAACCTGTACAGCCCCGTGCTGCAGCACGATCTTGAGCGCGTGATGCCTATCATCAACCGCGAGGGCTCCGATTCCGCGATTTTGGACAACGTGCTCGAATTCTTGGTCATGAACGGTCGCCCGCTCACGCGTGCCGCGTCCATGTTGCTGCCCGAGCCGTGGGACCACAACGACAGCCTGAGCGAGGAACGCCGCGCCTACGACGCCTACCAGTCCATGCTCATGGAGCCCTGGGACGGCCCGGCCGCCATCGCCTTTACCGACGGTCGCACGCTGGGTGCCGCCCTCGACCGCAACGGCCTGCGCCCCGCCCGCTACTACGTGACGCGCGACGGCCGCTTTATGCTGGCGAGCGAGGTGGGCACCATCGAGGTGAGCCCCGAGAACATCCTGACGAGCGGCTGTCTGGGACCGGGCCAGATGCTCGAGGTCGATTTTGCCCGCGGCCGCGTCATCTACAACGACGAGCTGCGCGCCCGTTACGCCAAGGAAAAGCCCTATCGCGACTGGATCGCCGAGGAGACGCTGACCGTCGACGCGCTCGACAAGCCCGTCGCGCCCACGCCCGCCGAGGATACCGAGGTGCCCGCCGCCGTGCGCATGGCCAAGCTCGGGTATCACTGGGATGATGTTGACGAAGTCGTGCGTCCCATGGCCCAGCAGGGCAAGGCGCCGCTCGCCTCGATGGGTATCGATGCGCCGCTGGCCTGCCTGTCCAAGAAGACGCGCTCGTTCTTCGACTACTTCTATCAGCTGTTCGCCCAGGTCACGAACCCGCCGATCGATGCCCTGCGCGAGCATATGGTCACCTCGACCACGCTCTACCTGGGCAACCACGGCAACCTGCTCGAGGATTCCCGCACGGCCTGCCAGCTGGTGCGCTTGGAGCGTCCGCTGCTGAGCGAGGAGGAGTTCGAGCGTATCTGCGCCATCGACCGCGTGGGCTTTAAGACCCGCCGTTTCCGTGCCGTGTACCGCCGCGACGCCGGCGAGGGCGCGCTGCAGGCTGCGCTCAAGCAGCTTGCAGAGGATGTTGAGGCTGCGGTCCGCGACGGCGTGAACATCGTGGTGTTGAGCGATCGCGCCGCTGCGGGTGAGGTGCCCGTGCCGTCGCTGCTCGCCGTGGGCTGCGTGCACAACCACCTGATCCGCGCCGGCGTGCGTACCTTTGCCGACATCGTGGTGGAGTGCGGCGACGCCGTGTCTCCGCACGACTTTGCGGCACTGGTGGGCTACTCCGCGAGTGGCATCTATCCGTACAACGCACATGCGTGCATCCGCGATCTGGCGGCACGCGGCGACCTGGACGTGACGGCCGAGCAGGGCATCGCCAACTACAACAAGGCCGCGACCGCCGGCATCGTTTCCATCATGTCCAAGATGGGCATCTCCACGGTGCAGAGCTACCATTCGGCGCAGATCTTCGAGGCCGTGGGCTTCACTCCGGAGTTCGTCAACGCGTACTTCGCCGGCACGGTGAGCCGTGTGGGCGGTATGGGTGTCGAGGACGTCGAGCGCGAGCAAAACGAGCACTACGACGCCGCGCTCGCTATCCTTAAGAGCCCGGCTCCCGATCAGCTGCCTGCGTTGGGCCTGACCAAGTGGCGCCCGCTCGGCGGCGAGGATCACCTCATCGATCCGCAGACCATCTACTTGCTGCAGACCGCCTGCCGTGAGGACAGCTACGACACCTTTAAGGAGTACAGCGCCCGCCTGCACCGCACCGGCCGTGCCGTGCGCCTGCGCGACCTGCTGGACTTTGATGCCAGCGGCCGCACTCCGGTGGCACTCGACGAGGTCGAGCCCGCGCTCAACATCGTCCGCCGCTTTAACACCGGCGCCATGTCGTACGGCTCCATCAGCAAGGAAGCACATGAGTGTATGGCCATCGCCATGAACCGCCTGCATGGCCGTTCCAACTCCGGCGAGGGCGGCGAGGACCCGCGTCGCGAGACCCCGCTGGCTAACGGTGACTCCAAGAACTCCGCCATCAAGCAAGTGGCAAGCGCGCGCTTTGGCGTGACGAGCCGCTATCTGTGCAGTGCCTTCGAGATTCAGATCAAGATGGCCCAGGGCGCCAAGCCCGGCGAGGGTGGCCACCTGCCCGGTAAGAAGGTCTATCCCTGGATCGCCGAGGTCCGTCAGTCCACGCCCGGCATCGGCCTGATCTCACCTCCGCCGCACCACGACATCTACTCCATCGAGGACCTGGCGGAGCTTATCTTCGATCTTAAGAACGCCAACCCCGGCGCTCGCGTGTCGGTCAAGCTGGTCAGCGAGGCCGGTGTCGGCACCATCGCCACCGGTGTGGCCAAGGGTGCCGCCGACAAGATTTTGATCAGCGGCCACAACGGCGGCTCGGGTGCCGCTGCTCGCGATTCCATTTGGCACGCCGGTCTGCCGCTGGAGCTCGGTCTTGCCGAGGCCCAGCAGACGCTGCTGCAAAACGGCCTGCGCTCGCGCGTGGTGCTCGAGGCCGACGGCAAGCTCATGGACGGCACCGATGTTGCCGTCGCCTGCCTGCTGGGTGCCGAGGAGTTTGGCTTTGCGACCATGCCGCTCATCTCGATGGGCTGCCTCATGCAGCGCGACTGCCAGCAGGATACCTGCCCCGCCGGCATCGCTACGCAAAACTGCCGCCTGCGTCGCGGCTTCCGCGGCAAGCCAGAGCACGTCGAGCACTTTATGCTCTTTGTTGCCGAGCAGCTGCGCGAGGTCATGGCGAGCCTGGGCTTCCGCACCGTCGACGAGATGGTCGGCCATCCCGAGTGCCTGCGCCAGATCGAGGTCCCGGGCAACCGCAAGGCCAACCTGCTCGATCTGTCGCCCGTGCTGGCAAGCGCGACCTGTGAGTTTGGTGCCCACATCCCGGGCGCCGACGGCCGTCACTTCCTGTCCCAGATGGCTGCGGACAGCGAGCTCGACAAGACGCTCGACTCCACGTTGTTTGTGCCCTATACGGCCGATGCCCGTGCGCACCTGCGTCCGATTCGCTTCCGCGCCGATATCGCCAACGTCAACCGCTGCGTGGGCACCATCTTGGGCAACGCGGTGACCAAGGCGCATCCCGAGGGCCTGCCCGCCGGCTCCATCACCATCGATTGCGATGGTTCGGCCGGTCAGAGCTTTGGCGCCTTCCTGCCGCGCGGCATTACGCTCAACGTGTGC
This sequence comes from Collinsella sp., assembly GCA_018367075.1. Taxonomy (GTDB): domain Bacteria; phylum Actinomycetota; class Coriobacteriia; order Coriobacteriales; family Coriobacteriaceae; genus Collinsella. The sequence continues at coordinate 16,046 of JAGZGX010000036.1, forward strand.
GGCGACGCCAACGACTACTTTGGCAAGGGCCTTTCGGGCGGCGAGGTGTCGGTGCGCCCCAACCCGCATGCGACCTACAAGTTCGACGAGAACATCATCGTGGGCAACGTTGCGTTCTTTGGCGCTACGAGTGGCCGCGGCTTCATTAACGGCCTGGCCGGCCAGCGCTTTGGCGTACGCAACTCCGGTGCCACGGTGGTGGTCGAGGGCTGCGGCAACCATGGCTGCGAGTACATGACGGGAGGTCTGGCGCTCATCCTGGGCGAGGTCGGGCAGAACTTCGCCGCCGGCATGACGGGTGGCGTGGCTTACGTCTTTGACCAGTACGGCACGCTCGATGCCCGTGTGAACCACGAGAGCGTTGAGCTTAAAGCCCCGACGGCCGGTGAGCTGGCGCAGATTCGTGCGCTCGTCCAGGAGCACGTGGACGCGACGCAGAGCCCGCGCGGCATTAAGCTGCTCTACAGCTTTGAGACGATGAGCAAGCACTTTGTGAAGGTCATTCCAACCGAGTACGAGCGCGTGCTGGCGATTGTCGCCGCCGCCGAGGCTGCCGGCAAGACGCATGCGCAGGCAGAGGAGCTGGCGTTTGACATTGTGACCGGTCGCGCCGACGCCGCCGATGTCGCTCGCTTTGATGTGGCGGGTGGTGTCGCTGGCGCTGCGCCCGCCACCGCCAGCTCTGTTGCTTCGACCAAGAAGGAGGCGTAAGTGCCATGGGTAAGCCCGGTGCTTTTCTTGATATCGATCGCGTGACCCACGAGCTGCGCCCCGTGGAGGAGCGCAGCCGCGATTTCGATCCGCTGTACGTGGAGCTCGACGACGATGCGCGCCGTGCCCAGGCGAGCCGCTGCATGATGTGTGGTGTGGCGTTTTGTCAGATGGGCGCGAGCTTTGGCAAGGCACGCCCGAGCGGCTGCCCGCTGCACAACCTGATTCCCGAGTGGAATGAGCTGGTGTACCGCGGCCGCTGGGATGAGGCTGTCGAGCGCCTGTCGCTCACCTCGCCCATGCCCGAGTTTACGAGTCGCGTGTGCCCGGCGTTGTGCGAGGCCGCGTGCAACCTGGGTTCGGTCGATGGCCAACCCACGACGATCCATGACAACGAGCGTGCGATCAGCGACCATGAGTGGGCCAACGGCGGTCCGCGCCGCTTTGAGCCGGCAGGGGAGGGCGCGCCCACGGTTGCCGTGGTGGGCTCTGGTCCTGCTGGTCTGGTGGCAGCATGGGAGCTTGCGCGTCGCGGTGCCCGCGTGACGGTGTTTGAGCGTGACGACCGCCCGGGCGGCCTGCTCATGTACGGCATTCCCAACATGAAGCTCGAGAAGTCCGTGGTCGAGCGTCGCGTGGCACTTATGCGCGAGCTGGGCATTGTGTTCGAGCTGGGTGCTGACGTGAGCGATCCCAAGGTTACCGCCAAGCTCGACGACTTTGACGCCGCCGTGGTGGCTGCCGGCGCTCGTGCTCCGCGTGGGCTTTCGGCTGCGAACATTGATGCCCCGGGCGTGGTGTATGCCGTGGACTACCTGACGGCTTCGACCGCCTCGGTGCTCGATGGCGGCGAGCCTGTCATCGATGCATGCGGCCTGGACGTCGTGGTCATTGGCGGCGGCGATACCGGTAACGACTGCGTGGGCACCGCGGTACGTCAGGGTGCGCGCAGCGTGCGCCAGTTTGAGTTCTTGCCGGCTGCGCCCGATAAGCGCGCGGCGAGCAACCCCTGGCCGCAGTGGCCCAACGTTAAGAAGACCGACTACGGCCAGCAGGAGGCTATCGCTGCGATGGGTGGCGAGATGCGTGCCTGGGGCGTGGATACGCTCGAGGTGCTGCTGGACAAGAAGGGCGCGGCTGCGGGTCTGCGCGTGGTCGATCTGGACTGGTCGGCGGGAAAGCCCGAGCGCATCGCGGGCTCCGAGCACGAGGTACCGGCGCAGCTGGTGCTCATCGCCTGCGGCTTCACGGGCCCGGAGCACAGTGTGTTCGACGCCGTTGGCGTGCCTGTTGCCACCGCTGGTCGTCCGCTGCCGGTGATGGCTGCCGAGGGCTCGCACCTTGCGGCTCGTGTCGACGGCGTCGCCGCGGATGCCGCGCCGGTGTATGTGGCGGGTGATGCTCGCAACGGCAGCTCACTCGTGGTAAACGCCGTGGCCGATGCCCTGGCCTGCGCTGCCGAAGTCGCCGACGCGCTGGAGCTGTAAGGCGGCTGTCCACAGCTGAATCGTCAAGGGCTGTCCCCAACGGCCGGCACATAAGGAACGTCCCCAAGTGCCGGCATGCTGGGTGTTCCTATAGTTTTGTCAACCGTCGGGGCTACTCCCGGTAGGGCACCCGGTCGCGCATCACGGCGTATATCGCCCTGAGCCGCTTCCTCGCGAC
>JAGZGX010000006.1:0-89551 GCA_018367075.1 Collinsella sp.
ACGGCGCCCCCGGACCCCAGGAGGGGCCGCGGGGGCGTTCGGCTAACTGCGGGAATGGCCTATTTGCTCAATGTGTTCGGCTGAGATCGGAAATCAACCCTTGAAATCACAATGGTGTCTGTTTCGACCTGCCAATCAAGGGAAGATGGTGTAGAGTATCTTCCTGCAATACAAAAGCTCTTTGGGAGCTTTAAGGGTGACGCTTTCAAATTGAGAGTGTTGCCCTTTTTTCATGTATGCAATTTGTGACGTACTAGCCAAGCACCATCCCGGCAATGGAATGATCGAGCATGGGCGGCTTCTACTGGTTGACGTGATCGTGGTCAAACAAGTGATATCGATTAGAATTAAATCAATTGCGCTGGAAGCCTTCGGGCGACACCTGAAGAGGGTTGATGCGTCGGTCCTCTTTTTTGTTTGGATGTAAGATTCGGCCAGGCAAAACAAGGATCTCATTTGGGGAGAAACAAATATCCGGCGGTTTTCCGCTTCGGGACGCGCGGTTTAAGGGTGCTTTTCGGAAGTGCGGGGAAAAAATCGGAAACCTCCGAGCATAAACCGAATTTCGGCAACAAAACCGCAGGTCGCGGAAAGCTAAAACAGGGGTCTGGTCTGTCGATCTCGGTTTTTTCACCGCACTTCCGGAAATGACCGACGGAAGTATACGGCAAATTTCGGAACCCTCGAGCACATCGTCCTTTTCATGAAAAGAACTCGCAGGTAGAAACTTTGTCACTATCCAGTGTGGTTGACGTGTCTAGAATTTGCCACACACTTCCGGATTTTGCATAAGCTCGACTGGTTTGTTTATCGATTGGGGCAGAGGAATCTTGTCTGGACCTCGTTATATGTATTTAAATGGATGAACTTAACCTATAAGTTAAGTTCATCTAGAAATGGGAGGTGCCCTTTGGCAGAAGGATATGAACTTGTCGAATATAGAGACCTCAAGGGTCGACCGTTTTGGGAATTGACGGCTTCTCCCGATAACTCTCAATTCCAGAAAATGTTGTCAGACCATGAGCGGAAATTAACCGCTCAAACAATGATCGGCCAGAATAGCACGTCAGCTTCTGGAATCTGAGTGCTGACTTTTATACTTGGTTTTCGAAACGGAGAATACAATGATTAAAGTAGATCTATCTGATTTTTATGCCGAAACAGAAAGTATCGAAACGCGCGCTTATGAACATGCGCTAGATATTGAGTTTATTGTTCATCGTGAAATGAAACATTTGGGATTGAGCAAAAGTGAGCTGGCAAATCGTATGGGCATAAGCCTTCAGTCGCTTTCTAAGCTCTTGAATTCTCAACCTAATATGACTTTGAAGACGATTGCAAAGTTCGAACTTGCTCTGGGCATTAAGATCGTTCCGCAGGTTATCGTCAGTTATTCCAAAGAACTGCCGTTTCTTTCATCCAATGATTCCGTGCGAGAGCAATGTCCATCGCCTGGCATTCTCCCTGTAGAGCTGTCAGCAGATTGCGATGTGTCTTTTCAGAGTGAATAGCAGTCTCTCAATGAGTCTGGGTCGGACGAGCTGCCGTCCCCACATCCTCTAAAAAAGTTCTTAAAACAGCCTTAAAGGCGTTTCAACTCGCGTTGACAGCGTACAATACGCATGTTTGACTATGACAAAAGTGGATTTTAGGGGAGGGGTGCGCCATGGAGGTGCTGGTTGTTGGCAACACCGCATATGTTGACGATGACTTTTGTGCCAAGGCGTTCCCCGGGGACCATGTGCAGGTCGTAGCTGCACAGGACGCGCGCCGCGACGAGTCGTCGCCCCATTCCTCGTGGAAAGAGCTTCTGCAACACCTGGATCAGGCCTACGAGTTCGACCGCATGGTCTACCTATCCAATTACCTTACCCCGCATACCGATACCGTGGGCGATATCGAGCTGTTGCGCTCGGTCTTTCGTGCGTGCGCGGGTCGCCGGGTCCAACTGCTGTATGTAGCGGGGCCCGCGGGTGCCGAGGGTGCCGCCGATGCCGCGGGGCGAACGGGCAAGGGAATTATCGCGCACGCAGCCAACGACCTGTGCCGCTACTACGCTGCTCGCGGGGGAGTTCAGACCAAGATCCTGCGCGTGCCGTTCCTGTATACCGCGTCTGCCGCACTGGAGGACCCGTTTTTGGTGCCGCTGTTCGACGCGTGCTCAACCGGATCGGTTGCTCTGCAGGGTGCGCAGGATGCAGCGTTTCCCCTGCTGTGTGCCGAGGAGCTCGCGGTGCTGGTACGCCGTATCTTCGACAGCTGGGATGCCTCCTTTGAGACGTTCGACGTTGCCGATACCTTCCATCACACGTCAGGTGAGGTTGGCGACGCCCTCAAGGCACTGTTCCCCGGCCTTGCCGTTGCCTATGGCGATTCTGCCGGCTACGCCCTGCCCGTCAGCGGCGTCGTTCGCGTGCGTTATGGTTGGTTTCAGCGCTACGACCTGCTGCGCGATCTTTCGACCATTCAAGCGCGTTGGGATGCTGGCCGCGCAAAGAAGGTTAACCCCTTGCGCGCCGCCATCGACCGCATCCGGCTGTACACGCTGCCTATTAAATGCCTGGAGACGGGCGTTGCCTGGGTCCTGTTCGAGGTGCTGGAGCATCTGTTCTCCCAATCGGCCCAGCTCAACGTGCTTGATTATCGCCTGCTCTACGTGGTGCTGATCGGCACGCTGTATGGCTTGGACTTTGGCCTGGTTGCGGCGCTGCTGGCGTCGGTGGGTTTGGCCGCGAGCTACTTTACTCAGTACGGCTATACCTTCCAGGGCCTGTTCTACGAGCCGTCCAACTGGCTGCCCTTTATTGCGTACTTTGTGGTGGGTGCCGTGTGCGGCTATGTGCAGCTACGCAACAGCGAAGCCATTAGGGCGGAGCGCGATCAAAATGAGCTCGTTCGCAACCGCAATACGTTCCTTACGCAGCTCTACCACGACGCGATCGAGGACAAGCGCGCGTACAGGCGCCAGATCGTGGGTCGCCACGACAGCTTTGGCAAGATCTTTGCCGTGACGCAGGAGCTCGACGTGCTCAACCCACGCGACATCTATCGCAAGTGCTGCGAGCTTCTGGGCGAGATTCTCGAGAACGATTCGGTGGCGATCTACCATGTTTCGGGCGGGGCATTTGCACGCCTGGTGGCAGCAAGTCCCGCGATTGCCGAAGATGCCGCACGCTCGCTCACGCTTGAGCAGCTTGCGCCTCTTTTGGGCGACGGGGGTCGTTCGAGCCTGTGGGTGAATCGCGAGCTGACGCCGGGGCTTCCCATGTTTGGATACACGATCGAGCGCGACGGGGCACCCGCCGTGTTGATTTTTGTGCGTAGTGCGGCCGAAAACCAAATGACCCTCTATTATCAAAACCTGTTCCGCATCTTGTGCGGCCTGGTCGAAAGTGCGCTGGGCCGTGCTTTTGACTATGAGGCGGTGGCGCAGGATAAACGCTGCGTTGACGGTACTTGCGTGCTCAAGCAGGCTGCCTTTGGCCAAGAGCTCGCGGCGGAGCAAGCGCTGGCAGATAGCAAGATGGGGAGTTTTTTGCTCCTGCGCGTGGTACCGGGCGTGGAGCCTGTTGGCGAGCTGGTGGGCGCAATTGGGTCGGCAATCCGCGAGAGCGACGCGGCGGGCTTGGTCGACGGCGACGTGCTCTATCTGCTTATGCGCCAGGCAAAGGCGTGCGATCTGCCCATTATCCGCGAGCGCCTGAGCGCCAAGCAGATTGCGGTGGAGCCCGTCGACGGCGAGGACATCGTGGCGCTGCTGCAACACATCTCTTACACCGGTGACGGCGAGGGGAGTGTCGCTTGATCTCGCTTGTCGTTGCTGCCGTCTTGTTGCTGATTCATGCGCTGGTTTGCCTGATGCTGTGGACGCTCATGAAGTTGGGCCTGCTGCCGGTGCGCGGGCACATGCTGGCTGTGATAGTGCTGGTACCGCTGTGGGGCCCGTTGCTGGTGGTTCTGCTATCGGTCCGCAGTGCGGTGTTTGGCGAGGGGCTGAAAGAGTCTGCGCTGGAGTCGCTGCGCTTCAACGACGACCTGCATCGCAGCATCCTGGTTCACGACCGTGACGCCGATGCGGGCGTGGTCCCGCTCGAGGAGGCGCTTATCGTCAACGACCCGGCATACCGGCGCCGCCTAATGCTCTCCATGCTCACCGAGGAGCCCGACGCGTACCTGGCGCAGCTGCAGGCGGCTAAGCTTAACGACGACGTTGAGGTGGCGCACTATGCCGCGACGGCGGTGGCGCAGATTTCCAAGGAGTCCGACCTTAAACTGCAGCAGCTGGAGCGTGCCTTCAAGACGGACCCGAGCGCGCAAAACCTCAACGAATACTGCGATTTTCTTGGTGAATATTTGGGCTCGGGTTTGGCCGAGGGGCGCGTGGCTCAGATTCAGCGCCAACAGTACGCGCGCCTGCTTGCGCGTCGCTGCGAGCGCGAGGACACCTTTGATCTGCGCATTCGATATGCGACGGCGCTGGCCGATGTCGGACAGATCGACGAGGCGCAGGCCGTGATCGACCAGCTGGTGATAGACGTGCCCGAGGAGCAGGAGGTTTGGATGCTTTGCCTGCGCCTGGCCGTGATGCGCCGCGACGGTGACGAGGTCCACCGTGTGATCGATGCGATTGACAAGCAACATGTGTATTTGAGCACCGACAACCGCGAAAAGTTGGCGTTTTGGCGCGACGGGGAGGAGGCCAGATGAGCGTGGCGCAACATATCCGAGACCGTGCAGGCCGCTTTCGTTGGATGGGGCTCCTCGTGGTGTGGGCGGTCTTTATTGTCATGGCCGCCGTGCTGCTGGTGGAGCGTGCCGGCGTGCAGTACAGTGCGGGCCAGCATAAGTTGGGGATGCTCGCTGCCAACGACGCGGTGCCGGCAAGCTCGGCGATGTTTGGCCAAAAGCCCACGTGCTTGGTTATTACCGACTCGGGCCAAGATGGCGTCGAGGACGTCAAAGAGCAGTTTGACCAGATTCTGCTCGACATGAAAATTGCCCACCGTGATGTGGATATTGCCACCGATGGTGTTGATGCGATTCCTTCCCTCACATCCTTCGACCGCGTGATTTTACTGATGCCTTCGATCGATGGGCTCGGTACGCACCTCTCCGACATCATGAGCTGGGTGAGCGCCGGCGGATCGCTGATGCTCGCCATGACACCGGACAATTCGAGCTATCTGCAGGCGATCGGTCCCAAGCTGGGCATCGATTCTGCCGGCTATGAATATACGACGGCAGAGAGCATCGTGCCGAGCGAGGACTTTATGATCGGCGGTGGCCAGCGTTATGAGTTATCGGATCCCTTCGATTCGTCGCTCTCGGTTTCGCTGCGTGAGACGGCCCATGTGTGGGCTAAAACCGGCGACACGGGTACTCCGCTTATTTGGTCGAGCGATTGCGGCACCGGGCGTACCGTGGTGTGCAATATCGGTATCTACGACAAGGTTATGCGTGGTTTCTATGCCGCGGCCGTGAGCCTGTTGGGCGATGCCACGGCCTATCCGGTCATCAATAGCGCGGTGTTTTACCTGGACGATTTCCCGAGCCCCGTTCCCTCGGGCGACGGCACGTACGTCAAACGCGACTACGGCCTTTCTATCGCCGATTTTTATGCCAAGGTGTGGTGGCCCGACCTGCAAAAACTCGCGCAGCAATACGGCATTCGCTATACCGGCGTGATGATCGAAAACTACGAGGATGTGGTCAACCAAACCGAGCCCACGCGCCAGGCCGATACCACGCAGTTCCGCTACTTTGGCGGCATGCTGCTGCAGATGGGCGGAGAGCTGGGCTTCCACGGCTACAACCATCAGCCGCTGGCACTCTGGGACACCGACTATGGCACGCTGTACGACTACAAGACATGGAAGAACAAAGAGACGCTTGTTGCATCGCTCAACGAGCTTATCGCCTTCCAAGACGACGTCCTGCCCAATGCGCACGGCTCGGTCTACGTGCCGCCGTCGAATATCCTTTCGGCCCGCGCCCGCAAGATTATCGGTACCGACGTGCCGCGCATTAAGACCATCGCCAGTACGTATTTTGATGACGGCACCGACCTGCCGTACGTGCAGGAGTTTGGCGTGTCGAGCGATGGCATTGTGGAGCAGCCGCGTATTGTCTCGGGCGGCATGGTCGACGATTCCTATATGCGCTTGGCTGCCGTGTCCGAGCTCAACATGCACTATGTGAGCACGCGCTTTATGCATCCAGACGATCTGCTCGATCCCGATCGCGGCGCCAGGCAAGGCTTGGAGGTCTACAAGGGCGGCCTGACCGACTACCTGGACTGGCTTACCGAGTCTGCGCCCGACCTGCGTCGCCAGACCGGCTCGGAGTGCTCGGGCGCCATCCAGCGCTTTTCGTCGGTGACGGTGAGCGTGGATACCAGCGCGGATGCTTGGACGCTTAGCCTGGGTAATTTCCACGACGAGACGTGGCTCATGTTTCGTGCCAACAACGGCGAGCCGGGTACAGTCACGGGTGGCGAGATTACGCATCTGACGGGCGACCTGTACCTAGTCAAAGCGACGGACAAGACCGTGACGATTGGGCGCAAGGAGGGTGGCGACCGATGAGAATCTGCTTGGTGCTCGAGGGCTGCTACCCCTACGTGCACGGCGGTGTGTCCACCTGGATGCACGGCTACATCACGGCCATGCCCGAGCATGAGTTTGTGCTGTGGGTGATTGGCGCTCACGCCGAAGACCGCGGCAAGTTTGTCTATGAGCTGCCCGGCAACGTCGTCGAGGTGCACGAGGTGTTTCTGGACGATGCCCTTAGTCTTTCGGGCGAGCAGGAGGAAGTCGACTTTGACGACCGCGAGCGCGAGGCGTTGCGCCGTCTGGTTTCGCTCTCTAATCCGGACTGGGACGTGCTGTTCGACATTTTCCAGCGCCGCCACGTGCATCCGCTCTCATTTTTGCAGAGCCGCACGTTTATGGACATCTTCCGCGACGTGTGCCTGGCCGAGTACCCGTATACGCCTTTCGCCGATGCCTTCCACACCATGCGTTCGATGTTGCTGCCCGTGCTCTATCTACTGGGCAGCGAGGTTCCGGTGGCCGACGTGTATCACGCAATTTCGACCGGCTACGGCGGTCTGCTTGCAAGTTTGGGCTCCAGCATGAATCACGCACCGGCATTGCTGACCGAGCATGGCATCTACACGCGCGAGCGCGAAGAGGAGATCATTCGCGCCGACTGGGTGGTGCCGTCGTTTAAGGACCGCTGGATCCGCTTTTTCTACCTACTTTCGGAGGAGATCTACCGCCGCGCCTTCCGCGTGACGAGTCTGTTCCACAATGCGCGCAAAACGCAGATCGACATGGGATGCGATGCAGAAAAATGTCTGGTTATCCCCAACGGCATCCAGTTCGATCGCTTTAAGGACATTCCTTTAAAGCCCGATGACGGCTGGGTGGACATTGGCGCGGTGGTGCGCCTGGCGCCCATCAAGGACGTTAAGACCATGATCTATGCCTTCTTTGAGCTGCACGAGCGCCTGCCCAAGGTGCGCCTGCACATTATGGGCGGCGTGGACGACGAGGAATATGGCGCTGAGTGCCATGCGCTGGTGGAGACATTGGGCGTGCGTGACTTGATCTTTACCGGTCGCGTCAATGTGGTCGAGTACATGGAAAAGCTCGACTTTACCATTTTGACGAGTATCTCGGAGGGCCAGCCGTTGAGCGTGCTGGAATCGCTGGGCGCGCGTCGCCCCTGCGTGACGACCGAGGTCGGCTGCTGCCGTGAGCTGCTCGAGGGCGCCCCCGGCGACGACTTTGGCGTGGCTGGATTCGTGAGCCCGCCCATGTATCGCAAGGGTCTGGCCGATGCCATGGAGCGCATGTGCGCGAGCCGTGCCCGCCGCCTGGAAATGGGGGAGCGCGGTCAGCGTCGCGTGGCGACCTACTACCTACACGAGCAGATGCTCGCCAACTATCGCGCGCTGTACGACGAGACGGCTCGTGCGTTTGACCTGTCCAGAGAGGGGGTGTAGCCGGTGGCCGGAATCGGTTTTGAGCTCAAACGCCTGTTTAAGCGCAAGGGCCTGTTTGCCACGATGCGCGCCTACGGCTACGCCGGCATTGTGTGTACGGGCCCCATGCTGCTGGGCGTGCTGCTGCAGGTGGGCATCTTGGTGCTGTGCGGCCTGTGGGGTGTGGGCCGTGCCAACCAGGACTTGCTGGTGTGCATGGTGACCTATACGCTGCTGGCGTCGCTCACACTTACGAGCTTTTTCTCCATGCCTGTCACGCGCTTTTTGGCCGACATGCTGTTTGCCGAGCGCGAAGAAGAGGTCTTGCCTTCGTTTTGGGGCTCCAACGCCATCATACTCGTTGCGGGCACGGTGCTCTACGGCGTCTTTTTGCTGTTCTCGGGCGCCACGCTGTTGCAGGGGCTGCTGTGCCTGTGGCTGTTCAACATTATGATCGTCAACTGGAACGGCATGAGCTATCTCACGGCCATCAAGGATTACCGCGGCATCCTGTGCAGCTTTGCTGCGGCCATTGGCGTGGCGTGCTTGTGCGCCCTAGTGGCGCTGGCGCTGGGGCTGCCGCCCGTCGAGGGCCTGCTGGCCTCGATCGCTCTGGGCTACGGTGTGATGCTCGCCTGGGATGTGGTGCTGCTGTACCGGTATTTTCCTCAGAGCGATCGCAGCCCCTGGCTCTTTTTGCGCTGGCTCGACCAATTTATGCCGCTGGCGCTCACGGGCCTGTTTACCAACCTGGGGCTTTTTGCGCACCTGGTGATTATTTGGGCAGGGCCCATTGGCGTGCAGGTCAAAGGCCTGTTTTACGGCGCGCCCTATCATGATGTGCCGGCGTTGCTTGCGTTTTTGACCATTCTGGTCACGACCGTCAACTTTGTGGTGTCGGTTGAGGTCAACTTCTATCCGCGCTACCGCGACTACTACAGCCTGTTTAACGACGGCGGCGTGGTGGGCGACATCGTGGTGGCCGAGGAGGAAATGCTCGCCACGCTCAACCGGGAGCTGCGGTTTTGCGCGCTCAAGCAGCTGTTTGTGACGGCAGCGGTCATCTCGCTCGAGACCACGGTGCTCTCGGCCCTGCCGCTGGGCTTCAATAACCTGATGCACGGGTATTTTCGCACGCTGTGCGTGGGCTATGGCCTGTATGCCGTGGGCAACACGATTCTGCTGATCTTGCTGTACTTTACCGACTACAAAGGCGCCGTGCTTGCCTCCGGGCTGTTCGCGGGCGTGGCGGGGCTGGCGACCATCGTCTCGCTGTTCTTTCCGCAGCAGTTTTATGGCTTTGGCTTTTTGCTCGGCGCGGCGGTGTTTTTTGTTGTGGCGCTCATGCGGCTCGATACCTATACCGCCAACTTGCCGTATCGTATCCTGAGTCAGCAGCCCATTGTGGCGACCGACAAGACGGGTCGCTTTACGGAGTTGGGCTGCTTGCTCGACCGTGCCGAACAGCGCTACGAGGAGCTGCGTCTAGAGGGCGAGCCGCATGGTGCGTTTGAGCGCACGGTGGTCCGTGTGTATCGCAATCGTTGGGGAGGTCCTGATGACCGATAGGATGATATCGCGTCGCCGCTTGATTGAGGCGGCTGCCGGCACACTGCTGCTTTCGGGCTGCTCTTCGCAGGACGAATCCTCGACAAAAAAGACCAAGAAGCAGGACAAGATTAAAAAGGCCGATGCGTCTAGCGAGATCAAGCATCTTCGCGACAAGGACGAGCTGTACGAGGTTTACGACGACTCGGGCATCGTATGCATGTACCTGACGGTCTCTCGCGGCAACAGCTCTGAGAATACTGATCATAGCTGGGCCGAGATCAATACCTACTCGGTGTATGACTATGCCGACATGGGCGTGACGCGCTATCAGGTTATGGGCCTGCTGCAGCCTGGCGATGATAAGGGTCCCGTTGCTGGCGAGGTGGGCTATGGCGAGAAGGCGCCCAACGCCACGGTGCAGGTGCGCGGTCAGACGTCGAGTACCTATACACAAAAGAACTATAAGGTGGAGCTCAAAAAGGGCAAGGGCACGTGGCACCAGCAACGTGCGATTGCGCTTAACAAGCACATGGGCGAGGGCATGCGCTTTCGTAACAAGATGGCCTACGATCTGATTCGTGGCATTCCCCAGATGATGGGCCTGCGCACGCAGTTTGTGCACTTATGGGTGTGCGACCAGACCGAAAAAACTAACGACACCTTTGAGGACTACGGTCTGTTTACGCAGGTCGAGCAGCTCAACAAGACGGCGCTCAAGGCCCACGGTCTGGATAAGAGCGGGCATCTCTATAAGGTGAACAGCTTCGATTTCCATCGCTTTGAGGACACCATTAAGCTCGCCGATGACCCCGACTATAACCAGACGGCGTTTGAGGGCATGCTCGAGATTAAGGGCGATTCGGACCATACCAAGTTGATCGAGATGCTCGATGCGCTCAACGACGATACGCAAAAGATCGACGACGTGCTCGACACCTACTTCGATACCGAGAACCTGGTCTATTGGATGGCGTTTCAGATCTTGACGGGTAATTGCGATACGCAGAATCGTAACTGCTATCTGTACAGCCCGCTTAACTCCAAGGTTTGGTACATCCTGGATTGGGACAACGACGGCATGCTGCGCAAGCTTGAGCTGAGCCTGACCGGATTCTCGGATTATGCGAGCTGGGAGCGCGGCGTGAGCAACTACTGGGGCAACGTGCTGTTTAACCGCGCGTTGCGCAGCAAGTCGTTCCGCAGCGAGCTCGATAGCGCCGTGAAGGACCTGCGCTCGTATTTGACCGAAGAGCGTCTGAGCAAGATGGTCGAGCATTATCGCGAGGTCACGGAGCCGCTCGTCTTTGCTGCGCCCGACCTGGATAACCTGCCCGTGACCAAGGACGAATACGAGCAGATCGCCGCGGCCATCCCCTCCGAGATTGAGGGGAACTACAAGAGCTATCGCGAGAGCTATAAAAAGCCCATGCCGTTCTACATTGGCGTGCCGCAGACCGATAACGGTAAGCTGCGCATCAACTGGGATGCGTCCTACGACTTTAAGGCGCGCGACATTCGCTATACCGTGGAGCTTGCGCACGATTACGCCATTACTGACGTGATCTTTAAGGCCGAGGACGTGCTGCTCCCCGAGGTGACCTGCGATGCGCCCGATGCCGGGCAATATTTTGTGCGTGTGCGCGCCACCAACTCCGACGGCTATACGCAAGATGCGTTTGACTATTACGTGACCGACGACGGCAAGCAGTACGGCATGAAGTGCTTCTACGTGCAAGATGGCGGCAAGGTCGTGGAGGACACGTATGAGGAGGGCTAGCGCGCTGCTTGAGCGTCTGGCGGCTCCGCCTGCGCGTGCTACGCAGGAGCGCTACCGCCACGAACTCAAATATCTCATTAACGAGGGCGAGCACGCCGCGCTTGCCTGTCGCATGTCGCCGGTCTTTAAGCTGGACAAGCATGCACGGGCGGGCGGTTACACCATCCGCAGCCTGTATTTTGACGACTACTGCAACTCGGCCTACGAGGAAAAAGACGCCGGTATCCTGATGCGCAAAAAGTATCGCGTGCGCATCTATAACGGCAGCGACAAGGTGATTAAGCTCGAGCGTAAAAAGAAGTACGGCAGCTGGATCTACAAGGAGGACGCGCCGCTCACGCGCGACGAGTTTGAGCAGATCCTAGCCGGCGACTACGACTTTTTGCTGCGGAGCCCCCACCAACTCTGCCGTGAGTTCTACATCGAGTGCATCTGCAACATGATGCGCCCGCGGACCATCGTGGACTACGAGCGCGAGCCGTGGGTGATGGATGAGGGCACCGTGCGCATTACGTTTGACATGAACGTTCGTGCCGCGGTGGGAAGCTTCGATATCTTTGACGCGACGCTGCCCGCGCTGCCGGTCCTGGAGCCCGGCAAGCTGGTGATGGAGGTCAAGTTTACGGAGTTTTGCCCGCAGTTGGTGCGCGATATGGTGCCGCCGGGCGCGGCCGAGCTCACGGCGGTCTCCAAGTACTGCCTGTGTTACGAAAAGACCGCCTACCTGCGCGGTTTTAATTACTGGGAATCGGATTTTGAGAACCGAGGGGATATTTAGACCATGAGCACCAGGGACTTTTTTAAGAACTCCGTCTTGGAGGCGTTTGGCCAGGTCGACCCTGCCAAGATCGGCCTGTCGCTGCTCGTGGCGCTCGCCATGGGCATCCTGATCTATTACGTGTACAAGCGCTTCTTTACCGGCGTGGTGTATTCGCGCAGCTTTGCCGTGACGCTCGTGGGCATGTGCGTGCTCACCTGCATGGTCACGCTCGCGATCTCGACGAACGTGGTCATCTCGCTCGGTATGGTCGGTGCTCTGTCCATCGTTCGCTACCGTACGGCGGTCAAGGACCCGCTCGACCTGCTGTATCTGTTTTGGGCCATTACCACGGGCATTACGGCGGGCGCCGGCATGTATGCGCTCGTGGGGCTCACGGCAGTGGTGATCGTGGCGATGATCGCTGGCTTTGCGAGCCACCAGGACAAGGCGCGCGTGTACATGATGGTCATCCACTACACGGGCCAGACCACCGGCGATGATATCGTGCGTGCATTTGGACGCACCAAGTTCACCGTTAAGTCTAAGACCATGCGCGGCGACAAGGTGGAGATGGCCGTCGAGGTGTTCTCAGACGGTGTGGATATGCCCTATGCGGATGCCATTCGCGCGCTCGAAGGCGTGGAGGACCTGACGTTAATCCAATACAACGGCGAATACCACGGCTAACTATGTTCCGGCGTTCGTCAGAACGCCGGAACGAACAGGTATCATTGTGTAAGCGATTTCAACGACAGGGGTGCTCGTGGTAAAGATGAAAGATGTGGCCGAGCTGGCGGGCGTTTCGAGCGCCGCCGTCTCGCGCTACCTCAACGGTGGATATATCTCGGCGGACAAGGCCGAGCGCATTAAGCAGGCGATTGAGCTGACCGGATACGTGCGGTCCAGCCAGGCTCGCGCGCTGCGCACCGGCTCCACCAAGCTCATCGGCGTCATCGTGCCCAAGATCAACTCGGAATCCGTGAGCCGCATTACCGCCGGCATCGGCCAGGTGCTCGGTCGTCGTGGCTACCAGATGTTGCTTGCCAATACCGACAATGCCCCCGATCGCGAGCTCGAATACCTCGATTTATTCCAAAACCACCCGGTCGATGGCATTGTGCTGGTAGCAACCATGATTACCGACGAGCACCGTCGGGCGATTGAATCGTGCCGCGTGCCCATCGTGCTGATCGGTCAGAATGTTGAGGGCGCGGCTTGCGTCTACCATGACGATTACGAGGCTGCCTTTGAGCTGGGCCAGGCGCTCGCGGGTCGGGTAGATGGCAAGATCGCCTACATTGGAGTTACTGAAGAAGACCGCGCGGCTGGTTATGACCGCCGTCGCGGTTTTGAGGCCGGATTGCGCGCCGCGGGCAACCCGCTCGATGCCGCCTTAATTCGCCTGGGCTCGTTTACGCTCGACTCGGGCTATGGTGCGGCGCGTGAACTGCTTTCCGTCGACCCCGATGTTTCGTTTATCGCGTGCGCGACCGACACCATGGCGGCGGGCGCGCTGCGTGCCATCGATGAGGTTCGCGGCATGGGCGAGGGTATACACCGCGTGAGCGGTTTTGGCGACAACGCGTTTTTGCGCGCGCTGACGGGCGGCATTCCCACCGTGCATTATGGCTACCTGACCAGTGGCGTCGAGGCGACCAATATGTTGCTCAACACGCTCGATGGCGTGGAGGGGGAGAGCGGTCTCAAGACGCTCAAACTCGGCCATCAACTTATGAATGTCTAGGCTTTGGGCATGTCTGCCTGCCTTTGAGGCCCCTGTTTTTGCGGTAAAACTACCATTCGCCGGCTTTTTCCTACCGTTCACCCTACTATGAAAACGATTACAGACATATGAAACTGAAAACGATTACAGTGTAAGTGTCAAAGGTAGTCGGGTGCGCATGCACCCGTTGGAGGAAAGGGAAGTCATGGACTACCGCAAATCAGCCCAAGAGGTGCTCGACAACATCGGTGGCGCCGGCAACGTCGTGTCGGCCGCGCATTGCGCCACGCGTCTGCGCCTGGTGATTGCCGACAACGCAAGGGTCGACAAGGAAGCCATCGAGAATATCGACGGTGCCAAGGGCGTCTTTGAGGCCCAAGGCCAGCTCCAGATTATTTTTGGCACCGGTACCGTCAACAAGGTCTATGACGAGTTCATCGCCCTCGGCGGCATCAATGCTGCTTCCAAGGCTGAGGTCAAGGAGGCCGCGGCGCAGCAGCAGAACATCTTTATGCGCGCCATTAAGGTCCTCGGCGATATCTTCGTTCCCATCATTCCCGCCATCGTGGCTTCGGGCCTGCTGCTGGGCATCATGAGCGCCCTCAACTTTATGGCCTCCAACGGCTTTATCGCGCTCGACACCAATAACTGCATCTACAAGATTGCCGACCTGGTCTCGGGTACGTCCTTTGGCATCCTGCAGATCCTGATTGGCTACTCCGCGGCCAAGGCTTTCGGCGCTAATCCGTACCTGGGCGCCGTCGTCG
This sequence comes from Collinsella sp., assembly GCA_018367075.1. Classification (GTDB taxonomy): domain Bacteria; phylum Actinomycetota; class Coriobacteriia; order Coriobacteriales; family Coriobacteriaceae; genus Collinsella. Next base: position 14,566 of record JAGZGX010000006.1, read on the forward strand.
GCGGCGCGTTCATCAACTCCTCGCTGCAGAGCTCCTACACGGTCGCCTCCGAGGGCGTGCAGACCATGGTCACCGTCATCCCCGGCGTGTACAGCTTTGAGTGGGTTGGCTATCAGGGCCACGTCATCCCCATCGTCATCGCTTGCGCGATCCTTGCCTTCCTCGAGAAGCGTCTGCACAAGATCGTTCCCGAGATGTTCGACCTCTTTGTAACCCCGCTTGTCTCCGTGTTCGTGACCGTGCTCGTGACGCTTATCGCCGTCGGTCCCGTCTTTGTGTGGGCCGAGAATGCCGTCCTCGGTCTGATCCAGGCTCTGCTCACCCTGCCCTTTGGCATCGGTTCCTTTATCGTCGGCCTGTTCTATGCCCCCACGGTCGTCACCGGTATTCACCAGATGTACACCGCCATCGACCTGGGCCAGCTTGCCCAGTACGGCGTGACCTATTGGCTGCCCATTGCCAGTGCCGCCAACATCGCCCAGGGCGGCGCCGCGCTTGCCGTTGCCTTTAAGACCCACGATGCCAAGATCAAGGGCCTAGCGCTTCCTTCGGCTCTGTCCGCCTTCATGGGTATTACCGAGCCTGCCATCTTTGGTGTGAACCTGCGCTTCTTTAAGCCCTTCATCGCTGGCTGCATCGGCGGCGGCTGCGGCGCCCTGGTCTGCGCGCTCACCTCGCTCGCCGCTTCCGGTACGGGCGTTACGGGTATCTTCGGTATCCTGCTGTGCCTGGCCCAGCCCGTGCAGTACGCGATCATGTTTGCGGTCGCCGCGCTGGTTTCCTTTGGCGTCTCGTTTGTCCTGTACAAGGACGAGCCCAAGGCTTCCGAGCAGGCCTAAGAGCTTTTGATTGAAGGGTGCCCGCGGGTTGTATGCTCGCGGGCGTTTCCCGTATCCGGTGTCGATCTCTGGCGCCTTGTTACTTTCGATCCGTTAGGACTTTGATATGTCTAATGCACTTGGCCGCGACCTTGCAAAGCTGGTTGCCGCTGTTGACGCTGCCGCCTCTGAGTGCGGCCATGGCGCGTATGGCCAGCGCTTCCATATTATGCCGCCGGCGGGCTGGCTCAACGACCCCAACGGTCTTTGCCAAGCGGGCGGCGTGTTTCACGCGTACTTCCAGTATGCCCCGTTTGATGTGAACGGTGGCGTAAAGATGTGGGGCCATGCCACAAGCCGCGACCTTATGAACTGGGAATATGTTGGCGCCCCGCTGCTGCCCGACGAGCCGTTCGATTGCCATGGCGTGTATTCAGGCTCCGCGCTTGCCGAGGACGGCCGCATTCGCGTGCTCTATACGGGCAACGTTAAGCTTTCCGATGCGGACGGCACGTACGACTACGTCAATACCGGCCGTCGCGCCGATACTGTTTATGTCGAGAGCGTTGATGGCCTTGCCGGTCGGGAGTTCAGCCAAAAGCGCGTGGTGCTGGCGTCCGATGATTATCCCGAGGATTTGACCTGCCACGTGCGTGACCCCAAGGTGTGGCGCGATGATGACGGGCGTTACCACATGGTGCTGGGCGCGCGTCGTCGCGTGGATGGGCCGCATGTCGATAGTCGATTTTGCGCCATGCACGGCGAGGGTGCCGGGCGCGATGTGGGCGAGATCCTGGTGTATGGCTCGGCCGATATGCTGAGTTGGGAGCTCGAGAGTCGTGTGTCTACGCCCGAGCGCTTTGGCTTTATGTGGGAGTGCCCCGGCTATATCGAGCTCGATGCGAATGGCGATACCGCTGCATTTTTGTCGTTCTCGCCCCAGGGGCTCGAGGGCGGTCGTTGGGACCGCGGCAATGTGTATGCAGCGGGCTACATGCCTGTAACGGGCGACATTACGGGTGGTGACGGTGTCTATGAGCTGGGCGAGTTCCGCCTGTGGGACGCCGGTTTTGACTTCTATGCTCCGCAGGAGTTCACGGCCGAGGACGGTCGCCACATTCTGATTGGCTGGATGGGTATGCCCGATGAGCCGACCTATGGCAACGCGCCCACCGTGGCGTGCGGCTGGCAGCACTGCATGACGGTGCCGCGCGAGCTTACGGCCGGTGACGGCGGCGTGGTGCTGCAGCAGCCGGCGTGCGAGATCGAGCGCCATTATGCCTCGGTGCGTGTGGGGGAGGGCTCGTTGGAGGTTGACGGCGATACCTGCTTTGACCTTGCTGTCGACGGTGTCGACGGCGCGTTTACCGCGATTGTTGATGGCGAGCTGAAGCTGGCGTATGTGCCCGCCGAGGGCGGACTGCCCTCGCGCTTTGAGATGCGATTTACCGATGAGGGTCGCGCTTCTGCCGGCTGCGGTCGTACCGTGCGTTGGGAGCCCGTCGACGAGGTTCGTAACGTGCGCATTGTTGGCGATGTCTCCTCGGTCGAGGTGTTTGTGAACGATGGCGCGCTGGTGTTCTCGACGCGCATCTATCCTGAGGCCTATGGTGTGACCGTTGACGCTCCGGGTGCGAGCGTGAACTATCACACGCTCAACATCTAGGCGATTCGTCGCATATCGGCGCTATACTGCAGCCGTTGCCCACGATGCGGGTAACACCCGCATCGTGGGTTTTTGTTTGTGAAGGGACGGTGCCGCGTGGACGTGCAACAGCTAGAAGAGGCTTGGGCTTTGAGAGCCGGCGCGCGTGAGGTGCGGTTGCTTGCGGCCTCGCATGTGCCAGCAGCGCTGTCTCAGCTGGGGATTGTGCGTCCCGGTGACCGCCTGGTCGCGTTTGCCGATGACTTTACCGATGCGTTTGAGCGCGGCTTTGATGGCTGCGATGTTGTTCTCGTGGACCCGCCGTCGGTTGCGGCGTTTGCTGCTGCTTCCGAGGGCTATGATGCTTCGTTTGATGCCGAGGGGCCGCACCTGTGGTGGTTTGTCAACTCCATCGGCGGGTTTGGTCTGCGCGTGCCCGATCTGCGTGCGCTGGGTCGTGCGGCTCGCGAGGCCCATGCGCTGTTGGTTGTGGACAACACCGTGGCGTCGGCTTTTGGCTGCGATCCGCTGCGGCTGGGTGCCGTGCTGTCGCTCGAGGCGCTCGACCGCGTGTGTGCTGGTAAGGCGCCGCGCAAGTTCGTTGCCGCTTCGGTGGCGCGCTCGCAGCTCAAGCGTCATCGTGTGGATGCCGCGGCTGAGTGCGCGCATGCCCTGCTTGAGGGCTGTGGCTTGGCCAAGCTTGATATGCCTGCTGACGAGGCCGGTGTGCTGGAGCGCGGGCTGGACTCGCTCGATGTCCGCATGCAGGCACATTTCGACCGCGCCCGTGCGCTGGCCGAGTACTTGGCTGCGAACGAGATGGTACGCAACGTGCGCTATCCCGGGCTGAGCTCGCATCCCGACCATGTGGTTGCAACGGGGATCCTCGAGCATGGTTTTGGCCCGGCAGTTGAATTCGATCTTATCGAGCTTAGCGCAGGGGAGCTGTTCGATGCTTTGTCGGGGGAGTTCCGCACATCGCTCGCCGGCGGCGCAGCGACGCGCCTTTCGGCCCCACGCGGCAAGCAGGGGAGCACCATCCGTCTCTTCGCCGGCACCGACAATCCCCTGGTCGTAGCGTCCGCCCTAGACAATGCCCTTCGTAAACTAGCTACTCTTTAATGCTTGCGATGAGGTCGCTTGCTTTGGTGGCGATGACGTTGTTGATGTCGGCCTGCAGCTCCTCGTAGACCGCTATGGCTCGCTCGCCGGCGGGGGTGAGGGTGGATCCGCGGGCTCCGTCGCGCTCGATGAGCTTGCAGCCCAGCTGTCCTTCAGCCTCATTCACGATGCGCCAGGCCTTGGAATACGCCATGCCCATGCTCTTGGCGGCGCGGTTCAGCGAGTGCTCGCGGGCAATACCCTGCAGCAGCAAGACGCAGCCGTGACCAAACACGCCCGGCAGATCCTTGTCGCACGCTTGAATGACCAACTTTGCCGTCGTCTTGTACTCCATACGCTCCACGTCTCCCCGCTAAAGTGTTTGCTGGGCAAACGCAAAGCCTGCGTCAAACCCTCGTGTGCACTTCTTAAATCATGCATTGTAGCAGTCAAAGTGCGTTAAGATACTTGCCCAGTATTGGGCGCCCAAGGTTGGGCTGGGTCCTACGAGGCCTGCAGCCGACCGGTCGCATGGAAAAAGGAGAAACATGGCTACGTTCTTTCCCGGTGAGTCCCACACGTTTTCGGAGTATCTGCTGGTCCCTGGTTACTCGTCCTCGCAGTGCATCCCCAACAACGTCTCTCTTAAGACGCCGCTGACCCGCTTTAAGCGCGGTGAGAAGCCGGCAATCACCCTGAACATCCCCATGGTTTCCGCTATCATGCAGTCCGTCTCGGGCGTCGATATGGGTGTCGCGCTCGCTACCGAGGGTGGCCTGTCCTTCATTTACGGTTCCCAGAGCGCCGAGTCCGAGGCCGCTATGGTCAAGGCCGTCAAGGATCACAAGGCTGGCTTCGTTCAGTCCGATTCCACGCTGACCCCCGACATGACCATGGAGCAGGTCATCGAGCTCAAGGAGAAGACCGGTCACTCCACCATGCCGGTCACCGACGACGGCACTCCCAAGGGTAAGCTCCTGGGTATCGTCACCAGCCGTGACTATCGCCCCAGCCGCGATGACCACCAGACGAAGGTCTCCGAGTTCATGACCCCGCGTGAGCAGCTCATCGTGGGCGACAAGAACATCAGCCTCAAGGTTGCCAATGACGTCATCTGGGACAATAAGCTCAACGCCCTGCCCATCGTCGACGACAACGATCACCTTATGGGCATCGTCTTCCGCAAGGACTACGACAGTCACAAGACTAACCCCAACGAGCTGCTCGATAACGACAAGCGCTACATGGTCGGCGCCGGTATCAACACCCGCGACTATGCCGAGCGCGTGCCGCTGCTCATCGAGGCCGGTGCCGATGTCCTGTGCATCGACTCTTCCGAGGGCTTCAGCGAGTGGCAGAAGCGAACCATTGAGTGGATTCGCGCCAACTACGGCGATGACGTCAAGGTCGGTGCCGGTAACGTCGTCGATGCCGAGGGCTTCCGCTTTTTGGCAGACTGCGGTGCCGACTTCATCAAGGTCGGTATCGGCGGCGGTTCTATCTGCATTACCCGCGAGACCAAGGGCATCGGCCGCGGTCAGGCCACCGCGCTGATCGACGTCTGCCGCGCTCGCGACGAGTACTACGAGGAGACCGGCGTCTACGTGCCCGTGTGCTCCGATGGTGGCATCGTCTACGACTACCACATGACGCTCGCCCTTGCCATGGGCGCCGACTTTATGATGCTGGGCCGTTACTTCGCCCGCTTCGACGAGAGCCCGACCGAGCGCGTTAACGTCAACGGTCAGTATATGAAGGAGTACTGGGGCGAGGGTTCCGCGCGTGCCCGCAACTGGCAGCGTTACGACCTGGGCGGCGCCGCGAAGCTCAGCTTCGTCGAGGGCGTCGACTCCTACGTCCCGTACGCCGGTTCCCTCAAGGACGGCGTGGGCGGCACGCTTTACAAGGTCAAGTCCACGATGTGCAACTGCGGCGCCCTCTCGATCCCCGAGCTCCAGGAAAAGGCACGCCTGACCCTGGTGAGCTCCACCTCCATCGTCGAAGGCGGCGCCCACGACGTTGTAGTTAAAGATTCGCAGCAGTCCGTATCTTATCGATAAGGTTAGAGCTGCATATCAAAGGTTGAGTATCAACCACGTTATTTAGATAAAGCGAGATGCCTGCAAGTCGCAGGCATCTCGCTTGTCGTATTTGCTATCATCATGCGAGTTAACGATGTGGCGGGGCGTTCTTACCTTTGCTCGCTGCAAGTTCCGCACGCAAAGAAGAGCACTAAATGTGCTCTTCGTCTTGCGCAGGACTGTCCGCAGCAGCGAGTAAAGGTAAGAACGCCCCGCCCCAACCCAGCTAACAAAGGAGCTGATATGTGCGATTGCACAGATCATAAGGACGAGATCCCTGCATACGACGCGCAGGCCATTGAGTCTAGGTGGATGAAGGCCTGGGAGGACTCCAACCTCTTTGCCGTCGACACCGACGACAGCAAGCCTAAGAAGTACGTGCTCGAGATGTTCCCGTATCCGTCGGGCGACCTGCACATGGGTCACGCGCGCAACTACACCATCGGCGATGCCATGGCCCGTCAGGCCCGCATGCGCGGCTACGACGTGCTGCACCCCATCGGCTTCGATGCCTTTGGCCTGCCCGCCGAGAATGCCGCCATCAAACACAACACGCAGGCTGCCGCCTGGACGTATAAGAACATGGATCAGGCGCTTTCCACGATGAAGCGCATGGGCTTCTCCTACGATCTGGATCGCATGGTCAAGACCTGCAGTCCCGACTATTACCGCTGGGGCCAGTGGATCTTTGAGAAGATGTGGGAAAAGGGCCTGGTCTACCGCAAGAAGAACCCGGTCAATTGGTGCCCCACCTGTAAGACCGTTCTGGCCAACGAGCAGGTCACCGAGGGTAAGTGCTGGCGCTGCGGCACCGAGCCCGAGAAACGCGACCTGGAGCAGTGGTACTTCAAGATTACCGAGTACTCCCAGGAGCTGCTCGACGACCTGGAGAAGCTCCCCGGCTGGCCCGAGCGCGTCAAGCAGATGCAGGCTAACTGGATCGGCCGCTCCGAGGGCGCCGAGGTCGACTTTACCCTGTGCGACAAGGATGGCGAGCCTATCGAGGGCGACGAGGGTAAGATCACCGTCTTCACCACACGTGCCGACACGCTCTTCGGCGTCTCCTTCTTTGTCCTGGCTCCTGAGTACGCGCGCCTGCACGAGCTCGTCGAGGGCACGGAGTACGAGGAGGCCGTCACCAAGATCGTCGAGGACTCCAAGCATATCTCTGCCGTCGAGCGTGCCCAGGGCACCCTCGAGAAGCACGGTGCCTTTACCGGCCGCTATGTGGTGAACCCCGTCAACGGCGAGAAGGTCCCCGTGTGGGTTGCCGATTATGTCGTTGCCGACTACGGCACCGGCGCCGTCATGGCCGTTCCCTGCGGCGACCAGCGTGACTTTGAGTTCGCCCGCAAGTACGATCTGCCTATTGTGCCGATCATTCTGGACGATGACGACCGCGCTGCCGTCGAGGCCAGCGGCGAGACCATCGATACCTTCCATGCCGAGAACGTCGACTGGGATTGCGCCCACGCTGCCGAGGGCACGCTCGTCCAGTCCGGCAAGTACACCGGCATGCGCGGCGGCAAGCACTCCGAGGGCGAGGCTGCCATCGTGTCCGACCTCGAGGCCATGGGCTGCGGCCGTCGCAAGGTCGAGTTCCGCCTGCGCGACTGGCTCATCAGCCGCCAGCGCTACTGGGGCAACCCCATCCCGGCCATCCACTGCGAGCACTGCGGCATCGTGCCCGTGCCCGAGGACCAGCTGCCGGTGACGCTGCCCGAGAACCTGGACCTGGGTGCCGGCGAGACCCTCGCCGAGTGCAAGGAGTTCTACGAGACCACCTGCCCGGTGTGCGGTCGCCCGGCTAAGCGCGAGACCGATACCATGGACACCTTCACCTGCTCCAGCTGGTATTACCTGCGCTATACCGACCCGCACAACACCGAGCTGCCCTTCTCCCGCGAGGCGGCAGACCGTTGGATGCCCGTCGATAACTATATCGGTGGCATTGAGCACGCCATTCTGCACCTGCTTTACAGCCGCTTCTTTACCAAGGCGCTGCGCGACCTGGGCCTGCTGAGCGTTGACGAGCCCTTCACCAACCTGCTGTGCCAGGGCATGGTCAAGGACGAGAACGGCGACACCATGTCCAAGTCCAAGGGCAATGTCGTGCCCCCGAGCTCGGTCATCGAGCCCTACGGCGCCGACACCATGCGTCTGGCGATCCTGTTTATCGCCCCGCCCGAGAAGGACTTCGACTGGGATCCCAAGGCCGTCGAGGGCGCTAACCGCTTCATTAAGCGCGCCTGGCGTATCGTGTGGCAGCTCGTCCAGTCCGGCGACGCCAACGTTGCCTTTGACAAGTCCGCGCTCGACGAGGTCGCGATGAAGCTCTACCGCGAGCGCCATCGCACCATTGCCAAGTGCACCGAGGACTTCGACCGCGGCCAGTTCAACACCGCGATCTCGGCCGTCATGGAGCTCGTCAACGCGGCGAGCGCCTACCTCAACGCCACCGAGGGTACCGCCCGCGACAAGGCGCTGTGCTACGGCGTGGCTAAGGATATCGTGAGCGTCCTTGCCCCCATCTGCCCGTTCTGGGCCGACGAGCTGTGGCACGAGGCCCTCGGCTGCGAGGGCAACGCCTACACCGCCGCCTGGCCCGAGTTCGACCTGGCCGAGTCCATCGAGGACACGGTGCAGATCGTCGTCCAGGTACTCGGCAAGGTCCGTGGCCGCATTGACGTGGCCCGCGATGCCTCCAACGAGGAAATGCAGGCTGCCGCCGAGGAGGCCGTTGCCAAGTGGCTCGAGGGCAAGACGGTCGTCAAGGCCATCTGCGTGCCCGGCAAGCTGGTTAACCTGGTGGTCAAGTAAGCGCTGCGCGCATAGTTGACATAAAAAGCGAGGGACTATTCCACAGGGAGTCGCCCCTCTTTTTGGTTATGGATACTTGCGACAACACCCAATTATCCATTTCTTGTGGAGAACCTGTGCTCACGCTGACCTGCGGGTTTGTGTTGTGGTTGCACGTTTGCGCAGGTATTGGTATAGTTTGCTTGCAAATGAAGTTGTAATTGAAAGAAGTGGGGTTTCGGCCCCGCTTCTTTTTTGTATGGATGGAGGTGCCGCAATGGTCAAGACCAAGACCGAGCAGGCGATCATCGACGCGCTCGAGGCCGTCGCTCCCCAGCACGATATCGACATCGTCGATGTTGAGCTCGTGGGTGCCACCAAGGCCCCCTGCGTGCGTGTGCGTATCGAGGGTGCCGAGGGTCAGAGCCTGTCGCTCAATGACGTCACGGCCAACACCAAATGGGTCGGCGATGTGATTGAGGAGCTCGATCCCATTTCTTCGAGCTATACGCTCGAGGTGTCGAGCCCGGGTATGGCGCGCCCGCTGCGCCGCCCGCGTGACTTTGCCCGTTTTGTGGGCGAGAACTGCGAGCTCACCTCTACCGCAACCGAGGGCCGTCGCAAGTACGCCGGCAAGATTGCCGCCGCCACCGAGACGAACGTGACCCTCGAGCTCGAGGACGGCGAGTCCGTCACCCTCGATTTTTCCGATGTTAAAAAGTGCAAGTTGAAGCCCACCTATGACTTCAAGCCCGTGAAGGAAGGAAAGTAAGATGGCAGCATCCGACATGATGTCCGCCCTGATGGAGCTTTGCCAGGAGAAGCACATCGACCAGCTCTACCTGATCGACCGCCTGGAGCAGTCGCTCGCCAAGAGCTATGCCGAGATCCTGCATCTTGAGTGGGGCGCCAAGGTGACCATCGACCGCACCACCGGCAAGATCTACGTCTACCGCCTGGAGCCGATCGACGATTCCATGGACGAGGAGGGCAACTTCACCGAGTTCGAGGAGATTGACGTCACCCCCAAGAACACGAGCCGCATCGCTGCCCAGCACGCCAAGGCCGAGATCAACGCCATCGTGCGCAACTCCGCCCGCGAGCAGATCTACGAGGAGTTCTCCGGCCGCATCGGTGACCTCATCAGCGGTACCGTGCTGCAGTCCACACCCGACTTCACGATTGTCAAGATCCGCGAGGGCGTCGAGGCCGAGCTGCCGCACTTCGACCAGCGCCGTTACGAGAACGAGCGCAACGAGCGTCCGATGGGCGAGCGCTACCTGCACAACCACCACATCAAGGCCGTGATCATCGACGTTCGCGACCCCAACTCCAACCTGCAGCCGGTTCGTGGCGAGCACAGCCGTCCGCCGATTGTCATCTCCCGTACCCACCCCGAGCTCATGCGTCGTCTGTTTGAGCAGGAGGTGCCCGAGATCTATGAGGGCACCGTCCAGATCAAGTCGATCGCCCGCGAGCCCGGCCAGCGCTCCAAGGTCGCCGTCCACTCGCTCGACGACCGTCTGGATCCCGTGGGCGCCTGCGTCGGCCCCAAGGGCAGCCGTGTTCGCGCTGTCGTGGGCGAGCTCCGTGGCGAGCGCGTCGACGTCATCCTGTGGGATGCCGATCCTGCCGTCTACGTTGCCAACGCCCTTTCGCCCGCTAAGGTCACCCGCGTCCTCATCGACGAGGAGAAGGCCTACGCCGGCGTCATCGTGCCCGACGACCAGCTGTCCCTCGCCATCGGCAAGGAGGGCCAGAACGCCCGCCTCGCCGCGCGCCTGACCGGCTGGCACATCGACATCAAGTCCGAGACGCTTGCCGCCGACATCCTCAAGAACGTTCCCGTTCACGAGGAGCCCGCCGCCGACCTGATCGGTGACGAGGAGGACGAGGACGTCCGCCGCTGCGAGTACGTGTCCGAGGACGGTATCCAGTGCCGCAACCAGGCTCGTCCCGGCTCCCGTTTCTGCGGTGTCCACGACACCGACGCCTTCGATGATGCGGAGGACCTGATCTAGCGCGCGTTCGCGCCGGGCGGGTCCCGGCGCGTCTTCCACGCTCGTTCAGTCTCTAGGCACCCAAGGTGCCAGAAAGGGTAGGTGAAGTCATATGGCAAAAGTCCGTGTGTCCACCCTGGCCAAAGAGTTCGGCATGACCTCCAAGGAACTGATGGGTCATCTTGCCGAAATGAAGATTCCCGCTAAGTCCGCTTCCTCCGCCCTGGAGGACGCTTACGTCGCCATGGTCCGCAAGCAGCTCGCCTCGGTGATCGAGGCCCGCGCCAAGGAAGTCGAGGCCGCCAAGCAGGCCGAGGAGGAGGCAGCCGCCGCCGAGGAGGCAGCGCGCGCTGCCGAGGCCGAGCGTGAGCGCATCGCCGCCGAGAAGGCACGCGAGGAGGAGCGCCGCCAGTTCGCCGCCGCCCAGGCTGCCGAGGAGGCCGCCCGTGCCGAGGCCGAGGCCAAGAAGAAGGCTGAGCAGGAGCGCCTTGCCCGCGAGAAGGAGGAGGCTGCCCGCGAGGCCCAGCGCCGCGCCGTCCCCGCTTCCGACTCCGGTTCGCGCTTCCGCTCGCTGCTCGACCAGATCGCCGCACAGGAGACCGTGCTCAAGGAGAAGAAGGACGCCGAGGAGAAGGCCAAGGCCGAGCGCGCCTCTGAGCGCGGCAACCGTCGTAGCGGCAACAACGACCGTCGCGGTGGCCGTCGTAACGATCGCAACGCCTCCGACAACAACTCCGATCGCAATGCCTCCGAGAGCCGTCCGCACAGCCATCGCACCAACGCCAGCAACAACGTCGCTGCCGGCATGGACTTCCCCAACCCCGATAAGCAGGGTAAGGGCAAGAAGCGCAAGGGCGGTCACGGCAACGATGAGGACCACTACAGCCGCATGGCTCGTGAGGCCGAGGAGTACAGCCGCGAGAAGGTGCTCGAGGAGGCCCGCGCCGCCGTCGAGGAGGCCTCTCGCGAGTCCACCGGTCGCCGCAAGAAGCGCAAGGAGAAGCGCGAGCGCGAGGCTGCTAAGGCTCAGGAGGAGCGCAAGATTGAGGAGGCGCTGGCCCAGGGCGTGAACCCCGAGGAGCTCGACGCCATCAAGGTCTCCCAGGGAGTTACCGTCCAGGAGCTCGCCGAGGCGCTCGACGTTCCGGCCAACGACATCATCAAGCGCCTGTTCCTGCTGGGCACGCCGCTTACGATGACGCAGTCCATGTCCGACGACCTCGTCGAGCTCGTTGCCGACGACCTGGGCCGTCAGATCAAGATCATCACCCCCGAGGAGGAGAACACCTTCTCGTTCTACGACGATCCCGCCGACCTTAAGCCGCGCGCCCCGGTCGTCACCGTCATGGGTCACGTCGACCACGGCAAGACGTCGCTGCTCGACGCCATCCGTCACACCGGCGTTGCTGCCGGCGAGGCGGGCGGCATTACGCAGGCCATCGGCGCTTCGCAGGTCATGATCAACGACCGCAAGATCACCTTCATCGATACCCCGGGTCACGCTACCTTTACGGCCATGCGTGCCCGTGGCGCCAAGGTGACCGACATCGTCATCCTGATCGTTGCTGCCGACGACGGCGTCATGCCTCAGACCATCGAGTCGATCAACCACGCCAAGGCCGCCGGCGTACCCATCGTCGTCGCCGTCAACAAGATCGATAAGCCGGGCGCCAACCCCGACCGCGTGCGCCAGGAGCTCACCGAGTACGGCATCATCCCCGAGGAGTGGGGCGGACAGAACATGTTCGTCAACATCTCGGCCAAGCAGAAGATCGGTATCGACGACCTGCTCGAGACCGTGCTGCTCCAGGCCGACGTGCTCGAACTCAAGGCCAACCCCGACACCTTTGCCTCCGGTAACGTCCTCGAGGCCAAGCTCGACAAGGGCCGCGGCTCGGTTGCCACGGTGCTCGTGACCCGCGGTACCCTGCACGTGGGCGATACGCTGGTCGCCGGTCTTACCTACGGCCGCGTCCGCGCCATGCTCGATCCCAAGGGCAACGCCGTCACCGAGGCCGGCCCCTCCGACGCCGTCGAGATCCTGGGCCTGCAGTCCGTGCCCAACGCCGGCGACGAGTTCCGTGTGTTCGAGGACGAGCGCGAGGCTCGCGCCCTGGCCGATGAGCGTTCGCTCAAGGCCCGTATCGAGGAGCAGAGCCGCGTGAAGCACGTCACGCTCGAGAACCTCTTCGAGACCATCGCCGACGCCGAGGTCAAGGAGCTCAACCTGATCATCAAGGCCGACGTCCAGGGCTCCATCGAGGCCCTTCAGGACTCTCTTGACAAGATGGATCAGTCTGAGGTGCGCATCAACACGATCCACTCCGCCGTTGGTGCCATCAACGAGACCGACGTCGTCCTGGCCGACGCCTCCAACGCCATCATCATCGGCTTTGGCGTCCGTCCCGACGGCAAGGCCCGCTCCGCTGCCGAGCGCGAGGGCGTCGAGATCCGTTGCTACGACGTCATCTACAAGTGCCTCGAGGACCTCGACGCTGCCCGCATCGGTATGCTCAAGCCCACCGAGGTCGAGGTCTCCACGGGTACTGCGACCGTTCTGGACACCTTCAAGGTGCCCAAGGTCGGTATCGCCGCCGGTGTCCGCGTCGAAGAGGGCGAGATCGCCGCGACCGATTCCGTACGCCTGGTGCGCGACGGCATCGTGGTCTTCAACGGCAAGATCGCCTCGATGCGCCACTACAAGGACGAGGCCAAGAGCCTCAAGAGCGGCTCCGAGGGCGGTATTGGCCTGGAGAACTTCCAGGACATCAAGCCTGGCGACACCATTGAGGGCTACCGCATCGACCAGGTTGCCCGTACCGAGTAGGGGGTAGCGCTATGAAGCAAACGCAGGCAACCCGCCGTTTGGGCGAGCAGCTTCGCGAGAAGCTCGGTTATATCCTGCTCTTTGAGGTTTCCGATCCGCGTCTCGACCTGGTCACTCTGACCGCGGTCGAGGTCGCGGTGGACCGTTCGTTCGCGCGCGTGTACGTGTCGTGCGACGCGAGCCGCTACGATGAGGTCATGGAGGCGCTCGCCAGCGCCAAGGGCCGCATTCGTAGCCTGTTGGCCCGCTCGCTCGATTGGCGCGTCACGCCCGAGCTCGATTTTCGCATCGATCGCTCGACCGATGAGGCCGAGCGCATCACGCGTGCGCTGGAAAACGTTCCCGCCACGCTTGCGATCGAAAAGGACGAGGACGGCTATCCCATAGCGGATGCCGCCCAGGAGGCAGCTTTAGATGAGTAATTCCGCCGACCTCGCATCGTGCGAGTCTGCAGATATTCAGCGACGCATCCTCGAGCTCATCGAGGATGCGTCCTCCATTGCGATTTCGGGACATACGTCTCCCGATGGTGACGCCCTGGGCTCCGTGCTGGGTCTGGGCTTATCGCTTATGAAGTTTTTCCCCAACAAGGACATTGCCCTGCTGCTGGCAGACGATGACCCGGTTCCGCGCATCTACCGCTTTATGGAGGGTGCCGACCGTCTGGTGCCGGCATCTGCGTATACCGGCAATCCGGACCTGTTCATCTCGGTGGACGTGCCGGTCGTCGAGCGTCTGAACAACTCAGCCGAGGTGCTCCGCCGCTCGTCGCATGTGGTGTGCTTCGATCACCATCCGGCGCGCGAGGAATTTGCCGAGCTGAGCCTGAGGTGCGTCGGCGCCGCAGCCTGCGCCATGATCATCGACCGCTTTTTGGACAATTGCGGCATTGTCGCACGTGATGGCGTTGCGACCTGCCTGCTGTGTGGCTTGGTGACCGACACCGGTCGTTTCCAGTACCAGAACGCCGATGCTGCCGCGTTCCATGCTGCTTCGCGCCTGGTGGCGCATGGCGCCAATCCGGCTCGTGTCGCACTCGAGGTCTATCAGAGCATGCGCGTCGAGTTTTTGCACCTCAAGTCCATTGTCATGGGCCGTATCAAGACGGTCGCGCACGGGCGCGTGGCGTATAGCTATGCCTTCCAGAGCGACCTTGAGGCCTGCGGCGTCACCTCGGATGAATGTGACGGTCTGGTCGATGTGGTGCGTTCGGTGATGGGCGTCGAGGTCTGCCTGTTCTTAAAGGGCATCGACGGCGATACCAAGGTGCGCGGCAACCTGCGCTCCAAGGGTGACCTCGATGTGTCCGAGATCGCTGCCAACTTTGGCGGTGGCGGGCATCATGCCGCCGCCGGCTTTTCCAACAACGGAACGATTCGCGAGACGCTCGCCGTGGCACTTCCCATGCTGGCCGAGCTGGTGGGGGAGGATCCCGCTTCGGTGACCGTCGAGCTCTAACATTTTGGATGGTACATGGCTCGTCGTACGCCTTCTCAATTGAATATGCTGCTCGCCGTCGATAAGCCGGTGGGCTGCACGTCCCACGACGTGGTTTCGCAATGCCGACGCGCCCTCCATGAGCGGCGCGTCGGTCATGCCGGAACGCTCGACCCCATGGCATCGGGCGTCATGGTGGTGGGCGTGGGTCAGGCCACACGTCTGCTGGGCATGCTTACGCTTGATACCAAAAGCTACGTTGCCGATATCTCGTTTGGCGTCGAGACCAATACCGATGATGCGGAGGGCGAGGCGGTCCGCACGGTGGCTGTTGCCGACGAGCTCCGCGATCCTGCCTATGCGCGTGAGCGCTTGGTCGCCATGCTGGGTCCGCAGATGCAGGTGCCGCCGGCGTTTTCTGCTATCTCGGTCAATGGCGTTCGCGCCTACAAGTCTGCTCGCGAGGGCAATGCGGTGGACCTACCTCCGCGCCCCGTCGAGGTCTATGCCGCCGACCTGATCGCCGTGGGCGGCGAAGGTGATACGTGTGTGTGGACCGTGGCGTTCTCGGTGAGCAAGGGCACCTATATCCGTGCGCTCGCTCGCGACCTGGGCCGCGCTTGCGATAGCGCCGCGCATATTTCCGCGCTGCGCCGCACGGCCTCCGGTGTTGTTTCCATTGGCGCTTGTCATGCGGTCGAGGAGCTTTCTCCCGAGTCCGCGGCTGGCTTTGCCCTGGATCCCATTGCGGCCCTGGGCGCCACACGTGTTGACTTGCCGGGCAATCTTGCCGACGACCTTCTCTGCGGCCGACGCATTCCCGTTGAGCGTGCGCTTGCCGATTTCGATGCCTCGAAGGCGCCGTTTGCGCTGGTGCTCGATGGGGGACTCAAGGCGCTCGCCCGCATTGAGGGTGGCCGCTTTGTCATGGAGCACGTGTTTCCGCAGGCAATCGGCGGTGTTCGATGATGTTGTCCGCTCGCGAGCTCGCGCGTATCTTTTTCGCGGGCGAGTCGGACGAGGCTCGCATCGTTACTGCCGATGTGTTTGATAAGTGTGAGCACCTGGGTGCCGCATCGATTGCCATCGGCGTGTTCGATGGCGTGCACCGTGGACACCAGGAGCTCATTGCGGCGCTTGTCCGTGATGCCCGTGCCCATGGCTGCAAGGCGGTCGTAGTTACCTTCGATCCCGACCCGGACGTCGTGGTGAGCCCTTCGCCCGCTCAAAAATTGATGACGACGGCCGACCGTCTGCATGCCCTGGCTCAAACTGGGGTCGATGCGGTGGTGGCCGTTCCCTTTACGCCTGAGGTTGCGGCGCTTGACCATGTTGCTTTTCTCTCGCTGGTGTCGCGTCTGGTCGACATTCGATCGATTCGCGTTGGCAGCGACTTTAGGCTGGGTCGTGGCGGTGCTTCTGGTGTTGACGAGATGCGCGCCTGGGGTGCCGAGCGCGGCGTTGACGTATGCGGGCACGACTTGCTTTGCGAGGGCGGTGAGGCCATTTGCGCCACCCGCATTCGTCATGAGCTGGGACAGGGCCATGTGGAGCTTGCTGCTGAGTTACTCGGCCGTCCGTATATGGTGCGTGGCGGTGTTATTCGCGGCCGTCACGAGGGCTCTGGCATGGGCTTTCCCACGGCAAACCTGCAGGTTCCCGACGGTATTCAGGTGCCTGCCGATGGCGTGTATGAGGGTCTGGTGCTGGTCGATGACACCGCGTGGCCCGCTGCCGTGAACGTCGGACTGCCGCCGACGTATGCCGACGATGTCGCTTCGGCGCATCTCGAGGCTAATTTAATTGGTTATACGGGCGACCTGTACGGCTCTTCTGTTTCGCTGGCGTTTACGCGTTGGCTGCGTCCGTCGCGCGTGTTCGATTCGCTGGATGAGTTGATCGCGACCGTCGAGGGTAATATCGAGGATATTCGTCACAACTTGGGCGATCAGGGGGTGAGCATCCGTGATTAGCGATGAGGAAAAAGACCAGGTACGCGCTGCGTCTGACCTGGTTGCCATCGTGCAGGAAACGGTCGAGCTCAAGCCTCGCGGCCATGAGTTTTGGGGATGCTGCCCCTTCCATGGCGAGAAGACGCCGTCCTTCCACATTATCCCCGCCACGCAGGTGTGGCATTGCTTTGGTTGCGGCGAGGGTGGCGACGTTTTCACGTATATCATGAAGCGCGAGAACCTGAGCTTTCCCGAGTCAATCCGTTATTTGGCCGATCGCGCGGGTATTGAGCTGCATGACACCGGAGATCGCCGCGAGCGCGGCACCAAGCGTGCCCGCATCTACGATTTGTGCGCCGAGACCGCCCAGTTCTACCACACCATGCTTATGCGCGGTAAGGACGGCCGTCCGCGCGAGTACTTTGCCAGCCGCGGCATGGGTGGCGACGTCTGCCGCCGCTACTGCCTGGGCTTTGCACCGGGCCGTAACGCGCTGGTGTCGCACCTGTCCCAGGCGGGTTTTACCCCGCAGGAGATGATCGATGCGAACGTTGCCGTGAGCCGCGGGCGCGGGCAGCTTGCCGACCGCTTTTACGACCGCGTGATGTTTCCCATCTTTGACGAGCAGGGTCACAATATTGCCTTTGGCGGTCGTATTATGGGCGACGGCCAGCCTAAGTACCTCAATACCGCCGAGACGAGCGTGTTTCATAAAAAACGAAACCTCTACGGTTTTAATTGGGCCAAGGAGTTTATCGTCGCGCAGGATACTGCCATCGTGGTGGAGGGCTATACCGACTGCATCGCCTGTTGGGAGGCGGGGATTAAAAACGTTGTCGCTACGCTGGGCACCGCGCTCACGGAGCATCACGTCAAGACGCTCACTCGTTTTGCCAAGCGCATCGTGTATATGTTTGACGGCGATGCCGCCGGTCAAAAGGCTGCTCGCCGTGCGATTCAGTTTATCGAGCAGGATTCTATGGACCTGCGCTGCGTGGTGCTGCCCGACGGTAACGATCCCATGGAGTTCATCACGGCGCATGGTGGTGAGGCACTGCAGGCGCGCATCGACGCTGCCGAGCCGCTCATGGACTTCGTGTACCGTTCGCTGCAGGAGTCGAGCGATATCACCACGCCGGGCGGTCGCGCCAAGGCGCTGGAGGACGCTCTCACGCTCATCTATCCGCTGCGCGATAGCTATATGATCGATACGTACTTTATCCAGATTGCCGATCTGCTGGGTTTGGATCTGGAGACGGTGCGCGCGAGCTCGGGTCGTGTGTTTCGCGATGTCGCCAAGCGCGAGGATGCGGAACGACGTCGTGAGCAGAACTATGAGCGCCAGCGGGCACAGACTGAGCGGTCCGGTAGCGCGGGCGGTCGGGCGTCGGGTTCTCGCGATGCCGGTCGCGGTGCTTGGGCATCGGGCGCGACGCCGCCGGTGTCCGCGCCGGTCGAAGAAGAGCCGTACGACTACGTCCCGCTCGATGCCTACGGCGCCGCGCCCGTGGAGGTCGTCGACGACCTGCCGCCGATCGATGTGCCTGATGGTATGGGCGCTGTGCCTGTGGCTGACGGTTCGGGCGCACCGGCTGCGGCGGCGCCGATGGTTCTTACCGATCTTGAACGCAAGTCCTTGGCAGGGGAGCGCGAGCTGTTGACGATGCTCACGAGCTACCCCGACCTGTTCCGCACGTATGCCGACCGCATCTGCTCCATCGAGTGGGTTGACCCGCGTCACGAGTCCATTGCATGGGCCGTTCTGGCAACGCCGCCGGGAACCGATCCTGCAGCCTGCATGGATGCGGCGCGCTCAGTGTGTCCCGATGCGGCAACGCTTGTGAGTGCCGGGCGCATCTCCGCGACGAGCAAGCACCCCACCGAGACGAACATCGTGTTTATGCTTGATACGCTTGAGCTCTACACCATCAAGCGTCGCATGCGTGCCGCACAGGCCAAGCTGCGCCAGGACCGTTCACTCGATGATGAGGCCCGTCGCGCGCTAACCATGCAGGCCGCGCAGGATTCGCAGCGTCAGCGCGAACTGCAAAAGTCAATCGGCGGCGTGGCGGACCCGTTCCGTTTGATTGGCCTGGAGGCCGCAGGCACCGAACAAGCCTAGATGTTGTGGTCAACCAGCGTATTCTCGCCTATATCCAGCCCTCTTTTTGGGTATAGACGTCAATGTGTGTGCTAAAGTATTGAGTCCTGTGGACTATGAAGGGAGAATCTGTGCCAAAAAAGACTGAGAGCACGGGTACTGGGCTGGAATCCTACGTTGCAAAGCTCATGGGCAACGGCTCAAACAGGACTTCGGTAACCGAGGACGAGATTCAGGTCGCCCTGAAGGATATCGATGTTTCTGACGAGCAGCTCACCGCGGTGTATTCCGCGCTGCGCAACAGCGGCATCCAGATTATCTCCGCGAGCGGTAACGACGACGCCCCCATGGACGTCGACGATGACGATAACGATACCGATACCGACGATTTCGATGACGACGACGAGCACGATTCCGGCTCGCTCGACGATCACGAGCTCAAGATGGCCCGTCAGGCCGACGCCGAGATGGGTTCTTCCAAGAGCAAGAAGAAGCGCACCGTGCGCACGTCCCGTTCACGCTCCCGCGTGCGCGGCATCGATGCCTCCACGGTGATGCTGACCGGCGACCCGGTCCGTATGTACCTCAAGGAGATCGGCAAGGTCGACCTGCTGACCGCCTCCGAAGAGGTCGATCTGGCCATGAAGATTGAGGCCGGTCTTGAGGCCACCGAGAAGCTCGAGGCTGCCGAGGCAGGCGAGCTCGAGCTCACGCGTACCGAAATGCGTCGTCTTACGCGCATTGAGAACGTGGGTCTCGAAGCCAAGCAGGCACTCATCAGCGCAAACCTGCGTCTGGTCGTCTCCATCGCCAAGCGCTATGTCGGTCGCGGCATGCTGTTCCTGGACCTTATTCAGGAGGGCAACCTCGGTCTGATCCGCGCCGTCGAGAAGTTCGACTACCAGAAGGGCTTTAAGTTCTCCACGTACGCCACGTGGTGGATCCGTCAGGCCATTACGCGCGCTATCGCCGACCAGGCCCGTACCATCCGTATTCCCGTGCACATGGTCGAGACCATCAACAAGCTCGTCCGTGTGCAGCGCCAGCTCCTTCAGGACCTGGGTCGCGACCCGACCCCCGAGGAGATCGGTGCCGAGATGGACATGAGCGCCGACCGCGTTCGCGAGATCCAGAAGATCTCGCAGGAGCCCGTGTCGCTCGAGACCCCCATCGGCGAGGAAGAGGATTCCCAGCTGGGCGATTTCATCGAGGACTCCCAGGCTATCGTTCCGCCCGATGCGGCCAGCTTCTCCATGCTGCAGGAGCAGCTCACCCAGGTGCTCGATTCGCTTGCCGATCGTGAGCGCAAGGTTATCGAGCTGCGCTTTGGCCTTGTCGACGGACATCCCCGTACGCTCGAGGAGGTCGGCCGCGAGTTTGGCGTCACGCGCGAGCGCATCCGCCAGATCGAGTCCAAGACTCTGGCCAAGCTTCGCCACCCGAGCCGCTCGAGCAAGCTCAAGGACTATATCGAAAGCTAGTCAAGCAAGAGGCGCCCTCAAGCACATCCGCTTGAGGGCGCTTTCATGTAGTCGTTGGGGACGTTCTTGAATGACTGGTCGTTTAAGAACGTCCCCAATGACTAGGTCGGAAAATTTCTTAAAAAAGTTCTTGCCCTGAGCTGATTCGTCCGTATAATAAACTTCGTTGCTTGAGAGCACGCACCTATTCCTCGGTAGCTCAATGGTAGAGCACGCGGCTGTTAACCGCGCTGTTGTAGGTTCGAGTCCTACCCGGGGAGCCAGAATTTTTTAGCCCTTTCTGTTGGGCTTTAAATTCCTCGGTAGCTCAATGGTAGAGCACGCGGCTGTTAACCGCGCTGTTGTAGGTTCGAGTCCTACCCGGGGAGCCAGGTTGTAAAACCCGTCGCTTATGCGGCGGGTTTTTTCATGCCGCGATCGCTGTTCGCGAACGTTACCGTATCAACATTTCGTGTCGAGGATGTAATCCCGAGGCCCGCCACCTCAACATGGCGCGGTCGTTGTAGAATATTCCAATGATTGCTCCCACGAGATGGTGCCGCGAGCACCAGATAAGGAGATTCTTGTGTCTGAGACCATTAACGGCAGCCTGAGCGTCTCGAACGACGTTATTGCCGATATTGCCGGTTATGCCGCGATGACGTGCTATGGCGTCGTCGGTATGGCCGAACAGCTCCAGGGCGCCGAGAGCGTGCGCCTGCTTGCCGGTCAGCGCCTCCGCAAGGGCGTGCTTGTCTCCGCCGACGAGAACGGCCTTACGGTCGATCTTCACGTCGTGCTCGAGAACGGCGTCAACATGAAGTCCGTCTGCCACAATCTTTCGAGCTCCGTTGCCTTTACCCTGCAGGAGATCGCCCAGATCGATCCCGCCAGCCTTAAGATCGGCATCCATATCGACGCGCTCAAGAGCCGTCTGAACTAGCATCCGAAAACGGAGATTCAAATACCCATGATTGCAAAGACCATTCGCACCTGTTTTCCGATCGCTGCGGCTGCCGTTTCCGACAAGGCCGAGGAGATCAACAAGCTCAACGTCTTCCCCGTACCCGACGGCGACACCGGCACCAACATGTCGCTCACGCTCGCCTCGGTGACCAAGGAGCTTTCCGCCCTTCCCGCCGATGCCGATATGGAGGCCATCGCCGGCGCCATCACCCACGGCTCCCTGATGGGTGCCCGCGGTAACTCCGGAGTCATCACCTCGCAGATTCTGCGCGGCGTGGCCGAGGGTCTTGTCTCTGCCGACGAGCCTATTACGTCCGCCAACATTGCCTTCGCCTTCCGTCGTGCCGTCAAGGTTGCCTTCCAGGCTGTCCGCAAGCCCATCGAGGGCACGATCCTCACGGTCCTGCGCGATGTCTCGACCAAGGCCGATGAGTGCGAGAAGAAGAAGTTCTCGGCCGAGGATGCGCTCGATGCTATCGTCGTCGAGGCGTACCAGTCCGTCGCCCGCACGCCCGACCTGCTGCCCGTTCTGAAGGAGAACGGCGTGGTCGACTCCGGCGCCTTTGGCTTCGCCATCTTCCTTGAGAACTTTGTGGCTGCAGCACTTGGCCGCAGCACCGTTGTCGAGGATTTCTCCGCCACGTTTGATTCCGCTGTCTCTGCCCGCGACGCGGCCCTTGGTCGCGTTGAGATCGAGGCCAACGACGATTGGGAGGGCTCGGAGTTCCGCTACTGCAACGAGTTCCTGTTTAAGGCCGACGCCCCGTTTGACGAGGACGAGTGCCTTAAGTTCCTGGGTTCCATGGGCGACTGCGAGCTTCTCGTGGGCGCCTATCCCGACTACAAGATCCATGTGCACTCCAACACCCCCAACCTGGTGCTCGAGCACATGCTGCAGCTCGGTCAGATCTATGAGGTCTTTATCCACAACATGGAGATGGAGGCCCACGACCGTACCGCCAAGATCCACGAGGATCAGGAAAAGGCCGCCGAGCCCGCCAAGGCGCTGGGCTTTGTCGCCGTTGCCGCCGGTTCGGGCGAGGCCGACATCCTCAAGTCCCTCGGCGTTGACGTGATCGTCTCGGGTGGCCAGACCATGAACCCCTCGACCGCCGATCTGCTGGGCGCCGTCGACCAGGTCAACGCGACCTCGGTCATCATCCTGCCCAACAACGGCAACATCCGCATGGCTGCCGAGGCCGCTGCCTCTGCCTGCACCGATAAGAAGGTCGCCGTCGTTCCCACCAAGACCGTTCCCCAGGCGTTCTCCGCGCTGTTCGCCGTCCTGCCCGATTCCGAGCTCGAGGACGCCGTCGCCGCCATGGTCGACGCCATCAGCGAGGTCCGCGATGGCGAGGTCACCCGCGCCGTGCGCGATTCCAGCGCCTCGGACGGCTCTCCGATTCACTCCGGTGACGTCATGGGCATCATCGCCGGTTCCATCGACGTGGTCGGCTCCGATGTGAAGCAGGTCACCCTCGACTGCATCAACCGTATGCAGGAGGAAGAGGAAGGCGACGCGCTGACGATTCTGGCCGGCGAGGAGCTGTCCGACGAGGCCTTCCAGGAGATCGTCGACGCCATCGAGGAGGCTCAGCCCGACTTGGAGATTGATGCCCATCGTGGCGAGCAGCCGCTCTATCCCGTGATCTTCTCGATCGAGTAGGCATCTGAGCATGTCCGAGCTATGCTCCGTGCCGCGCGTCTCGGAGCGCTTTGCCCAGAGCAATGCGCTCGGCGAGGATATCGCGCGACTCAAATATGTTTCGGGTAAACGTGAGGAGGCCCTTCGCCGTCTGGGAATCCGGACGGTGGGGGACCTCCTTCTCCATATCCCGCATCGATATCTGGACTTTACCCGCTCATGGTCCATCGAGATGGCGCCCATCGGGACCGTGTGCACCATCGTTGCCACGGTCGACCGCATTGTTCAAAAGCAGCCTCGTCCGCGCATGCAGGTGACCGAGGTATCGCTCGTGGATGACACGGGTGTGCTGCAGGTCGCCTTTTTCCGCCAGCCCTGGATTGCCCAGCAGCTTAAGCGGGGTGACCGTCTGGCCGTGATGGGTAAGGTCGAGTTTGCCTACGGCTTTAAGCAGATGGCCTCGCCGCATTTTGAAAAGCTTGAGGATGGTCGTGCCGCGGGTACCATTTTGCCGGTCCACTACGTAAGTGATGGCGTAAGCCAGGCATGGATGCGTCGCATTGTGAGCGGTGCTCTTGAGCTCGTCGGCAATCCCTTTGATCCCATCCCGGCACCGCTGCGCGCAAAGCGCAAGCTCATGAGCAATGCCCGTGCGCTTCGTTCGATTCACTTTCCCTCGAGTATGGCCGAGCGCGACATTGCGCGCCGCCGTTTGGCCTATGAGGAATGCCTGTACCTGCAGCTCGCGCTTCGTCTGCGCAATGACGGCGGCTTGGTCGAGGTGGTTCCCTACGCCCACACCGCGGGTGAGCACCTTGTTGCTCTTAGGCAGGCCCTGCTGTTTTCGCTGAGCGACGAGCAGGAGGCCGCATTCCAGGATATTTTGCACGATATGTGCGATGATACGCGCGTCATGAACCGTCTGCTGCTGGGCGATGTCGGTACCGGCAAGACGGCCGTTGCCGCCTGTGCGTTGGCCGTAGCCGTCGATAGCGGCACCCAGGCCTGCGTCATGGCGCCTACGGGCGTGCTGGCTCGTCAGTATGCCGATAAGACCGGCCCTTTGCTCTCTCAGGCCGGCATGTCTTGGGCGCTCCTGACGGGCGCCACGCCGGCGGCGGAGCGCGAGCTCATCCATTCGCAGTTGGAATCGGGCGAGCTTGACGTGCTCTTTGGTACGCATGCCGTGCTTTCCGAAGACGTGAATTTTAAGCACTTGTCGCTCGTGGTCATCGACGAACAACACCGCTTTGGCGTGGGCCAGCGCAATGCCTTGCGCGCGAAGGGTCCCGGCGCGGACCTGCTCGTCATGACGGCGACGCCCATCCCGCGCACGCTGGCGCTCTCGGTCTACGGCGACCTGGACACGAGCATCATTCGCCATCGTCCCGTCCCGGGTGCCGGCGTGACGACGCGCGTCCTTACCGAGTCGAGCCGCGACCTGGCCTATGGTGCCATCCGTGAGGCACACGAGAAGGGCCAGCAGGCCTACGTGATCTGTCCGCTTGTGGAGCCGAGTGACTCGGCCGACGAGCTCGAGGATGTGCCCGGTATCGCCCGTGACGACGAGGGCCGCGTGACCGTCCCCGTGCCGCTGCACGATACGGCAACCGAGCTCGACCGCCTGCGCCTGGCGCTGCCGGGTCTTACTGTCGAGCGCCTCCACGGCCGCATGCGGGCGGGGGAGAAGGATCGCGTGATCGACGCCTTTAAACGCGGCGAGATTGACGTGCTCGTCTCGACCACCGTGGTCGAGGTGGGCGTCGACGTGCCCAATGCCACCGTGATGGTCATCGAGAACGGCGAGCGCTTTGGATTGGCGGCTCTGCATCAGCTTCGTGGACGTGTGGGCCGTGGTACCGTGGCGGGCACATGCCTGGTCATGACGCACTCCAAGGGCAACGGCGGTACATCGGCGGCACAAGATCGCCTGCAGTCGCTCGAGAAGACCGCAGATGGCTTTACGCTTGCACAGATGGACCTGCGACTTCGCCACGAGGGCGAAATCTTGGGTTACCGTCAGCATGGTGGCGTGACCCTGCGTTTTGTCGACCTTGATGCCGATGAGGAGCTCATCGAGTGGGCGCATTTGGACGCGGTCGAGCTCTTGCGGTATGCTAGTAATCTTGACTCTGTGGCGACGCGTCCCCTGCGCGATGCGGTCGCCAAGCGATATCGACATATTTTTAAGGAGGTCAGCGGAGGATGAGAATCATCGGCGGTGAATGGCGCGGTCGCAAGATCGAAGAACCGCGCGGTCGCGATGTTACGCGTCCGACGACCGACCGCGTGCGCGAGGCGTGTGCATCCATGGTCCTATCGGCCTTCGGCTTTGATTTGGACGAGGTTCGCGTACTGGATGCCTTTGGCGGCTCCGGTGCCCTAGGCATCGAGATGCTCTCGCGGGGCGCCCGTTCGCTCACGACGTTCGAGATCGATCGCAATGCCGCGAGGCTCATAACCAAGAATATCGAGTCGCTCTGTCGCGATCGCGCTCGTTGGCGTGTGGTGACGGGCGATGTCCTTGCGAGCGCTTCGCGCGGCCGCGTGCCGGGCGGCCCCTTCGATCTGGTCTTGCTCGACCCGCCCTATGCTTTTGGTGCCAAGCCGGTCGATGAGCTGCTGCAGAACCTGGCCCAGCAGGGTCTGCTCACCCCGGGCGCCTATGCTCTGTTTGAGCATGCTGCCGCCGACGCGGGTGCACATCCTGCCGGCTTTGTAACCGTGCGTGAGAAACGCTATGGCATCACCTCGGTCGATCTGCTCCGTTGGGTCGGCGAGGGCGAGGATGACGACATCGCCACCGATGCCGATGACAGCGACGGCACGACGTTTCAGGAGGATGCCCATGAGTGACACCATTAACCGCGTCATCGTTCCGGGTACCTTCGATCCCATCACGTTTGGCCATATCGACGTCATCCGCCGCGCCCGCCGCATTTTTCCCAGTGTGATCGTGGCCGTTGCCGAGTCGCAGGGCAAAAACGGCGTGGGCACCACGTTTACGCTCGATGAACGCGTGGCGCTGGCCCGTGAGGCACTCGGTGATATCGATGGCGTCGAGGTCCTGCCCTTTACCGGACTGCTCGTCGACTTTGCTCGCGAGCAGGGTGCCGGTGCCGTGGTCAAGGGCCTGCGCGCCATGACCGACTTTGAGTATGAGCTGCAGCAAGCCGACCTCAACTACCGCTTGGATAACGAGCTGGAGTCCATCTTTGTCATGAGTGCTCCGCAGTATGGCTACATCTCGAGCTCGGTTGTACGCCAGATCGCCTCGCTCGGTAGTGATGTTTCGACGTTTGTGCCGGCTAATGTGGTCGAGGCGCTTAAACATCGCTTTTCGTGACGTTTTTTATTGCCAGGTGGCATGTGGTAAACTAGCACGATGATATGTTACCTATGAAAGGAGACCGGATGCCGGGCGAGAATTTTCCTGGCGACAGGATCGTGAGCCTTGTCGACGAGCTCGAGGGGCTCATCCAAGAGGCTAAGACGCCGTTCGGCAAGAACGCCCAGATGAAGGTCATCGATGCCGACGTCTTCTTTAACATCCTCGATGAGATCCGCATGAGCTATCCCGAGGAATGGCAGAAGTCCCGCCGTATCCTCAAAGAGCGCGAGGAGCTTATGGCTTCCGCCGCCGCTCAGGCCGATTCCATCATCGCCGACGCTCAGCAGCAGGCCCTCACTATTGCCGGTGAGCAGGAAATTGTTCGCCTTGCGCAGCAGCAGGCCGACGATATCCGCGACCGTGCCCAGCAGTATGAGCGCGAGACGCGCTATGCTGCCGAGGATTACGCCGAGCAGGTCTTTACGCACCTGGAGGAGAACCTCAAGAGCCTGACCGGCACCGTCACCCGTTGCCGCCAGCAGCTCAATGAGGGCGCCGCCCAGCAGAATGGTCAGTGGTAATGGCTGAGTTCCCGAGCGTTACCGTCGATCTTTCCGAGCAGCTCGAGTTTCCCGGAGACTCGTATCCGCTGACCGGTAAGGTCGATGTCGCTGCCTACACGGTGGGCGAGAAAGAGTACCAGCTGCAGGACGGTATCGACTATGACGTGGTCTTTACCAATGCCGGCACCGGTGTTCTGCTTACCGGCATGGTTCGCGCGCACGCCACCGGCGAGTGCGACCGTTGCCTGGAGCCTGCCTCGTTTGACATTGCCGGCGAGATCGAGGAGTTCTATCTCTTCCATGAGCCCGAGGACCCCGAGGCCTACGAAGACGGCTATGAGCTCCTGGGCGAGGATCGCGTCGTCGATCTGGGCGAGCCCATCAACGACGCCGTTGTCATGGACACGCCGTTTGTTGTGCTCTGCAAGCCCGATTGCCGCGGTCTTTGTCCCGTTTGCGGCGCCAATCTCAACGTGGAGCAATGCGATTGTGCTGCCCAAGCCGAGGCCGAATGGGCCGAAGCCACGGAAAATCCATTTGCAGCATTGAAGAATCTCAAGCTTGACGAGTAAAACTGTGGTAGTATCGCTACTTGCGCGTAATCGCCACACTGGATAGTTCATAAGGAAGGTCACTATGCCCGTACCTAAACAAAAGCAGGGTCGTATCCGCACTCACACCCGCCGTTCCGCCAACATGAAGATCTCGGCTGCGGCTCAGTCCACGTGCCCCCGTTGCGGTGCTGTCAAGCTCCCGCACCACGTGTGCCCTAGCTGCGGTTTCTACAAGGACCGCGAGGTTATCGTTACCGAGTAACGGTATACTCTGGATACGATGCCGTTCCAACTGGAACCACAATGGCCGGCTCATTGAGTCGGCCATTTTTGTATAAGGAGCATGTATATGAGTAACGTTCGCGTTTGTGTAGACGTTGTGGGTGGAGACGAGAAGCCGCAGGTTGTCCTCGACGGTATTGAGGCTGCACTTGCCGCCGATCCCGATATCGAGGTCTTGGCAGCTGGTCCCGCCGAAATCGTCAATCCCTTTGCAGCTTCCCATGCACGTGTTGAGGCCCTTGAGGCGCCTGACGTTATCGCCATGGATGACGATCCCATTCGCGCCGTGATGACCAAGCGTAAGTCGTCGATCGTGCTTTCTTGCCGCGCCATTAAGAAGGGCAACGCGGATGCGTTCTTCTCCGCCGGCTCCACCGGTGCCATGACCGCCGCCGCCACCGCCTATGTGACGCCGTTTAGGTATCAGGCCGAAGGCAAGAAGCAGCCGGTGCGTCCCTGTCTGACCAATGCGCTGCCCAATCGCGCCGGCGGTCTGACGGTGCTGTGCGACATGGGTGCCAACCCCGATGTGGAGGTCGATGACATGGTGCGTTTTGCCCAGATGGGTAGCGCCTATGCCCGCGTCGTCCTGGGCATCGAGCATCCTCGCGTGGGCCTGCTTGCCAATGGCACCGAGGATGAGAAGGGCTCCAACTTTACCAAGGCCTGTTTCCCTGCTATGAAGGCCGCCGTTCCCGGCTTTGTTGGTAACTGCGAGGGCACCGACCTCACCTCAGGTAACTTCGATGTCGTCGTTGCCGATGGCATGTCGGGTAATATCGCTCTCAAAGCTACCGAGGGCGCTGCCAAGTTTTTGCTGCAGGAGCTCAAGGGCGCCTTTATGGCCTCGCTCGGCACCAAGATCGCCGCGCTGCTCATCAAAAAGCAGATGCGCGAGATTAAGGCCAAGCTCTCTGGCGACGCCAAGGGCGGCGCGATTCTTCTGGGCCTGCGCGGCGTGGTCCTGATCGGCCATGGCGCCACCTCGGTCGAGGCTGTCAAAAACGGTACGCTCGCGGCGGCCGAAGCCGTGCGCGCCGGGCTGGTCGAGAATGTCGCCAACTCTATGGACAGTATCGTTTTGTAAGAGCGAGTTAGAGCGCTGTTATGTGCTTCGCGGCGCACGTCGTGGGGTAGAATCAGAACCGTGTCTTGGTACCGCCCGGGCGGTACCATTCTTTTGGTATTCATGTACTATGAGAGGAAGCGCTATGGACCGCTCCGAAATCTTCGACAAGATCGCCGAGGTCGCTGCTGACGTTCTGGGCGTCGATGTTGCCGAAATTAGCGAGGAGACCACCTTTGACGACCTCGATGCCAACTCGCTCGAGCGCCTGCAGCTGGTTACGGCTATCGAGGACGAGTTCAACCTCGAGATCGATGACGAGACCCTGCTCTCGCTCAACTCTGTCGCCGACGCCGTCGACGCTATCGAAGCTGCCAAGGAGGCCTAAGTCTTGGCTTTATCCGAACGACTTACGCGCGCCCAGGAAATCCTGGGCCACGAGTTCAACAATAAGGTGCTGCTGCGCGCGGCCCTTACGCATCCCTCGGCAGTCGAGGGCCAGCCGGTTTCTGCCAGCTATGAGCGCCTTGAGTTCTTGGGCGATTCCATTTTGGGCGCTGTGGTCGCACGCTCCCTGTTTGAGTCCTATCCCGAGTTTGACGAGGGCAAGCTCACTCGCTTGAAGGTGTCGCTCGTCTCGGGCGCCACGCTATCCGAGGTTTCTCACGAGTTGGGCATCGACGACATCATTATCTTTGGTGCCTCCGAGACCGGTACCGGTGCGCGCGGCCTGCATTCGGCCCTCGAGAACGTCTATGAGTCGCTCGTGGGCGCGCTGTACCTGGATGCCGGCTGGGACGTTGCGGCGGAGTTCATTCACCGTACGCTTAAGCCGCATTTGGCTTCCGAGCGTGCCGAGCATCCTGCGAACCCCAAGTCGTTTTTGCAGGAGTGCGTGCAAGCCGACGGTCACGAGCCCCCGGCGTACAAGCTCGTTGGCTCCGAGGGCCCGGCGCATGCGCCCACCTTTACCGCTGTGGTTTTGATCGATGGTATTCGCCAGGGTCGCGGCTCCGGCTCCTCAAAGAAGGAAGCCGAGGGAGCTGCCGCGCTTGAAGCGCTCGACCGCATGGGTTACACCACCAACGGCGTGATTCTGAACAAGAAGCACGTGTAAGCGAGGAACCGTGTATCTCAAGTCCCTTACGCTCAAGGGGTTCAAGTCGTTTGCCGACCGCGCCCATATGACGTTTGAGCCGGGCCTGACCGTCATCGTCGGTCCAAACGGCTCGGGAAAATCGAACATCTCTGACTCGATTCTGTGGGTCCTGGGCGAGCAGAGCGCCAAGCAGCTGCGCGGCCAGGCCATGGAGGATGTCATCTTCTCGGGCTCGTCGGCGCGCAAGCCGGTGGGTGTCGCCGAGGTCACGCTTGTGCTCGATAACTCGGACCATATGCTGCCCGTCGATTTTGACGAGGTCGCCATCACCCGTCGTATGTATCGCTCGGGCGAAAGCGAGTACCTCATCAACTCGAGCCCGTGCCGCCTGATGGACATTCAGGACATCTTGCACGATTCGGGCCTGGGCAAGGATACACATTCCATCATCAGCCAGGGCAAGCTCGATGCCATCTTGCAGAGCCGCCCTGAGGAGCGCCGTGCCCTCATCGAGGAGGCCGCCGGCATCTCCAAGCACAAGCGCCGCAAGGAGCGTGCGCTCAAAAAGATTAAGTCGATGGACGAGCACCTGACGCGTGCCCGCGACATCAATAAGGAAATCGCCCGTCAGCTGCGACCGTTGGAGCGTCAGGTCGATCGCGCGCGCAAGTACAAAGAGCTGTCCTCGCGTGCGAACGAGCTTACGCAGATGCTAGCCGTCGACGAGCTGCGTTCGCTGCAGTCGCAGTGGAACGACCTGGAGAGCCGTTCCAAGGAAGGCGCCGCCGAGCTGGAGCTTGCGCAGTACCGCTTGGGCGAAAAGGAGCGCGAGCTCGAGAAGCTTCAGGTCATGCTCGAGGAAAAGGGCCTGTTTGTGGGCGACCTGGGCGAGCAGCGCCGTCATATGCAAGATGTGGTCGGCCGCATTAACTCCGACATGCGCCTGCTCGAGGAAAAGGGCCACAACATGGTGTCGCGCCTGTCTGACATGCGCGGGCAGATTTCGAGCTCCGAGCATCAGCGACGTCGCGTGTTCGAGGAGCTCGAGGACGCGCGTGCGCAGCTTGAGGAAGTGACCGGTGCGCACATGCAGGCCCAGGAGGACGTCGACGCCGCTGGTCCTGCCGCCGCTGAGCTCCACGAGCGGCGCGTGGCGCTCGACAATCAGATTTCGCAGCTTACGCGTGAGCAACGCGATGTGCAGCGCGTGGCCGATAACGCCGCGCTCGAGCTTGCCAAGGTGAAGGACTCGCTGAGCAATGCCGAGGTCGAGGACAACATGTATGCCTCGCGCCTGGAGCAGATTGACGAGCAGCTCGAGGAGGTCATGGCCTCGCTCGAGAGCCGTCGCGACCGCGCGGAGGAGCTTGAGGGCGCTCTTGAGGAAGCGCGCCAGGCTCAGGTTGATGCGCGTGAGGCCACCGAGACGGCACGCGCGGCCCTGAAGGACCTGCGTGCCCGCGAGAGTGAGGCGCGCAACAAGCTATCCGAGGTGCGCTCGGAGCTTGCCAGCCAAAAGAAACTCGATGCCCGCATGGCCGACAGCTCGCCGCTCGTGAGCCGTCTGGTGGGTGCGCTGGGCGACGATGTCTTGGGTCGTCTGGGCGACGTGCTGGAGGCCCCGCGCGAGCTTGAGGGCCTGGTTGAGCAATTGCTCGCCGGCGATATCGATGCGCTGCTGTTTGATGACGCCGCCACGCTTGAGCGTGCCGGTCGTGCGGCTCTGGACCAAAAGAAGGCCTCGGGCGAAGCACTGCTGGTGGCGCGCGGCGTGAGCGGCTCTACCGCCGCTGAGGGCGCTGCCGGTACCCGCCTGGTTGATCGTCTGTCCGTGCGCGCAGGCTACGGACCCGTCGTCGAGGCGCTGCTCGGCGGCTATTACGTCGTTGACGATCTTGCTGCCGCGCTGTCGGCGCCGGTCGTTGAAGGCGTGACTTACGTGACCCCCGATGGCGCCCGCGTCGCCTGCGGCGGCCTGGTGCGCGTGGGGCTTGATGCCGGCGAGGCTTCGGGTGCCTTGGAGCGCAAGCGCCGCATCCGTGAGCTCGAGGGCCTGGAACCCGATCTGGCTGCCATCTTTGAGCATGCTTCGGACCAAGTCGTTGAGGCCAACGCTGCCGTCGAGGAGGCCCGTGCCGCCGAGGGCGATGCCGCCGGTGAGATCGCCCGTCTTGAGGGCGAGCGCCGCTCGCTGCTTTCCGAGATCGGCCGCTTGGAGCAAAGCGCCAACAATGCCGAGGTCGAGCGCGTGCGCACCTCCAAGCGCCGCGAGCAGGCCTCCGAAGCCGTTCGCGCTGCGCGCCCGCGCGTTGACGAGCTCACCCGTTCGCGTGACGAGGCCCGCGCGCAGGCAAGCGATCTGGGCTTGCAGATTTCTGAGGCCAACGACGAACTCGACCGCGTTCGCCGTGACGATTCCGAGGCTGCCGGCAAGCTCGCCGACGCCAAGGTTCGCCTAGCCCAGACGAGCGAACGCCTGCGTTCGCTGAAGGGCCGCGTGCCCGACCTGGAGCATCGTCTTGAGGGCATCGACCGTCGTATCCGCGGAACACGCCAGGCCTCGCGCTCGCTCGAGCTGCTGCGCCTGCGCGTCGATCCCATGCACGAACGCTATTCTGCCCTGTTGGAACGCGCGTCGGATTGGGCAGCGCGCCTGCGTGACCAGGCCTCTCTGGAGGAGGCGGACTCCGCTTCGCTCAAGAAGACCATCGAGGATGCCAAGGCAGAGGTTGCCCGCGCTAAGGAGCGAGTCGATACCGCCTCTGCCACGCAAAACGAGTTCAAGGTCGCGCGTGGCAAGCTCGAGGTGCAGGTCGAGGCTGCCATCAAGGCCATTACCGCCGATGGCACGACGGTGCTCGAGG
This sequence comes from Collinsella sp., assembly GCA_018367075.1. Taxonomy (GTDB): domain Bacteria; phylum Actinomycetota; class Coriobacteriia; order Coriobacteriales; family Coriobacteriaceae; genus Collinsella. The sequence goes on from JAGZGX010000006.1 coordinate 47,157, forward strand.
AAGCGCTCATGCTTCCGGCGCCCACGGACCGCGATGCCGCCGAGCGCGAACTCAACCAGCTTGTGCGCCAGATCAACAACCTTGGTCCCGTTAACCAAGTTGCCATGGAGGAGTACGAGCAGCTCAAACGCCGCGCCGACTACATCGAGGAGCAGCTGGCCGATTTGGAGAGCGCGCGCAAGGCGCTCACCAAGATCACGGTGGCCATTGATCGCAAGATGCGCAAGGCGTTCCTGGTGACGTTTGAGAAGGTCGACGCGAACTTCCGCGAGATCTTCGCTATGCTCTTCCCGGGCGGCCAGGCTCATCTGGAGATGACCGATCCCGAGCATCCTGCCGAGACGGGTATCGAGGTCGTGGCGCAGCCGCGCGGCAAGCGCATCACCAAGATGATGCTCATGTCGGGCGGCGAGAAGAGCCTGACGGCGCTCGCCCTGCTCTTTGCTGTGTACCGCACGCGCACGGTGCCGTTCTATGTGCTGGACGAGGTCGAGGCGGCACTCGATGACGCCAACCTGTCCAAGCTCATCGGCGCGCTCGATGTGTTGCGTTCCGATACGCAGCTCTTGGTCATTTCGCATCAGCGCCGTACTATGGAGGACGCTGACGTCCTCTATGGCGTCTCGATGCAAGCCGACGGCGTCAGTCGCGTCGTCTCGCAAAAACTCGATCGCGAAACCGGAAAGGTCGTGAATGCATAATGGGATTCTTTGACGCTCTCTCGCGCGGACTTGAGCGCAGTCGCGAGGCCCTCAACGAGGTCTTTTACTTTGGCGGCGAGGTCGACGAGGATTTTTGGGAGGACTTAGAGGACACCCTCGTCATGGGTGACATGGGTGCCGAGATCGCCATTCAGGTCTCCGATGACCTGCGCGACGCCGCGGCCAAGAAGAACCTCAAGACCGCTCCGCAGCTTCGTCGTGCCCTGGCCGAGCAGCTCGAGCAGCACTTTGTGCCCATCGAGCGCGATCCGTTTTCCGATACGCCGAGCTGCGTGCTGTTTGTGGGCATTAACGGTGCCGGCAAGACCACTACGGTCGGCAAGATCGCGAGCGCCATGGCCGCCCGCGGCAAGAACGTGGTGATCGGTTCGGCCGACACCTTCCGCGCCGCCGCTATCGAGCAGCTCGATGTGTGGGGCCAGCGCGCTGGCGTACCGGTTATCAAGCGTGACCGCGGCTCCGATCCGGCGAGCGTGTGCTATGACGTGCTCGACGAGGCCGATAAGCGCGGCAGCGACCTGGTGCTTATCGATACCGCCGGCCGTCTGCACACGAGCCCTGAGCTCATGCGCGAGCTTGCCAAGGTGGTTAACGTGACGCGTAAGCGCGCCGCCAATATGGCCGCCGGTCCCATGCCGGTTTCGGTCGTGCTTGTGATCGACGCCGCGACGGGTCAAAACGGTCTGAACCAGGCGCTCGAGTTTAACGAGGCGCTGGGCCTGGACGGTATTATCATGACTAAGCTCGACGGCACGGCTAAGGGCGGTATCGCCATGGCCGTGGCCGAGAAACTCAAGCTCCCGATCCTGCGCGTGGGCGTGGGCGAGCAGGTCGATGACCTGCAGGAGTTCAATGCCAAAGATTTCTGCCGCGCCCTGGTGGGCGAGTCCAATTAAGGAGTGACTAGTGTTTGATTCCCTGAGCGATCGCCTCAACGACACATTTGACCGCCTGCGCGGCAAGGGCAAGCTGACCGAGGCCGATATTACTTCGGCCATGCGCGATATTCGCATGGCGCTGCTCGAGGCCGACGTTAACTTTAAGGTCGTCAAGGAGTTCGTCGCCAAGACCAAGGAGCGCTGCATGACCGCCGAGGTCATGGAGTCGCTGTCGCCGGCGCAAAACGTCGTCAAGATTGTGCTCGACGAGCTCACCGAGATGCTCGGCTCCACCGAGAGCAAGCTCGTCTTTAGTAACCGTATTCCCAACGTCATCATGCTCGTGGGCCTGCAGGGCTCCGGTAAGACCACGGCGGCCGTAAAGCTGGCCTACCTGCTCAAGAAGCAGGGCCGCTCGCCGTTGCTCGCCGCGTGCGACGTCTACCGTCCCGCTGCTGCCGACCAGCTGGCCACGCTCGGTGGCGAGATCGGCGTACCGGTCTTCCGCGGCGACGGTGCGCACCCGGTCGATATCGCCAAGGGCGCCATCCAGGAGGCCGTCGATCACCTGCGCGACGTGGTCATCGTCGATACCGCCGGACGTCTTCAGATCGACGAACAGATGATGCAGGAGGCCGTGGACATCAAGAAGGCCGTCAAGCCCGATCAGGTGCTGATGGTCGTCGATGCCATGACCGGCCAGGATATCGTCAACGTCGTCTCGACCTTCGCCGAGCGCACCGACTTTGACGGCGTGATCATCTCCAAGCTCGATGGCGACGCCCGTGGCGGCGGCGCGCTTTCCGTGCGCCAGGTGACCGGCAAGCCCATCAAGTTTGTGAGCATGGGCGAGAAGCCCGATTCGCTGGAGCCGTTCTACCCCGATCGTATGGCCAAGCGCATTCTGGGTATGGGCGACGTTGTCGGCATCATCGAGAAGGCCCAGGAGGCGGCCGACGCCGAGCAGCTCGAGGCTGCCGAGCGCATGCTGCGCGAGGGCTTCACCATGAACGACATGCTCGACCAGATGAAGGCCGTCAAGAAGATGGGCGGCATGAAGGGCATTCTGGGCATGCTCCCCGGTGGCCAGCGTGCGCTTAACCAGATGGGTGGCAACCTGGACGAAGGTATCTTCGATAAGAACGAGGCCATCATCATGTCGATGACCAAGGAGGAGCGCCTTCGCCCCTCCATCATCAACGGCCAGCGCCGTGCCCGCATTGCCAAGGGCGCCGGCGTGACCCCCACCGAGGTCAATAGCCTTATGAAGCAGTGGGGCGAGATGAATAAGATGATGGGCCGCATGCGCACGATGGCCAATCAGGCGCAGGCCGGCGGTAAGAAGGGCAAGAAGGGTAAGAAGGGCAAGAAGATGCGCATGCCCAATATTCCCGGTTTGGATGCCATGGGGCTGGGCGGCATGGGCGGCCTGGGAACGGGCGGCCCCAAGTCCGATATGGACCTGCTGCGTCAAATGGAAGCGCAGATGCGTAATAAGAAATAGTGCTGTAATTCCAGCTTGATATGGCAAAGGCCACTCGGAAGCTACCGGGTGGCCTTTGTTGTTGGCTTTGATTGTTGGGTTGCGTTCTGTGTCGCGCCCCGAGTTCGCGGTGCCGTGCCGCTAGTGGCAGCCGCAGCCCTCGTGGCCCTCGTGCTCGTGATGGCCGTGACAACCACAGGACTCGCCGTGCTCATGGGCGTGCTCGTGGTCATGGCCGTGGCAGCCGCACGTGGCCTCGCCGTTCTGTGCAAGCGTGCCGGCGATAAGGGCCTCGACGCAAGCGTCGCAGCTGCCCTGGGCGCCTGCGTATACCGTGATGCCGGCTTGAGCAAGCGCGTTGATAGCGCCACCGCCGATGCCGCCGCAGATGAGCGTGTCAACGCCACCGTTGGCAAGCAGGCCCGCCAAGGCGCCGTGGCCGGTGCCACCGGTGCCTACGACCTGCTCGTTGAGCACCTTGTCATCCTGGATGTCATAGATCTTGAACTGTTCGCTGCGGCCAAAGTGCATAAAGATGTTGCCGTTGTCGTACGTCGTTGCCACCCTCATGGTGTCAGCCTCCTTTGCTGGCCATGCGGCCGTTGTCGTGGTGATGGGGGAGTACGCGATGTTTCCGCCTTCGATGACGATCGCCCGTCCATTGACCAGCGCGTTTGCCACCTTGCGATGCGCGCGGCTGCAGATTGCCGCCACCGTGGCGCGGGCAATGCCCATGCACTGGGCGACTTCCTCCTGATTGAGGCCTTCCAGGTCGCATAGGCGCAAGACCTCGAGCTCGTCGACTGTCATATCGATAGCGTCTCCGCTGGCAAGGCCGTCGGGGGTAAAGCAACGATATTCGGGGATGATCCCAACACGGCGCAATTTTTCGCGTCTTCCTGCCATACACTCTCCAAATCTGACATATGTCAACAATAGAATAGCGAACGTGGGGATTTGCGCAAGGAATTTCTGTCATATGTCAGAAAATGAGGGCTTATGTTTGGGCTGTGGGGCTGTGCGCGCCTGGGCTACAATAAAAATCGCTTATAGGCGACTGACAGGAGGGTCAATGAGCAAGGCTGATCAACAGTTTGTATCCATGTGCCGCGACATTCTGGACCATGGCACCACCACCGAGGGCCAAAAGGTCCGTCCGGTGTGGGAGGACGGCACCCCTGCCTATACCATTAAAAACTTTGGCGTTACGGCGCGCTACGACCTGCGCGAGGAGTTCCCTGCGCTCACCCTGCGCCGCACGGCGCTTAAGTCTGCGATGGACGAGATTTTGTGGATCTATCAAAAGAAGTCCAATAACGTCCATGACCTCAACAGCCATATTTGGGATGAGTGGGCCGACGAGACCGGCTCCATCGGCAAGGCCTACGGGTACCAGATTGGCCAGAAGAGCCATTATGCCGAGGGCGATTTCGACCAGATGGACCGAGTGCTGTACGATCTTAAGCACACACCGTACAGTCGCCGCATCATGACCAACACGTATGTGTTTAGCGACCTGTCCGAGATGCACCTGTATCCGTGCGCGTACAGCGTGACCTATAACGTCACGCAGCGCCCGCAGGACGACAAGCCGACGCTCAACATGATTCTCAACCAGCGCAGCCAGGACATTTTGGCCGCGAACAACTGGAATGTGTGCCAGTACGCCATCTTGCTGATGATGGTTGCGCAGTCGATCGATATGATTCCCGGCGAGCTGCTGCATGTGATCGCCGACGCCCATATCTACGACCGTCATGTCGATATTGTCCGCGAACTTATCGAGCGTCCGCAGTTTGCGGCGCCTAAGGTAACGCTTAACCCCGACGTGCACGATTTCTATGCGTTTACGACCGACGACCTGATTGTGGAGGGCTACGAGCACGGTCCGCAGGTCAAGAACATTCCCATTGCGGTGTAGGTGGTGCTCATGACGTGTAAGCTATCTGCTATCGTTGCCGTGTGTGACGATTGGGGCATTGGGTGCGAGGGCGACATGGTGGTGTCCAATCGCGCCGACATGCGCCATTTTGTGGCCTGCACCAAGGGCTGCCCGGTCATCATGGGACGCAAGACGCTGCTGAGTTTTCCCGGTGGGCGTCCACTTAAGAACCGTCGCAATATCGTGCTTACCCGCGACGAGGATTTTGCTGTCGAGGGCGTCGACGTGGTGCATAGCATCGACGAGGCGCTCGCCGCGGTTGCCGATGAGCCCGTTGCCTGGGTGATCGGTGGCGGCGAGGTGTATCGGCGGTTTTTGCCGTATTGCGCCGAGGCCGAGGTCACGCACAACCATTGCACTCATGCCGTGGACACGTACTTTCCCGATTTGGACGCCGATCCCGCGTGGGAGATTGCGTGGCGTGGCGGTGTTGCCACGATTGCCTCGGGCGAGGGCGACGAGGGTGTCGATTATGAGTTCGTGACGTATCGTCGCGTTGAGGCGTAAATCGCCTGGCGTGAACGGTATTATCGGGTTGATTGAATGTATGGGGCGGCGCTTAGCGTCGCCTCGTTTGGTATAGATGTGCTGTAAAGAAGGGTGCGGGCAGGCTGCTATGACTGATGCCGTTGAGGTTCTGCGAATTGATTCGCTCGAGGACGAGCGGCTCGATGCCTACGTGCGACTGACCGAGCGTGAGCTTCGCTGCGTGCTGGAGCCGCAGAAGGGCATTTTTATCGCTGAGAGTGCCAAGGTCATCGAGCGTGCGGTTCGCGCCGGATATGAGCCGGTGAGCTTTCTTCTGGGCGAGCGCTGGCTCGACCAGATGATGCCGCTGTTTGACCAGCTTGTCGTGCGCGAGGGAGCGGGTCCGGTTCCCGTGTTCGTGGCCTCCATGGAGCTCATGGAGCAGTTGACGGGCTTTAACGTGACGCGCGGCGCGCTGGCGGCGTTCCGTCGCCCGCGTCAGATTCCGGTTGATGAGTTCTTGGGCGGCGTTGTCGAGGCGGCGGGGGGTCGTCCGGTGCGCGTGTGCGTGCTTGAGGGTATTGTCGATCACACCAATGTTGGCGCGATTTTCCGCTCGGCTGCCGCATTGAACGTTGACGGTATTTTGGTCAGCCCGACGTGCTGCGATCCACTGTATCGTCGCTCGGCCCGCGTGAGCATGGGCACCGTGTTTCAGGTGCCGTGGACGCGCATTGGCAGCGAGGCTCGTGTGTGGCCGCATGATGGTCTGAGCGCGTTGCACGATGCCGGTTTTTCGTGTGCCGCTATGGCGTTGACGGACGACTCTGTTTCGCTTGATGATCCTGTACTGCGGAAGATTGATCGCTTGGCGATTTTTATGGGCACCGAGGGTGCCGGCTTGGGCGCCAAGACCATTGCCGGCTGTGACCACGCGGTGCGCATTCCGATGGCGCACGGGGTCGATTCGCTCAACGTGGCCGCGGCGAGCGCCGTCGCCTTTTGGCAGCTGTGCCCGCACGTGAGCAATGAGTATCACTACCAGCCGGGTTTGTATCACTAGGCAGATATTTTGCACTGGGCTCTGATTCGGGGTGTTTCGGTCGACGCCGGTCGGTGCTAAGCTGGTATTTGCTTTGGTCTTAAATTGCCGTTTTGTTGTTTAACATACGTTGGCGGGGAGGGCGTGTGGCTAAGAAATCTACGGCTATCGATGTAACGCAGGGTGTCATTTGGCAACAGCTGCTGTCGCTGTGCGTTCCCATCTTTTTTAGTTCGTTTTTTCAGCAGGCCTACACGCTTATCGGTACGTATATCGTTGGCCAGTTTGGCGGCAAGCTCGCGCTGGGTGGCATTCAAGCCACGATGGTGCTCACCGAGCTCTGCATTGGCTTTTGCGTTGGCGTCGGCGCCGGCTGCGCGGTCATTACCGGTCAGTATTTTGGCCAGCACGATGATGAGCGACTGAGTCGTTCGGTCCATACAGCCATGACGCTCGCGCTGGTGGGCGGTATCGCTTTCTCGATTCTTGGCATAGTGTTCGTTGAGCCCATGCTGGTGCTTATGAACACGCCGCATGAACTATTGGCCGAGGGCGTGGCCTATGCTCGCTGTTATTTTGCCGCGATGGTTGCGGCACTGCTGCTTAATATGGGAACCGCACTGCTGCGTGCCGTGGGCGACACGCGCGGCCCCGCCGTGATCATTGCCTCTGGCTGCCTGGTTAACGTGGTGCTGGATATCATTTTTGTCGCTGTGTTGCATATGGAGGCGCTTGGCTGCGGCATCGCGGTGGCGCTGACCATTTGCTCCAATGCAACGATGATCGTGTTGCGCATGATGCGCGCTCCGGGTGCATGGCGTCTTTCGCTGTCTAAGCTCGGTATCGATCGCGGTATTTGCAAGAGTATGATCTCGTGTGGTCTGCCACTCGGTTTTCAATCGGCTGCCTATTCGATCTCGAACGTGCTGATCCAGGTATCGGTTAATTCGTTTGGCGCCGATGTCACGACTGCTTGGGGTCTATCTGGGCGCCTGGATGGCATTATCTGGATGGTGACCGAGGCGCTCGGCGTATCGATCACTACGTTCTCGGCGCAGAACTTTGGCGCGCGCAACTACGAGCGCATGCGCAAGGGCTACCATACGTCGCTCGTGCTGTCGTTTATGCTCATTGGTGGCCTGTCTGCCGTGCTGCTGGTGTTCTCGGGCCCGCTGTCGCGTTTGTTTGTCGACGATGCTTTGATTTCGGCGTACACCACGACTATCCTCCATTTCATTGCGCCGTTCTATGCGATTTTCTCGATTATCGAGAACGCCTCGGGTTCCATCCGCGGCGCCGGCGTGAGTTTGCAGCCTATGATGCTCACCATCTTTGGCACCGTTGTCTTGAGGGTGATCTGGGTGTTTGCGATCATGCCCTTCGATCCGTCGCTCGAGCATCTACTGCTGGTCTACCCCGTAACGTGGCTCATTACGGCCACGATGTTCACCATCTACCACCACAGCGGCAACTGGCTCGGCCGCGCCACCGCCTAGCCATTCGGGACGTCCCCAATGGCTAGTATTCGATGCCTTGGCGGGCTAGGAGTCCTTCGTCGAAGTAGTGTTTGATGGGGCGCATTTCGGTGACAAGGTCGGCGAGGTTCGCGAGGGGCAGCAGGCCGCGGCCGGTTAGCACGAGCTCCGTGGTGGCGGGCTTCTGCGCGATCAGCCCCTCCACATCCTTGCGCGTTACAAAGCCGCGGCGCATCGCTTCGCCGAGTTCGTCCAGGATGAGCACATCGACCTGCGAGATCTGCTCGCGTGCTAGCTCCAGAATCTGTGCCGCGCAGGCCTCGGGCGTGTCGCGGTCGGCTTGTACGATGCGCAGACCCAAACGGGGCGCCGCATCATGCTCGGCGCAGTGAAGTTTCTTGGCAAACTGCAGCCTAAGAACGTCGAGTCCGTAGCCCGTCGCGCGCAGCGCGAGCCCCAGCGCAGCCGTCGTCTTGCCCTTGCCGTCGCCTGTATAGATTTGAACCTTGCCGACTTACAGTGATGCCATCTCTGTCCTTTCGTGCCCGGCGTCGGTTTATCGCCGGCCGGGTTGGGTATTCTAGTTAGCATTATCAACCCCAGTAGATGGAGTTCAAGCAGATGGAGATGGATGACAACAAGCGTAGACGGAATATGATCCTCTACGTGCTCATCGCCTTCGTCGTCTACCTCGTGCTCTCGACCGTTCTGTTCCCTAACATCGGTCACACGCAGCAGATTACGAAGACCGATTACTCGACGTTTGTCAAAGCGCTCGATAAGAAGAGTGTCGACAAGGTCGAGTACAACACGGACGATTACTCGATTTTTTACACCAAGAAGGGCGAGGACGAGAACATCGCCTATAAGACGACCGGTGTGCCGAACGATGCGGGCTTTACCGATCGCGTGCTTGAGTCTGGCGCTTCGCTGGAGTCGGTCGTTCCCGATAAAAACTCGGGTTTGATGACCTACTACCTGCTCACGCTCATTCTTCCCATGGCGATTTTCTTCCTCATCGGTTGGTGGCTCAACCGCCGCATGAAGAAGGCTATGGGCGATGACGGCCCGTCGATGAACTTTGGCGGCGGCGGTTTTGGCGGCGGCGGACTGGGTAAGTCCGGCGCGCGCGTGATCGCCTCCAAGGACGTGGGCGTGACCTTTAAGGACGTCGCCGGCCAGGAAGAGGCCAAGGAGTCCCTCAAGGAGGTCGTCGACTTTCTGGAGAAGCCGCAGCGCTACGAGGAGATTGGCGCCAAGCTGCCGCGCGGTGCTCTCCTTGTTGGCCCTCCGGGTACCGGTAAGACCCTGCTAGCCAAGGCTGTTGCCGGCGAGGCTGGTGTTCCGTTCTTTAGCATTTCGGGTTCTGAGTTCGTCGAGATGTTCGTCGGCCGTGGCGCCGCCAAGGTGCGTGACCTTTTTAAGCAGGCCAAGGAAAAGGCCCCGTGCATCGTGTTTATCGACGAGATCGATACCATCGGTAAGAAGCGCGATGGCGGCGGTTTTAGCGGCAACGACGAGCGTGAGCAGACGCTCAATCAGTTGCTGACCGAGATGGATGGCTTCGATAACCACAAGGGTATCGTTGTCCTTGCCGCAACCAATCGCCCCGACAGTCTCGATCCGGCGCTGCTGCGCCCCGGTCGTTTTGACCGCCGCATCCCCGTCGAGTTGCCCGATCTGACCGGCCGTAAGAACATCCTCGAGCTTCACGCCAAGAGTGTGAAGACCGAGCCGCCGATCGATCTGACCGCGATTGCCCGCGCCACGCCCGGTGCCTCGGGCGCCGACCTGGCCAATATCATCAACGAGGGCGCCCTGCGCGCCGTTCGCGAGGGTCGCAAGCGTGCAACCCAGGACGACTTCGAGGAGTCGGTGGAGGTCGTCATTGCCGGCCAACAGCGTAAGTCCACGGTGCTTTCCGACCACGAGAAGCAGGTCGTTTCCTACCACGAGATCGGCCATGCTATCGTCGCTGCCCGCCAAAAGGGTTCCGCGCCGGTTACCAAGATCACCATCGTGCCGCGCACGAGCGGTGCTCTTGGCTATACCATGCAGGTCGAGGAGGACGAGCGCTTCCTGACGACACGCCAGGAGGTCTTGGACAAGCTCGCCGTCTACTGCGGCGGCCGTGCGGCCGAGGAACTCATCTTTGGCGAGATGACGACCGGTGCCGCCAACGATATCGAACAGGCCACCAAGCTTGCCCGTAACATGGTGACGCGCTTTGGTATGTCCGACGAGTTTGGCATGATGGCGCTCGGTACCGTGCAGAACGCGTATCTCAATCAGGACACGTCGCTCACCTGCGCCCCTGGTACGGCCGAGCGTGTGGACGCGATTGTCGCTAAGCTGATCGAGGACGCGCACGATCGCGCCCTGCAGATCCTCAAGGAAAACAAGTTCAAGCTCCATGAGCTGGCTCGTTATCTGTACAAGAAGGAGACCATCACGGGTGAGGAGTTCATGAACCTCCTCACGCGCGAGAATCCGCTGATGCCCAAGCAACAGTAACGCCGCGGTCGAGCCAGTAAACGCCGACGCCCCATTTGAGCAGCTTTCTCAAATGGGGCGTTTTGCTTGAGAGGGATGGAAATGAAGATCGTGGTGAGCGCCTGCTTGATGGGCGAGAGCTGCAAGTATAACGGGCTTGACAACTATCGTCGCGAGTTGGTCGAGGCCTGCGAGCGTACAGGGACTGAGGTCCTCTTGGTGTGCCCTGAGGTCTTTGGCGGCCTGCCCACGCCGCGCAGGCCGTCCGAGATTGTGAACGGCGAGGTCCGTACCTGCGAGGGTACCTCGGTCGATCGCGAGTTTCGCCTGGGCGCTCAACGTGCGCTCGACATGTGCGAGCAGGCGGGCGGCCCGTCCGAGATCGTTGCGTGCATTTTGCAGGATCGCAGTCCGTCGTGCGGCGTGGGCCATATCTACGACGGATCCTTCAGCGGCACGCTCACAACAGGTAACGGTGTCTTCGTTGACCTGCTCCTGCGCCACGGCTACCGCGTTATCCCGGCTAGCGAGTTCGACTCGAGCATGTTACGGCAATAAAAAACCGCCACAAAGGTATTGTCCCCTTTGTGGCGGTTTTGGTCGGTTAGGCCAGGATAGAATGGCCGTAGGCGTTGGCGGCCTTGATGGCGGCGGCGAACTTTTCGTCGGTGAAGGGCTCCGGGTTGCCTTGCTTCCACTCGTTGGTGGCGTGCGCGTATTCGCACAGGGCCGGGATATCTGCCTCGGTAAGGCCAACCTGCTCAAGCGTTACGGGCAGCCCCATCTGCTTGTTAAAGGCGGCGTAGCGCTTAAGGTTCTCGGTATCGCCCGTATAGGCAAACAGTACCAGCACGCCCAGGCTCACGACCTCGCCATGCAGGTAGGTGCCCTCACGCGGAATGCTGCAGGTGGCGTTGTAGAACGCGTGCGCCACGCTCGAGTTGTAGTAATAATCGTTCTGGTTGGTCAGGTTCGAGACATAGCCCGTGTTGACAACGATGTCGAGCGCGATCTGCTTGACGGCCTCGCTCGACAGATTCTGGCGCACATCCTCAAGACCCTGCACACCATAGGTAAACAGCGGCTCGGAGCAGGTGTGGGCGAGTGCCAGGCCAAGACCGGCGGTGTGCTCCAAATTACCGGCGCTCGTGGCGTACTCGACCTCGGGCTGCTTGGACAGGGCATCGCCTACACCGGCCCAGAAGTACTCTGCTGGCGCCTCGGCGATGATCTTGGGGTTGATGAAGATGTGCGCGGGGCGGTTGGGGTACGAATAGCCCTCGAGCGAGCCGTCGTCGTTGTAGACAACGGCAATGGCGGTCGCGGCGGAGCAGTTGGAGCAGATCGTCGGCACGGTAAAGACGATCTTCTTGAGCTCGATGGCCGCCGTCTTGACGGTATCGAGCGCCTTGCCGCCGCCGCAAGCAATGAGCACGTCGGCTTCCTGGCAGGCGGGGGAGTTTACGACCTTGGCGATATTGGCACGCGTACTGTTGGTACCGTAGACGCGCGTCTCCAGGACCTCGACATCGGTACCTTCAAGTGCCGCCTCGATTCCCGGCAGCGCCGCAGCCAGGGCTCGCTTGCCGCCAATGATGGCGACTTTCTTCGCGCCGTACTCCGCCAGTGCAGTTGGCAGCTTGGTAAAGCAATCCTCGCCAACGGTGTAGTCGCTCATTCCAATTGTGCGCATAGCAGCCTTCTTTCGTTCGATAAAGTGCTTTCAGGTATTTTGCTCCTAGTGAAGGCTTGTAATAGCGAGAAATTTCGAACGTATAAAACCAGTGTTGAGGGTTTTTTGCCGACGCGGAACGTGCTAGCATACACCGCATAAGCGTTGATGGGGACGAGTAGTCGGCCGTCCGCATGCTACAGAGAGCGGGAAGCGCTGAGAACCCGTGCATGCGACCGATGAAAATCACCCCGGAGCTGCGGTCCCAACGGACGTGCCGCGCAGACACGTCTTAGTAGATATCGCCGAGATGGTCGTCGATACAGGCCAGCCGAGTAACGGATGCGAGCGCGCGAATACGCGGGCGAGGGCATCTAAGCTGGGTGGTTAAACGAAGAGCTTTTGCGGGCGTACAGCTCGTTTTGTGGCGCTTCGTCCCAGCTTGTAGGGACGGGCGCTTTTTTGGTGCCCAACGGGCGTGTGCGCCCATGACATGAAAGGGGTACCGTGGCAAACGAGTACAAGCAGACGATGAATCTGCCCAAGACCGGTTTTCCCATGCGTGCCGGTCTTTCCAAGTCCGAGCCCAAGCGACTCAAGGACTGGCAGGACAACAAGGTCTACGAGCAGGTTCTGAAGAAGAACGAGGGTCACAAGAAGTTCGTGCTGCACGACGGTCCTCCGTACGCCAACGGCCCGATTCACATCGGCCATGCCATGAACAAGATCTCCAAGGACATGATCAACCGTTACTGGATGATGCAGGGCTATGAGGTTCCCTATGTTCCCGGTTGGGACTGCCATGGCCAGCCGATCGAGCATAAGGTCGAGGAGAAGCTCGGCACCGAGAAGTTCAACCAGACCTCCACGGCTAAGATCCGTGAGCTTTGCAATAAGTTCGCTGTCGAGAACATCGAGCTGCAGAAGGCCGGCTTCCGTCGCCTGGGCGTGCTCGGCGATTGGGACAACCCCTATCTGACGCTCTATCACCAGCATGACGCCGCCGACATCGATGTTTTCAAGGCCATGTTCGACAAGGGCATGATCTATCGCGGTCACAAGCCCGTCCACTGGTGCAAGCACTGCCATACCGCACTTGCTGAGGCCGAGATTGAGTACTCCGACGAGACGAGCCCGTCCATCTTCGTGCGCTTTGAGATGACCTCCAAGCCCGCCGGCCTCGAGAACTTCGACGGCCCGGTTGACTTTATCATCTGGACGACCACGCCGTGGACCATCCCCTCCGACCAGGCAGTTTCTCTCAAGCCCGGTGCCGCCTACGTCGCCGTTGAGCACGACGGCCGCGCCGAGGTCATGCTCGAGGACCTAGCTCCCAAGTGCTGCGAGGAGTTTGGCTGGGAGTACACCCCGGTTGTGGTCGACGGCAAGCCCTATGTGGTTCCCGCCGAGACCTTCCATCACATTCACTATAAGCAGCCGATCTTTGACGGTGTCGAGGGCGTTGCGCTGTTGGCCGATTACGTCGGTGTCGATGACGGTACCGGTATCGTCCACAACTCGCCCGGTCACGGCGTCGACGACTACTTCGCCTGCCTCAAGGAGGGCATCACCGACATTTGCATGCCGGTCGATGACGACGGCAAGTTCTACACCGGCGAGGAGTTTGGCACCGGCGGCCCCTTCAGCGGCATGGATACCGACGAGGCCAACCCGCACATCATCGAGTTCCTGCGCGAGCGCGGCACCCTGGTCCTCGAGAAGAAGATCACGCACAGCTATCCGCACTGCTGGCGCTGCAAGCACCCGGTGCTCTTCCGTGCTACCGACCAGTGGTTTGTCTCGATGGACAAGACTGGTTTGCGCGAGCAGGCTGGTAAGGAGGTTCGCGAGAACGTCAAGTGGTATCCGGCTCACGCCGCCAACCGCATCGGCGCCATGGTTGAGCAGCGTCCCGACTGGTGCATCAGCCGTCAGCGCAACTGGGGCGTGCCTATCCCCAGCTACACCTGTGCCGACTGCGGCGAGAAGGTCATGAACGACGCTACGCTCGACGCCGTCATCAAGCTCTTCCACGAGAAGGGCTCCGACGCCTGGTTCACCGACGCTCCCGAGAGCTACCTGGGCGAGGCCTGCGTCTGCCCCAAGTGCGGCGGCCATCACCTCACGGCCGATAAGGACATCCTCGACGTGTGGTGGGATTCCGGCGTCTCCTGGAAGGCCGTCTGCGAGTACCGTCCCGAGCTGGAGTATCCGGCGGATGTGTACCTCGAGGGCTCCGACCAGCATCGCGGTTGGTTCCAGAGCTCGCTGCTCACTTCGGTGGGCGCCAACGGCCATGCTCCCTACAAGGCGGTCGTCTCGCAGGGCTTCACGCTCGACGGCCAGGGCCGCAAGATGTCCAAGTCGCTCGGCAACGTCATCGACCCCAATAAGGTCTGTGACGAGATGGGCGCCGACATCATCCGCCTGTGGGTTGCTTCCGTTGACACCAGCTCCGACGTGTCCATCGACCACGAGATTCTTGCCCGTACGTCCGATGCCTACCGTCGTTTCCGCAACACGCTGCGCTTCCTGCTTTCCGAGCTCGAGGGCCAGTTTGAGCCTGAGACCGACGGTGTCGCCTTTGCCGACCTGCTGCCGCTCGACAAGCTCATGGTTGCCCGTCTGACCCAGGTTCAGGCCGAGGTCGACGACGCTTACTCTTGCTACGAGTTCCCGCGCGCTTACCGTGCGCTTTATGACTTCGTGGTTACCGAGCTTTCCAACGTGTACCTCGACGCCCTGAAGGACCGCCTGTACTGCGACAAGCCTGGCTCGCTCGAGCGCCGCAGCGCCCAGACCGTGCTGGCCGAGCTCTTCTCGATGCTCATGCGCGATCTGCAGCCGATTTTGTCCTACACCGTCGACGAGGCCATGGCCTACGCGCCTGCCGGCTGCGTCGACCACCAGAAGTACGCCGCGCTGCTCGATTGGTATAAGTCGCCTATCACGGTCGACGAGGCCAATGAGTTCGAGGGCGTGCTCGAGGCTTCACTCGAGCTCCGTAGCGCCGTGACCAAGGCCCTTGAGGATGCCCGCTCCGTCGGCACCTTCACTAAGAGCCAGCAGGTCCGCGTCAAGGCGGTCGTTCCCGCCGAGATGTACGCGCTGCTGACCGGCGACAAGGCGGTCGACCTGGCCGAGTTCTACATCGTTTCCGATGTTGAGCTGACCCAGGGCGAGGAGCTCTCCGTTGCCATCGAGGCTGCCGAGGGCGAGTGCTGCGACCGTTGCTGGAATTACCGCACCACCGTCGGCGAGTACAACGGTCACGCACATATCTGCAAGCGCTGCGCTGACGCGCTGTAGGTTACGGCGTTCGTAGAACGCCGTAACCTACCGACGCTGCAAACGCTCCTAAGCGGCAATCTGACGTTCAATCGTCGGTCGCGTACCAAAGTACGCTTCCCTCCTCTTTCACGTCACCTTGCTCGCTTAGGGACGTTTTCGCTGTTGGTGACGGCAACGCGGCTTTTCCATTGTTGGAACTAGAGCCTTCTCTTTCGACCTGTGCTCTTAGTCGAAAGCTATTTAGCGACATTCCGTTATTCGGAATGTCGCTTTTGTTTTGTGCTGGTTATTTCGCTTGCGTTGGTGGATATGTCGTGCGCTCTGCGTATGGCAATATAAGATGGTTAATTGCGTTCAACGGAATTCGATTGTTCTGAGGGTAGGGGATTTCTTTGGGTCGTTCTGCGGATATGACGCCGCCTTTGCGTTGGCGGTTGGGTGTTGCTGGTGGCGTGGCGTTGGCCGTGCTGCTTGTTGACCAGCTGACCAAGCTTGCGGTTCGGGCCGTGGGCGATGCGCTGCATGTGACTGTCATCCCCGGTGTGATCGACTTTATGTTTGTCCGCAATATCGGCGCTGCCTTTAGTATGGGTGAGGGGCATGGCATCGCGTTTGCCGTGCTGGCGTTGGCGGTCATTATCGCTATTGCCGTGTACCTCGTTCGTGCGCCCCGGCTCGCCCATCTTGAGGTTGTGGGCATGGCGATGGTTGCGGGCGGTGCTATCGGCAACGCTATCGATCGTTTGGCCTTTGGCTTCGTGACCGATTTTATTGCCACCACCTTCATCGACTTCCCCGTCTTCAATGTGGCCGATATTGGCATTACCTTGGGCGTCGTGCTCGCCCTCTTCGGCTACATGTTCTTGAGCCCTGCGGCCCGCGAGGTCGATGCGACCGCCGAGCTCAACGCCCGTGACGAGGCCCGTGCCAAGCGCAAGGCCCAGCAGCGTGGGGAGCGTGCCCGCAAGATTCGCGAAAGGAATGAGCGCTAATGGCCGACATCCATATTCTTGTTGCCGACGATGCCGCTGGTCAGCGCCTTGATGCCTATCTGGGCGCCAACGACGGCTGCCCCACGCGCTCTGCCTGCGCGCATCTGATCGAGGGAGGCGCCGTTGCCGTCAATGGCGAGACCTGCCTGTCCAAAAAGTATGCCGTGCGCGCCGGCGATCGTATTTCGGTCGATTTGCCCGAGCTGCACGATCCCACCGATGTGATTCCCGAGGCCATCCCGCTCGACATTCGCTATGAGGACGACTACCTTATCGTGCTCTCCAAGCAGCGCGGCCTGGTGTGCCATCCTGCACATGGTCATGAGAGCGGTACGCTCGCGAATGCCCTGGTCTATCACTGCGGTATCGACCATCTGGGCACCGTGCAGGGCGAGGACCGCCCCGGCATCGTGCATCGTTTGGATCGCGATACCTCGGGTCTCATGCTTGCGGCAAAGGACGACGACACCCAGCGCGCGCTCCAAAATCTCATCCGCACGCGTACGCTCGATCGTCGTTATATCACGCTCGTTCACGGTCATATCGCTATGGATGAGGGCACCATTAACACCGGCATTGCGCGTTCTACGCGCGACCGTGTCAAGATGGCGGTTTCGGACGACCCTTTCGCGCGCCAGGCCATTACGACCTTTAAGGTCCTCGAGCGCTTCGATTCCACGCGTTTTGACGACGGCTATACGCTCGTCGAGTGCCATCTGTTTACGGGCCGCACACATCAGATTCGTGTGCATATGCGCCATATCAACCACGCCTGCGTGGGCGATCCACTCTACGGCAAGTGCGATGCACGCGCCGATCAGGGTCTGACCAGGCAATTCCTTCATTCCTGGCGCGTCGCATTCGACCATCCCGTGACGGGGGAGCGTATTGAGTGCCGCGATGAGCTGCCGTGGGATCTCGCTGCGGTTCTTGACGACCTGGCCCCGCGCTCGATTGGCCGCACCGCCGCCGGCGACGACATCGTCCCGCAGCTTGGCCTTCTCGAAGCCTAGCCGGTATTAGGTGGTTTCTTGAACTCGGTAAGCCTGCGGTAAGATATACGATTGTTTACGTAATGCGTTCCTGGGAGCCTGCATGCTCGCCTTTTTACAAACCAACACACCCATCGTGATTTTCAACCAGATTGTCGTCACGCTGCTCACGGTCTGCTTTCTGTACCAGGTGGTCTTCTTTGTCATCGGTGCTCTTCGTGGCGAGGTCGCGCCTCCCAAGGCCAAAAAACTCCACCGCTATGCCTTCTTTATCGCGGCGCATAACGAGGAAGCCGTGATCGCCAACCTCGTACGCTCCATCAAGGACCAGGATTATCCGTCCGAGCTCATCGAGGTCTTCGTGGTCGCCGATGCCTGCACCGACAACACGGCGCAGCTTGCGCGCGAGGCCGGTGCTATTGTTTATGAGCGCAATGACCTGGCCCGTAAGGGCAAGAGCTGGGTCATGGACTTTGGTTTCGATCGCATTCTCAACGAGTATCCCGACACGTTTGAGGGTTACTTTATCTTCGATGCCGACAACGTTATCTCCCGCGATTACGTGTCTAAGATGAACGATGCCTTTGACCAGGGCTTCCATGTGGTCACGAGCTATCGCAATTCCAAGAACTTCGGCAGCTCGTGGATCTCGGCAGCTAATGCCACTTGGTACCTGCGCGAGGCGCGCTTCCTCAACAACGCGCGTAATATCTGCAAGACGTCCTGCGCTGTCTCGGGTTCGGGCTATCTCATCTCCGCCAGCGTTATCGAGGGCATGCACGGCTGGCAGTTCCATACGCTGACCGAGGATATCCAGTTCACCACGTTCTGCGCCATTCACGGCATTCGCATTGGCTATGCGCCGGCGGAGTTCTTTGACGAACAGCCCGTGACGTTTAAGGCGTCCTGGAAACAGCGCATGCGTTGGACCAAGGGCTTCTACCAGGTGTTCTTTACCTACGGTAAGCACCTGGTCAAGTCGACGTTCCGCTATCATCGCTTTGCTGCCTACGACATGTTTATGACCATCGCTCCGGGCATGCTGCTGTCCCTGATCTCCATGCTCGCCAACGCGACCTTCCTCATCGTGGGCGGACTTTCGCATGGCTTCTTGGCCACCGAGGTCGAGATGCAGGCTTGTGCCGCCTCGCTCATTATGACCTTCGCGATGATGTACCAGACCTTCTTTATCCTGGCGCTACTCACCACCATCTTCGAGTACAAGCATATTCACTGCGCGCAAAAGTGGCGTTTGGTGACCAACCTATTTACCTTCCCGATCTTTATGTTCAGCTATATTCCCATCACGGTGGCGGCCCTGTTCCTAAAGGTCGACTGGGTCCCGACGCAGCACGCCGTCAACGTTACCCTCGACGAGGTCATGCAAGGCGCCAAATAACCACCACCAAAACCACCACAAAGGGGACAGGCACTTTTGTGGTGGTTTTTGCTTTCGAGTAGCTGCCCAAGGAGGTGCACGATGCCCTACATCCCATTTTGGATTTGCATCTTTGCCGGTGCTTTGGTTGATGCCCGTGAGCGACGGTTTCCCAATGAGCTTGCCGGCGTGTGTGCGGTGGCGGCGTTGGCAGGCGTCTGGCTCGACAAGGGCGTTACCACGGCGCTTGACCACGCCGGTCTTGCGGTCATCGTCTACCTTGCCCTTGTGCTCACTGAGTCGCTCTGGCGGCGCCTTCGCCACGCCCCCGGCATCGGCATGGGGGACGTCAAGGCGCTCTTCGCGCTTTGCACGCTTGACCCTCTGGGCGGCATCGTGGCATTTGCCGTCGCGCTCCTGGTCCTTGCCCTCTCCTGCCTCTTCACAAAATCGCGCTCCCTGCCATTGCTCCCGTTTTTGGTGCCGATTTTTGCCATAATCGAGTGCGTGGGTAGTACGGTGTAACCGTTTGCGCGCCCTTTTTAAGGAGCATGCCATGGCAATTAATCAAGAAACAGCCGCCATCAAGGCGCGCATGGATCGCATTCCCGCGGCGTTGTCGCCCGATCTGGTCGAGCGTATTGCCGCCGACCGCGCCTCGGGTGTCGTCAACCCGTATCGTTGCAACGACGATCAGGTCATTCGTCGTATTGATCGCGCTGCCGACAAAGGCACGCTCATGCGTCCGGCATTTATGCGCGATACCGAAAAGATACTTCATCTTCCGTCGTACACCCGTTATGCAGGTAAAACGCAGGTCTTTAGCTTCCGTAGCAATGACGATCTGTCACGCCGCGGTTTGCACGTGCAGCTTGTCTCCCGCATTGCGCGCGATATCGGTCGCGCCTTGGGGCTCAATTGCGATTTGATCGAGGCGATTGGCCTGGGTCACGACTTGGGACACACGCCTTTCGGCCATGCCGGCGAGCGCTTCCTCAACGATATCTATCATGAGCGTACGGGGCGTTATTTTTTCCATAACGTGCAGTCGGTCCGAGTGCTCGACACGCTGTATGGCCGCAACGTGTCGCTCCAGACGCTTGACGGCGTGCTATGCCATAACGGCGAGTACGAGCAGCGTGTGTTTGAGCTCTCGGACATGAGTTCTTTTGACCAGTTTGACCAGACGGTTGAGGATTGCATTGCCACGGGCTATAGCGCAATTGAGCATCTGCGTCCTATGACGCTCGAAGGCTGCGTCGTTCGCATCTCGGATATTCTTGCCTACGTCGGTCGCGACCGCCAGGATGCGATCGCGGCTGGCCTGCTTTCGCCCGACGCTTTTGATGATGGCCGGGGCGGTGCCTACAACAGTTGGATCCTCACGCACGCTTCCATCGATATCGTTGAGCACAGCTATGGTAAGCCGCGCATCGAGATGAGCGAGGACCTGTTTGAGGAAATCCGCCGAGCCAAGCGCGAGAACTACGAGAAGATCTATAGCAAGGGTGGTATCGAAGGCGATTCCGAGGTGGAGCTGCGTGAGGCGTTCGAAAAGCTCTACGACCGTTGCCTGCGGGATCTAAACAGTGGTGACGAGTCCTCGTACATCTTTAAGCACCATATTTCGCGCATCGAGCAGCAGCTTTCCTACTACGATCGCGCCTATGCCTGGCAGAATGATAAGGACCAGGCGGTCGTGGATTACATTGCGAGCATGACGGACGGTTATTTCTGCGAGCTCACGAGCAAGCTGTTTCCGGGATTGAAGTTTCCGCACCGTACCTATATTAACGAACGGTAGTTCGTATCTATTAGGTATACTGTTAGTGGATAACTTTTTTGATTGATGCACGGGATGGCTATGGACGACCTTTTTTCTGCTTCGACGCGCGAGCGTTCCTTTCAGAATGCGCCGCTTGCGGTGCGCATGCGCCCCAATTCGCTCGACGAGTATGTGGGCCAGCAAAAGGCCGTCGGTAAGGGCTCATGGTTGCGTGCCGCGATCGAGCACGATGTGCTTTCGAGCGTGATACTGTACGGGCCGGCCGGTACGGGCAAGACGACGCTGGCCCACATTATCGCCAACCATACCAAGAGTGAGTTTGTCGAGGTCAGCGCCGTCACGGGTACCGTGAAGGACCTGCGTCGCGTGATCGACGAGGCAAAGACGCGTCTGAATACGTACGACCGTCGCACCATCCTGTTTATCGACGAGATTCATCGCTTTTCGAAGTCACAGCAGGATGCATTGCTGCATGCGGTTGAGAACCGTACCGTCATTATGATTGGTGCCACGACGGAGAACCCGTACTTCGAGGTCAACTCGGCGTTGCTCTCGCGTGGTCGTGTGGTGGAACTTGAACACCTTAAGGACGAGGACATAGCCACGCTGATCGAGCGTGCGCTCGAGGCTCCGCATGGCCTGAACGGTAAGTTCTCGGCCGATGAGGATACGGTCAAGACCATTTGTACGCTGGCCGCGGGTGATGCACGCTCGGCCCTGACGACACTTGAGCTGGCGAGCGAGATTGCCGTCACGCGTCCCGATACCGAGGGAACGCCAGCGCCGTCGGCGGGGGAGCGCTATCCCATCACCGTGGATGACGTAAAGATTGCCAACCCGCGTCGCGGCTTTACGTATGACAAAAACGGTGACATGCACTACGACATCATCAGTGCGTTCATCAAGTCCATGCGCGGTAGCGACCCCGATGCCACGGTCTACTGGCTTGCGCGCATGATCGATGCAGGGGAGGATCCTAAGTTTATCGCCCGTCGCATTATGATTCATGCCTCTGAGGACGTTGGCAACGCTGACCCGCAGGCGCTTCTTATAGCGCATGCTGCGTTTAAATCTGCCGAGGTTATTGGCTATCCCGAGTGCCGTATTAACCTCGCGCAGGCTGCGCTCTATGTTTGTTTGGCGCCTAAGTCCAATGCGTGTGAGGCTTCGATCGATGCGGCGCTGGCCGATATCCATTCTAGTGGGCTTCGCGAGGTGCCTAGTTATCTGCGCGATCGCCATCGCCCGGGCAGCGATGATTACGGTGTGTATAAGTATCCACATGATTATCCCGAAGGCTGGGTCGATCAGCGCTATTTGCCCGAGGGACTGGAGCGCGGCGCGTTCTGGCAGCCTGCTGGACGCGGTTGGGAAGAATGGCGCGTAGAGCAAAGCGAACGCGACCGCAGCGGGAATGCACCGAAGTAGCTGCTGATAATTTTGTTCCACGTTGCTGCTCTTGGCATGTTCGGTCCCCTTTGGGGTATCATGGGAACCGTCTGTATTTCGATTCCTTTGGGAGGCTTGTATGAGTCCCATTCAAATCGCCTTGCTGTTGCTCGCCGTTGCCGGCGTGTGGGCTATCGTTGAGCTCGCGCTTACCCTGCGCAAGACCCGCACCGTTGTCGACTCGCTCGATAAGACCGTGAACGACCTCAACAACACCATCGCCGAGGCTCAGCCTGTGGTGGCAAAGCTCGATGGCGCTGTCGATGAGCTTACGCCGGCGCTTGCCCAGATGGAGCCGCTGCTTAAGTCGAGCAAGACCGCGGTCGATGCCTTGACGTCCAACCTTGTTGAGGTTGAGGCCGTCGTTCGCGACATTTCCGAGGTCACGGGCAGTGTGGCCGAGGCCAGCAGCGCCGTGTCGAGCGTGACTGATTCTGCCGCCGGTGCTGTGCAGAAGCTCTTCAATAAGGTGAAGGCTCCTGCAGCCGACGCCGATCGCAAGCTCGCCGCTGCCGCTGCGGAGGCCGAGCAGCCTACCGAGCGCGTCCTAATTGGCGAGGACGAGGCCGCCGCGGGCGACGATGATGGTCAGAAGTCTGTATCCAAGCCGGCTCAGTATTACACCTATACGCCCGCCGAGACCTCTGAGGAGTCCTGCGATGAGTAGCGAAGCAACCTGCCCTATCACGCTGACCGTTGCCGGTGACCCGCGTCTCGCTCGCCTTGTGCGCATGACGGCAGCCAACGTTGGTGCCCTGTGCTCTATGTCTGTCGATCGCATTGAGGACATCCGCATGGCTGCCGAGGAGGCTTTCATCTTTGGTTGCACCGCGGTCGACTGCGATGACATCACCATCAAATTCGATGTCGATGAGACCCACGTTGGCATGACTATTACCTTTGGCGACCAGGCTACGGTCGATGAAGACGACCAGGCTGCGGTGTATGCCGAGCTCATCCTCGCGAGCGTGTGCGACTCCTACGAAAAGACTGCGGCGCCCCTGACGCTTTCCCTCGACCTCAAGGCGGATATTTAATATGACCGAACGTTCCCGGAGCGGCAAGACCGCTTGGGACAAGGAGAAAACCCGCGAGCTGTTTCGTCGCTACAAGGAGACCGGTGATCCGGACGCCCGCGAGCAGCTCGTCATGTCCCATATGAACCTGGTAAGGTTTCTTGCCAACAAATTTAAGAATCGCGGCGAGCCGCTCGACGACCTCATGCAGGTCGGCTATCTGGGTTTGCTCAAGGCTATCGACCGTTTTGATCCCGAGCGCGGACTCGAGTTCACGACGTTTGCGACACCCACTATCCTGGGCGAGATCAAACGCCATTTCCGCGACAAGGGCTGGAGCGTGCGCGTACCGCGTCGTCTGCAGGAGCTCTCGGCCAAGGTCAACCAGGCTACTGACAAACTTACCAACGAGCTGCAGCGTTCGCCCAAGGTTGAGGAGATCGCTGAGTATCTAGATGTGACTGTCGATGAGGTCCTCGAGGCTATGGAATCGTCTTCGGCCTATACCTCGGTGCCCATCGAGGCTCCTGGTGCGTCCGATTCCGACGATGCGCCGTCGATTCTCGACCGTTACGCCGACGATGACAACGAGCTCGACTTTACCGATGACCGCCTGGTGATCGAGGAAGCCATCCGCGATTTCTCGCCGCGCGAGCGCGAGGTGATCGAGCTGCGCTTTGTGAAGGGCATGACCCAGATCGAGATCGCCAAGAAGCTGGGTATTTCTCAGGTGCAGGTTTCGCGTCTGCTGCGCCGCACGCTTAAGAAGATTCAGGACAAGATCGACCCCGACGGAGTGATGATTCGTTCATGAGTGAGCACCCCCAACAAACCGATCGCGTGCTGCGCGACACCCGCATTCTGACGCTGCGCATTTGGGCTGTTGTCGGCTGCATTGTTATTGCTGCTGTCATCTTTAACCTTATGGGCATCCTGGCACCGGTTATTGAGTTTCTTGCCGTCGGCTCCATCATTGCTTTTGTGATGTCCCCGATCACCAACTGGCTCGAGCACCATGGCGTGAATCGCGGCATCGGTTCGCTTATCGCGCTTATTGTTGTTGTTGCCGTGCTCGTCGGTGTCGTTTGCATCTTGTCGCCGATTCTCTTTGGTCAGATCATGGAAGTCCTGAGCCGTCTGCCCGAGCAGCTTCGTGTTGCGGGTGGCGATCTCAACGAGATGATTTCGCATGCCAAGACGCTCAACAACACGCCGCTCAAGGAGTATTTGGACGATAATCTTTCGTCGCTGGTTACTGTGGCATCAAAGTACGTGTCTCAGATCGCTGCCGAGCTTGGCCGTGGTGTGTTCCCGCTCATCACCAATACGGCCTCGCAGTTGTTCGTGATCTTCCTTGGTCTGGTGCTTGCGTACTGGATGGCCTGCGACTACCCTCGCATGCACCACGAGATTTGCACCATCATCGGTCAGGAGAAGGAGACCTCGTACCGCTTTATGGTCGCCATCCTTTCTCGCTCTGTCGGCGGCTACATGCGCGGTATGGTCGTGACGTCCATCTGCGGTGGTTTCCTCGCCTTTATCGGTTTTATGATCATCGGCCATCCGTATGCGGCGCTCATGGCTATCTTTACCGGCATCATGCATTTGGTTCCAGTCGTCGGTCCTTGGGTGAGCGCAGCAATCGCCACAGTGCTCGGTTTCATGTTCAGCCCCATGTTGGCGTTATGGACGCTCGTCGTGACGATGGTCGCGCAAAACGTCACCGATAACGTGATTTCGCCTAAGGTTATGCAGAGCTCGGTGCAGGTGCATCCCATCATGAGCCTCACGGCGCTCGTTATTGGCTCGGCACTCATGGGCCCCATCGGCATGATTATTGCCATCCCGCTTTGTGCGGCCCTCAAAGGTATCTTCGTGTTCTACTTCGAGAATGAGACCGGCCGCCAGCTTGTGGCCTATGACGGCGCCGTGTTTAAGGGCACACCGTACCGCGATGCCGATGGCAACCCGGTCGCCGCCTACGACGCGCTCGGCGACGACACCTTCATTTACGAGTCCGAGCTCATCGGCAACGAGACTGCGCCCGAGGCCCAAGCGATGCCTAAGCCCGAGTTCGATAATCCTTGGATCAAGCTCTCGGGCTTGCAACCCGATGCCACGGGCTTCTTCAAGAATCCCTTCGCCAAGGACGATGACTCCAACTCGGACGACGATACCAAAACCGGCATCGACTGCTCCATGGACGATTCTGATTCTAAATAGGCCCTATTAACGTTTCTTGAAGTTGTAAATGACAATAAACGCGAGCAAAGCGATTGATAAGGGGCCGGCTACATAGAAAAAGAGAACGTCAATTGCGCGTAGAGTGTAATAAGCCTTATCGCCGGACATTACTGCATACAATACGTAGCCAAATGCTGGTTGGTTTGCGTACCAGCAGGAGAAGGCCAAGAGCGCTAAAAGTGCTAGTACCAGAAGTGCATTCAGGACAAATCGTTTACTTTTCATCGATTGCTCCTTCCGGGTGATTCTTATATGTAATTCTACAGCAGTCCTTTTTCAAAGGATCGCACAGTACTGAATAACGTGCACTTTCGCTGGAGGGTCGCTGTTTGGCGGCCCTCTTTTTTGCACTTGCGCGGCGGGATGGTAATATCGTTACGTTTGAACTGTTTCGATGTGAAACCGAGGAGATTCCCTCTATGAGTGCTGACTACCCGTCAATGACTACGGCCGAGATCCGCTCCAAGTTCCTCAACTTCTTTGAGGAGCGCGGTCTTAAGCTCTATCCTTCTTCGTCCCTCGTTCCCGACGATCCTTCGCTGCTGCTTGCCAACGCCGGCATGAATCAGTTTAAGGAGTACTACCAGGGCAAGAAGACCATGAAGGAGATCGGCGCGATTTCCTGCCAGAAGTGCGTCCGCACCAACGACATCGATTGCATCGGCGAGGACGGCCGTCACCTGTCCTTCTTCGAGATGCTCGGCGACTTCTCTTTTGGCGGCGTCTCCAAGGAGCAGGCTTGCGCCTGGGCCTTTGAGCTCATCACCAAGGAGTTCAAGCTGCCGCTCGACCGCCTGTACTTTACCGTTTTTACCGAGGACGACGAGACCCACGACGTGTGGCGTTCTCTGGGCGTTGCCGAGGACCACATCTCCCGCCTGGGCGAGGACGACAACTTCTGGGCCGCTGGCCCAACCGGCCCCTGCGGTCCGTGCTCCGAGATCTACTTTGACATGGGCGAGGAGGTCGGCTGCGGCAGCCCCGACTGCAAGCCTGGCTGCGACTGCGACCGCTTCCTTGAGTTCTGGAACCTCGTCTTTACCCAGTACGACCGTCAGGAGGACGGCTCCATGCCGGAGCTGCCGCACCGCAACCTCGATACGGGCATGGGCCTGGAGCGCATGGCCGCTATCATGCAGCACAAGACTGCTAACTACGACGGTGATCTGATGCAGCACCTCATCAAGCTGGGCGAGGAGATCAGCGGCAAGACCTATGACGCCGACGATTACTCCGGCGCCAGCCGTTCTCTTCGCATCATCGCCGACCACTCCCGTGCCGTCGACTTCATGATCTCTGACGGCATCCTGCCCGGTAACGAGGGTCGCGAGTACGTCCTTCGCCGCCTGCTCCGCCGCGCCGTGTTCCACGGTCGCCTGCTGGGCATCGAGGGCGCCTTCCTGACTAAGTTCATCGACGAGGTCAACGCTCAGATGGGCGAGGCCTATCCTGAGCTGCTCAAGAACGTCGCGCTCGTCAAGGGTATCGTCGCCTCCGAGGAGGAGCGCTTCTCCACGACGCTCGACTACGGTCGCGTCTACCTGGATGAGGCCCTGGCAGCGCTTGCCGAGGGTGCTGCGCTTCCGGGCGATGTTGCCTTTAAGCTGCACGACACCTTTGGTTTCCCCATCGACCTGACCGTCGAGATCGCCGGCACCGCTGGTCACGACGTCGACATGGACGGCTTCACTGCCTGCATGGAGGACCAGAAGGCCCGCGCCCGCGCCAATGCCAAGGGCGACGCCTGGGGCAGCTTCAACGACGTGTGGGTCGAGCTTTCCGACAAGGTCGCAGCGACCGAGTTCGACGGCTATGACAACGATGTGATCGAGGGCGCCAAGGTTGTCGCCATCGTGCGCAACGGCGAGTCCGTCGAGTCCGCTGCCGCCGGCGAGGACGTCGAGGTCGTGCTTGACCGCACCCCGTTCTATGCCGAGATGGGTGGCCAGCAGGGCGATGCCGGCGAGCTTTCCGCTGAGGGCGTTTCGCTGACCGTTTCCGATACCAAGAACCACAACGGCCTGTATGCTCACGTCGCCCACGTTGCCGAGGGCACGCTGACTGTCGGTGCCGCTGTTACCGCCGCGCTCGACGCCGAGCGCCGTGGCTTCTTGCGCCGCAACCACACCGCCACGCACCTGCTCGACGCCGCCCTTAAGCAGGTCCTGGGCGAGCACGTCTCCCAGGCCGGCTCGCTGGTGACGCCCGAGCACCTGCGCTTTGACTTCACGCACTTCGAGGCTCTGTCCTCTGAGCAGCTCAAGGCTGTCGAGGACCTGGTCAACCAGCAGATCTTCGCTTCCAAGCCGGTCGTGACCCGTGTCATGGGCATCGACGAGGCTAAGGCCGCCGGCGCTGTCGCTCTGTTTGGCGAGAAGTACGGCGATGTCGTCCGCGTCGTCTCCGTGGGCGCCGAGGACCAGCCGTTCTCCCGCGAGCTCTGCGGTGGCACGCACGCTGCCAACACTGCTGAGATTGGCCTGTTCAAGATCATTTCCGAGTCCTCTACGGGCTCCAATGTCCGCCGTATCGAGGCCGTGACCTCTAAGGGTGCCCTCGACTACATGGCCGACCGCCTGGCGCTCGTTGACGCCGCCGCCGCTGCGCTCAAGTGCCGCGTAGACGAGGTTCCCGCTCGCGTGGAGAACCTGCAGGCCGAGCTGCGCGAGACGTCCAATAAGCTCAAGAAGGCTCTGACCGGTGGCTCCTCCGACGCCATCTCCAGCGCCATCGAGGGCGCCGTCGAGCTCGACGGCTATAAGCTCGTTGTCGCTGAGCTCCAGGGCCTTGAGGCTGCCGACCTGCGCAACGTATGGGATACCGTGCATCAGAAGGTCGCCGGCCCTGTCGCTTGTGTCGTCGCCAGCGTGACTGAGAAGGGCACTCCGGCCCTGCTCGCTGCCGGCTCCGATGACGCCGTCAAGGCCGGTTTCCACGCCGGTAACGTGATCAAGCAGATCGCGGGTCTGGTCGACGGTCGCGGTGGCGGTCGTCCCAACATGGCCCAGGCCGGTGGCAAGAATGCTGCCGGCATCGCCGATGCCCTCGCGGCCGCTAAGACCGCGCTCGGCGCCTAAGAATCTAAGAAGTCGCTGTGGTTGCGCTCGCGCTGGACATAGGGGAGACCAGGATCGGCATCGCCATCTCGAGCCGTGATGGCAAGATGGCGATGCCCGTCAAGGTGCTTCCGGCTGCCGAGGTCACCGGTATGGCCAAGACGTTCCGCTACCTGGTTGAGGACTATGAGCCCGACATCCTGGTAAGCGGACGTCCCCTGACCATGGCCGGTGAGCCCGGCCCTCAGGCCGAGCGCGTTGCCGCTGTGGCGCAAAAGATTGCCGACGAGCTCGATCTTCCGTTGGAGTTTGAGGACGAGCGTCTGTCCTCGCAAGAGGCCAAGCGTATCCTGCGCGAGCAGGGACTCAACGAAAAGCAGATGAGGGGCAAGATCGACATGATTGCCGCCAGCCTGTTTTTGCAGACGTGGCTCGATCGTAAAAACGAGGAGGTTTCGCATGCCTAGTGCTTCCGATCCGCGCCAGCCGAATCGTACACAGCAGCCGGCGTCGCGCCCTGCCCAGCCTGGCCAGCGTCCGGCACAGCCGACGCAGCGCGCAGCTCAGCCTGCCGCGCGCCCGGCGCAGTCCTTCTCTCGTTCGGCCCAACCTGTTCAACGGACGGGTCAGCAGCCTTCTGCTCGTTCGGTTCAGCATTCGGCTTCTCACGCGGCTCAGCAGCCCACTGCTCGTACGGCCCAGCCTGCAGGCGGCACCCGCTTTAAGCAGCAGGCACCTACCCAGCGAACGCAGGCCCCCCAATCGCATTCGCATCACGCTCGTGGTTCGCATGGCGTTGCTCCGGCGACCCGCTCGAGCTACAACACGCATGCTCGTCGCGGTGCTCAAAAGAAAAGCTCCCCGGTGCCTATGATTATCGGTGGCGTTGTTGCCGTGCTTGCGCTTGTCGCGATCGTTTTCTTTGTCGTGCCAGCCGTCAAGGGCTTCTTTGGCGGTGAGGGTGCGAAAGTCGTTGCAGGCCAGCAGGTTACTATCACGATTCCCGATGGTGCCTCGGGTGACAGCATCGCTTCGATTCTCTCCGAGAACCATATCGTAGAAAATCCCAAGGATTACTATGCGGCGGTGAAAAAGCTCAACGCCGATATGTCGCTCAAGCCTGGTGATTATTCGTTCACCACACTCATGGATGCGACCAAGGTTGTTCAGCAGCTCATGGAAGGCCCCAACGCGGGCTCCAATGCGCTGACTATCCCTGAGGGCCTAACGGTCGATCAAGTCGCCGACCGTGTGGCCCAGGCCTACGACAGTATCTCTAAGGAAGACTTCCTCAACCAGGCCAAGGCCTCCAACTACGTTGACGACTATAGCTTCCTTAAGGGCGCCGCCAACGATTCGCTCGAGGGTTTCTTGTTCCCCAAGACCTATTCGCTGGGCGATTCGCCGACGGCCGATGACGTGATTCGCGCCATGCTCGATCAGTTTAAGACCGAGTACAAGTCGCTTGACTTTGCGAGCTGCGAAGCCAAGATCAAGGAACGCTACGGTGTGGAGATGTCCGACTACGACATCGTCAACTTGGCCTCTATCGTTGAGCGCGAGGGCCTCAACGCCGATCAACGTGCGCACGTGGCCTCGGTCTTCTACAACCGCCTTGCCGGCAAGCTCGACGGTCTGCGCTATCTCAACAGCGATGCGACCATGATGTATGTCACCGGTGGCGAGGTTACCGCCGACGACCTGCAGAGCGATAGTCCGTATAACACCTATAAGCACGAGGGCCTACCGCCCACGCCCATCTGCTCTCCGTCGCTCGAGGCACTCAAGGCCACGCTTGAGCCGACCGACTCCGATGACCTGTATTTCTACATTACGCAGGACGAGGAGTACTTCTCGCAAACCTACGAAGAGCATCAACAGTCTTGGAATTAGCATGAGGATTTTTAGCCCCAAACGATACGTTGCCTCGGTCGATCGCATCGACCTCGATACCCTGTGGGCCGACGGCAAACGCGCCATTCTGCTCGATCGCGATAACACCCTGGTGCCGCGCGACACCGAGCAGGTCCCCGCCGCGATTTCCGCTTGGCTCGACGCCGCCCGCGCCAAAGGCTTTAAGCTGTGCATGGTGTCCAATAACTGGCATCGCGACCAGGTCATGGCATCGGCACGCGAGCTGGGACTCGAGGCCATCAGCCACGCCATGAAGCCGGCACCGTTTGCCCTCAAGGCGGGTCTTAAGCGCCTCGGCGCCACGGCTGACGAGGCGGTGCTGATCGGTGATCAGCTCTACACGGACGTGTGGAGTGGCAACTTCGCCGGCGTCGATACCATCTTGGTTAAGCCGCAGGCGACGCAAGACCTGTGGTATACGCAGATCTTCCGTATCTTTGAGCGCCGGGCCCTGCGCGACCTTCCCTGCGAGGAATAGGTCTCGTCATGTCCCAGCACACCAAACACGGCTGCGACCATATCTTCTTTATCGGCTTTTTGGGCGCGGGCAAATCGACGCTCGCGCGCAACGTCGGCACTATGTTCAAGCGGCGTTTTATCGATACCGACCGCCTGGTCGTGCGCCGTTGCGGCAAGTCGGTAACCGAGATTTTTGAGACCGAGGGCGAGGATCGTTTTCGCGAGCTCGAGACCTCGGCGCTCCGTTCGCTCCAAAGTGAGCGCAGCCTGTTGGTTTCGTGCGGGGGCGGTATCGTCGAGACACCGGTGAATATTGAGCTGATGCACGAAATGGGTACGTGCGTGTACCTCGAGGGCGACTTCGAGGATTCGATTCGCCAGATTCGTCGGTCCGACACGCGCCCCGATTTCCGCTCGCCTGAGCATGCCGCGCGCCTGTTTGAGCATCGCCGTCCGCTGTATCGCCAGGCTGCCGACCTTACCCTTGATATTCGCAACAAGTCCTTCGAGGACGTTTCCTACCTTTGTGCCGAGATGCTTTTGGAGCGTGGGCTGCTATGATTCGCCGTCAACTGATCAATTTCCAAAACCGCAGCGTCGATGTCCGTGTCGGATTGGGTGCGTTCGATGAGCTGTCGCGTATGTTTGCCTCGGCCGTGGGCAAGCCTAAGCGCGCGATGGTCGTTTGGAACACCGCCACATCCGAGCGTTTTGGTGAAGTCGTCGAGCATGCGCTGGTCGACGCCGGTTTTGCCGTGTCGCCGCTAGTCCTCGAGGTTTCGCCTGCTGGTGCCACGCTGGCCGATGCTGATGCTATCTTTGGCGCCCTGTCTGCCAACGGCGTTACCTGCGACGATCTGGTTGTCGCCGTTGGCGATGCCGCAACCTGCTCGGTTGTTAGCTGGTGCGCCAACCAGTGGTGTGGCCGAGCCGAGTGCGCGCTGCTGCCGACGACCTTCGACGCTATGCTCACGGTCGCGACGACCATGAAGCCGCTTGTCGCCTCGTCGGCCAATGCGCTTCCCGCTATCGCGTTCCGTCCCGAACCGGGTTTGGTCGTGTGTGACCTCGATCTTGTTCGCGAGGCGGACCCCGAGGACCTCAAGCTCGGCTATGCGGTACTTGTTGGCACCATGCTTTCGAGCAGCAAGTCCCGCTGGAATCAGTTTATTGAGACCGTCCCCGAGATTCTCGCGGGCGAGGAGGTCGCGCTCGTCAATGCCGTTCAGTGGTCTCAGACTGCCCGCAAGGACGTACTGATGGCTACGAACCCGAGCGCCCGCCATGCGCTCGATTTTGGCAAGATGGGGGAGCGTACCCTGCGCGCCTGCTTGGGCGATGCCGCTTCTCAGGTCCCTGCCTACCAGCTGTTGTCCGAGGGCATGCGTTTTGAGGCGCGCCTAGCACATGATGCCTGCGACTTCGATATCGATTACGTTTTTGAGGTCGATGACTGCCTGGAGGACTTTGGCATCGAGGAGCTTGCCTTCGACCTGGAGCCCACGGCGTTTATCGAGGAGTTCCGTAAGCAGCAGTTCGCCCGCTCGAACCGCAGCATGTTGCCGCTGCCCGCGGCGCTCGGCGCCATTCGTCTAACGAGCGTTGAGGACGAGGTTCTTGAGCGCCATGCTCACGCCTACTTGGCTTCTCGCAAAGAACTTCTCTAAGATTTATTGACATCCATCGTCTTTCGTATCATGTTGAGGGACGGGTTTCCAATCGGTTGCGGTTCGCATGCGATTCCGACGTTCGGTTGAGACCCGTCCCGCACTTTTTGAGACAACAAGAAAGGAATCTGCATGTCTGAGTTTGCTGCCGGTCCTGCCGGTCGTATCGAACGTGTCCGTGCCCTGATGGTCGAGCGCGGCTACGACGCTATCGTGGTACGCGACGAGGCCAATCTTCGTTGGCTCACGGGCGTGAAGGGCGTCTTCGACTACACCTTCGAGTTCCCGCACGCGGCGTTTATTACGGCTGACCAGTGCCTGTTCCATACCGACTCGCGCTACCTCAACAGCTTTGAGGAGAACACGCCCGCCGGCAGCCCTTGGGTCTACGATATGGACGAGGGCACCATCCCCGGTTGGGTCGCCGGCAAGATCGCGGCCAACAAGTGCCGCGTCTGCGCCGTCGAGGACGACATGCAGATCAACTTCTACCAGGGTATTCAGCGTGGTCTGGAGGACCGTTCCGTCGCCTGCATGTTGCCGCTGATGCATGATGACATCCGCAAGATGCGCGCCATCAAGGACGCCGAGGAGATCGAGCTCATGCGCCATGCACAGTCGATCACCGATGCCGCCTTCCAGCATATGCTCGGCTTTATTAAGCCCGGTATGACCGAGAAGCAGGTTCGCAACGAGCTCGAGAACTTTATGTTCGCCAACGGCGCCGACAGCCTGGCCTTCGGCTCCATCGTGGCGAGCGGTCCCAACACCGCCAACCCGCACGCCGTGCCGAGTGACCGCGTGATCGAGAAGGGCGACTTCGTCCTCATGGATTACGGCGCGGGCTACTGCGATTATCGTTCCGACATGACGCGCACCGTCGTGATGGGCGAGCCTACCCAGGAGCAGCTCGATCTGTACGCGCTCGTGCGCCGTACGCACGAGGAATGCGTCGCCGCCATCCATCCGGGCGTCGAGGGCAATGACATTTTCAAGCTTTCCAAGAAGATCATCGGCGATGCCGGCTATGGCGATTACTACAACCACGGTCTGGGCCACGGCGTGGGTATCGACATCCATGAGCTGCCCAACTTCAACCGCAGCAAGAACACCATCGAGATCGGCTCGGTTGTCACCATGGAGCCCGGCGTCTACCTGCCCGGCGTGGGCGGCGTGCGCCTTGAGGACTACGGCGTGGTCACCGAGAACGGCTACGAGCCCTTCACCAAGACCCCGCACGACCTGCACGTTATCGACTGCTAGTCTACTTCGGTAGATAGTTTGGGGCGGGGCGTTCGGATCGATTCGGACGCCCCGCGTTCTCTTTTTATGCGCTCGCTGCAGGCGCCGTCTGCAAGTGTATAATTTCTGTCGTATGTAATTTGGACGCTTGTGCGTTCTGCCCATAACAAGAAAGGTCGCTATGCCTACCATTTCTACCGCCGACTTCAAGAACGGCCTCGGTCTCCGCATCAAGGACAAGGTCTACACCATCGTCGAGTTCCAGCATGTCAAGCCGGGCAAGGGCGGCGCGTTTGTACGCTACAAGACCCGCGACATCAAGAGCGGCCGCGTCGTCGAGAACACCTGCAACGCCGGCACCAAGTTCGAGAGCGTCATGCTCACCACCCGTGAGTTCCAGTACCTCTACAACGATGGCACCGACTACATCTTCATGGACAACGAGTCCTATGAGCAGGTTCCCGTTCCCGAGGACATGGTGGGCGAGAACTCCAAGTGGCTGCGCGAGAACGACGTCTGCCAGCTGCTCTTCGCCGACGATGAGCTCATGGGCGTGACCCCGCCGATGTTCATCGAGACCACCATCGTCCAGACCGACCCGGGCTTTAAGGGCGACACCGTCCAGGGTTCCACCAAGCCGGCCACGATCGATACCGGCGCTGTCATCCAGGTTCCCATGTACCTCAACGAGGGCGAGGTCATCAAGGTTGACACCCGCGACGGCAAGTTCGTCTCCCGCGTCTAGCAACCAAATCTTCTAGGAGGACTCATGCCCCAGGAAATCAAGATTGACGGCATCGGCATTTCGCCCGATGTTCTGACCGCCATCGTCTCGCGCGCCGTGTCCGATGTCGAGGGCATCGCCTCCGTTGGCGTCAAGGACCTTGCCACCAACCTTGTCTCCATGATGCTCTCGTCCAAGGCCCCGGCTTCCGAGCCGGCGGTCGAGGTCGAGGTCGTCGGCGACAAGCTCGCACTCACCGTGCGTGTCGTGGTGTTCTTTGGCTATCCGTTCAAGAAACTCGCCGAGGCTGTTCGCGCCGCCGTGGTCGCCGCCATCGATGCCCAGGTTGGCGTCGAGGTCGAGCGCGTTGACGTTTGCATCGACGGCCTCGTTTTCCCCAAGGAGTAACCTTTGAGTCTTAAGGTTTATCGCGGGCGTACGCTTGCCCGCAGTCAGGCGCTGCAGCTGCTGTTCCAGGCCGAGGCCACGGACAGCCCGCTCGAGCGCGTCCTCGAGGGCGATTTCCTGATCTCGAAGGGTCCCCTCGACCCCTATGCGCTGGAGCTGTGCCGTGGTGCTTACGAGCATATCGACCGCATCGACTGCGCCCTGCGCTCCGTTGCCAAGAACTGGGATCTTATGCGCATGCCCGGCGCCGATCGCAATCTGCTTCGTATCGCCGTTTACGAGATGCGTTTCCTCACCGACGAGGAGGTTTCGGACGCCATCGTGATCAACGAGGCCGTCGAGCTTGCCAAGGCCTATGGCACCGACCAGTCTGCGTCGTTCGTCAACGGCGTGCTGGGCAAGATCGCTCGCAGCGAGGAGCTGCCGGGCGAGGACCTGTACCAAGAGCTGCTGGCCGAGGACCGTGCCCGCGAGGAGGCCCAGGCCGCCGAGGCTGCCGCCAAGGTTGCGGTTGCCCAGGCTGAGGCTGGCGTGCTGGCCGAGGATTCGGACGCCGCCGAGGCTGTTGTCGACTCCGTCGAGGAGTAGCCATGCCAGAGGGTTCCGTCCGCAACTTCGACGAGATCTCGGACCGTCTGGATCAGATCATCGCTACCGTTCGCTCCAAGGATACCTCCTTGGAGCGTTCGCTCGATTTGTTTGACGAAGCGATTGAGCTGGGCTCCCGCGCGGTCGATATGGTCGACAAGTTTGAGTTGACACCGCGTGAGGCCGACAAGCTCGAGCAGGAATACGATGAGGATGCGGCAAACGAATCCCAGGATAGCTAGGCCGCATCTCCGGATACGAATGGTTGATGGCATTCATGAAACGTGTGCGTCTTGATGACGAACTGATTTCACAGGGCATCTGCGCCGATCGCGCGGATGCCCTTCGCACTCTTATGGCCGGCTTGGTCTCGAGTGGCGGTGAGCGCTTGACTTCGCCGGGGCTTAAGGTGATCCCGGGGCTGCCGCTGCACGTGAAGGGGCGCATTCCCTATGTTGGCCGTGGCGGTCTTAAGCTCGAAGGCGCGCTTGATGCGTTTGGCATCAATCCGACGGGCCTTGCCTGTCTGGATGTGGGCTGCTCTACCGGCGGTTTTACCGATTGCCTGCTCAAGCGCGGAGCTGCGACCGTTGTCTCGGTGGACGTGGGTCGCGCCCAGTTCGATTGGTCGTTGCGTCAGGACGATCGCGTGACGCTGCATGAGCGCACAAACGTGACGCAGCTGCCTGAGCTTGGCTATGCCGGCGTCATCGACCTGGCTGTGTGTGATGTCTCGTTTACCAGCATCGCGAACATTATCGATGCGGTACTGGCGTGCCTGGCTCCTACGGGTGCATTCTGCACGCTCGTAAAGCCGCAGTTTGAGGCTCCGGCGGCGCTGGTGGGCGAGGGCGGCATTGTGACCGATCCCGTCGTGCGCCGCGATACACTCTTGGCGGCGGTTGAACTCTTTGCTGCAAAGGGCCTGTTCCCGGTCGATGTGTGCGTGTCACCCATTCATGGTGCCAAGGGCAACGTTGAGTTTTTCCTGTACGGCAAGAGGTTAGTCCCCGGCGACCGTTCGAAAGACGAGCTGCAATCCCAGATATCGGTTTTGAGCGAGAAAGCTGCAACGCTATGAAGGTCTTTCTGGTTCCCAATTACTACAAGCAAGAGGCGGTCGAGAGCGGCCTGATGCTCGAGCTTTGGCTGACGCGCCAGGGCTATGAGGTCGCATGGGCTGCCGACCAGCGATCCAAGATTCAGAGCACGCCTGATATTGACGGCTCCGATCTGGTAATTACGCTCGGCGGCGACGGTACGTTGTTGCGCGCTGCCCGCATCCTCAACCATCGTGAGATTCCTATCCTCGGTCTTTCCTATGGTCACCTGGGTTTTTTAACTGCTGCGAGTCCCGAGGAGCGCGACATTCTGCAGGTCGTGAGCGACGCCCTGTCCGGCGAGCTGCATGTGAGCCGTCGCGCTACCATCGCCGCGGATATCGTGTCCGTGCGCGAAGATGGTACGAAGGATGTCGTGCGCACCTTCGCCCTCAACGACATGGCGCTTACCCGCGGCCCCCTGTCCGATATGGTCGAGTTTGACATCACGGTGTCCGGTCACCATATCGACCGCCTACGCGGTGACGGTGTCGTCGTTTCGACGGCGACTGGTTCTACGGGTTACGCGCTCAGCGCCGGTGGCCCCATCGTGAGCCCTGACTATACGGGCATGGTCTGCGTACCCATTGCGCCGCACACCATTCAAGCTCGCGCTTTCTTGACTTCGCCGAGCGATGTCGTCGAAATCTTTATGTCTGATGACCGTCCGAGCGTTCCGGCGATCGCTATCGATGGACAGTTTATTACCTGCGACGGCACGGTCGAGAGCGTGGCCGTGCGCCGAGGCCCCGGCGATGTGCTGCTGCTCGACTACGGCCCCGAGAGTTTTTACAACTCGGTGAGCCGCGTATTCTACGGAGTCCGCCATGATCGATGAGCTTCAGGTTTCTAACATTGCACTCATTCGCGAGGCGACGCTGGTGCCGAGTGCCGGCCTGACTGTCCTGACCGGCGAGACCGGCGCCGGCAAGACCGCGCTGCTCTCGGCCCTCAAGCTTATTTTGGGTGAGCGCGCGGATTCGTCGACGGTGCGCGAGGGCGAGGCGCTGGCGAGTGTCGAGGCGCGCCTGTTTGACGGCCCGCACGACACGGAAGGCTTCACGGTCCAGCGCAGCCTTTCCGCCGAGGGCCGCAGCCGCGTCAAGATTGACGGCAGTATCGCCAGTGTGCGCGAGCTTTCGGAGCGCGTCGGCGTGATGATGGATCTGTGCGGCCAACACGAGCACCAGCGCTTGCTCGATTCGGCACATCACGTTGCGATGGTCGATGCCTGGGCAGGGCGCCCTGCACTCGAGTCGCTCGAGCACTACCGTGCTTGCTTTAAAGCCTCGCGCGCGGCCGCTAAGGAGGTTCGACGTGTCGAAGAGGCCTCGCGTGCGCAGGGGAGCCGCGTCGAGGAGGCGCGCTTTGCGCTCGAGCGCATCGGCGAGGTTGACCCCAAACCGGGCGAGTATGAGGAACTCGAGGAACTGCTGCCGCGCTCCGAACATGCCGAGGTACTGGTTGCCACAGCTAACGATGCCCATGCATCGCTTGCCTCCGAAGGGGGAGCGCTCGACGCCGTGAACAGCGCCGTGGCCGAGCTTTCACGCATGGCGACCGTCGATCGCAAGCTGGGTGACATCGCCGATGCACTTTCGGATGCCTGTATCTCCCTTGAGGATTGCGCGAACGAGCTTCGTGCCTATCGCGATGGCATCGCCTTCGACCCGCGCGAGCTCGCTCGCATGCGTGAGCGGTATTCCGACCTCAAGGGTCTGTTGCGTCAGTGGGGTCCCACTATGGACGATGTTTTTGCCATGCGCGATCGCTCGCAAGAGCTGCTGTCCCTGGTTGATGACGGCGATGAACAGATCAAAAAGGCGCGTGAAGCGCTTGGCGCGGCGGAGCGCGAACTGTTTGCTGCCGCCAAGGCGCTTAAGCGCGCTCGCAATACGGCGGCCCCGCGCTTCTGTCACGAGGTGGGCCGCCAGATGGCTCGCCTGGAGATGGGTAGTGCCGAGCTCGTCTGGGAGTCGCGTGATCTTCCCCGTGCTGAGTGGACGCCCGTTGGTCCTTCGAGCTACGAGCTGCTATACCGCAGCGGTGCCGGTTTGACGCCGCGCCCCTTGCGTCGAATTGCGTCGGGCGGTGAGCTCAGCCGCGTCATGCTGGCGAGCAAGGTTGTCCTCGGTAACGCGGACGGTGTCGATACACTGGTGTTTGACGAGGTCGATGCTGGTGTCGGTGGCTCCACGGCGCGTGCACTTGCTGGTGTGCTGGCAGATCTCGCCGCTACGCATCAGGTGATTGTCGTAACCCACTTGGCGCAGGTCGCCGTCATGGCTGACAAGCATTATGTCGTCAGCAAGGAACCGGGCGATGTTCCCCAGACGCATTTGGACGAGGTAACCGGCGAAGCGCGTACTGCCGAGATCGCCCGCATGTTGAGCGGCGATCAGTCCGAGGCAAGCTTGGCCCACGCAAAGCAGATGCTCGAAGAAGCTCGAGGTTAGGTCGTAACAGCGGTGTTGGTGGGACAAAATAGACTGAAATTTTTGTCCCACTACGCGTTTTACTCAACGACCTTGTCCGGCTGGATGAGCTCCTCGTAGTAGCTGATATGCTCACGCGCGTCTTCAATCTCGGGCAGCAGGAAGTTGTAGATGACTTCGATGATCATCGTGGCGCTGATCTTGGAGAACGCAAAGTCGCCCGTCGTCAGCAGCGCTTCGTGGTTGACGGTATTAAACGTGTAGTCTGCCAGGCGCGCGAGCGGGGATTTGCTGTCGCTGCTGATGACGACTACGGTTGCGCCGCAGTCGCGAGCCGCTTTTGCCATGCGATTCAGTCGGCGCGATTTGCCGGAGTTTGAGATGAGCACGATGACGTCACCCGGGCGCAACGTGAGCGCAAAGCCGATTGATGTCTCGCTAATGGTGCTCGCCATGCAGCGCAGGCCCAGCTGCGAAAACTTAAACGTCGCATCGAGCGCGACCGCGTTCGTATTGCCCACAGCTGCAAACTCAATAACC
Source organism: Collinsella sp. (assembly GCA_018367075.1). Lineage (GTDB taxonomy): Bacteria > Actinomycetota > Coriobacteriia > Coriobacteriales > Coriobacteriaceae > Collinsella. The sequence goes on from JAGZGX010000006.1 coordinate 86,613, forward strand.
CCTGCATGCTTAAAGGCATGCACAACAGCCGCCAGCGTATCGTGGTCGATTCCGTCGATGGTCGCATTAAGCTCGCTCACCTTGGCAGCCAGGATGTTCTTGAGGCTCTGCTCCATATTGTCGAGCGAGACCTCGTCGGTCAGGCCCTCGTTGCGCTGGCTTTCCAAATCCCTCGCCAACGAAAACTGAAAGCTGCGGAAGCTGCCAAAGCCCAGCTTGCGGCAGAAGCGCGAAACGGTCGCCTCGGACGTGGCAGCGGCGCGTGAGAGCTGAGCCGCCGTGAGGCGTGGAGCCTCGGACTGGTGCTCCAATATATAGTCGACAATGCGCTGCTCGGACTCGCTGTATCCCTGATGGGTACTAATGAGGGAAAGTGCGCTCTTGCTACTATCGGTCATGGATGGCTCCTGGTTGGCATGAAAATCTAGCTTGATTTGCAATGCCATAGTATACGGGCATTTTCAATTACAAGATACACCTTGCCGTTTCAAGTGTTGATGGTAAACTTTCACTTACCGTTTACGGTTATGAAAGAACCTTTCACCGGAGATTTGCACCTTAGCTCTTCTCACGCGGACGGTAGGTTGGTATCTTTCAGTTGTGGAAAAACGCGCATCGAAGCGCGTGTAGGGGAGCGCCCGCGGGCGCTGTACTCAAGAAGGAGGGACACATGGCTAAGTTTGACATCATCGCCGCGACCGGTTGCCCGACCGGCATTGCGCACACCTTCATGGCGAAGGAGGCGCTGGAGAAGGCTGCTGCCGAGCGTGGTCTGACCATTAAGGTCGAGACACATGGCCAGGTCGGTGTCGAGAACGAGCTCACCAAGAGTGAGATCGCTGGTGCCAAGGCCGTCGTCGTCGCAGCCGATAAGGATGTCCAGGCTGAGCGTTTCGCCGGCAAGCCCATGGTTTCCGTCGGTGTTTCCAAGGCCCTGTCCGTCGAGGCCGCCGGAAAGCTGATCGACCGCGCGCTCGCCGCCAAGGGCGACGACACGGTTGCCGCTGCCGCCGATGTCGAGGACGAGGTCGAGGAGAAGGAGTCCATCGGTCACGTCATCTACAAGCACCTCATGAACGGCGTCAGCCACATGCTGGTCTTCGTCGTTGCCGGTGGTGTTCTGACCGCCATTTCGTTCCTGTGGGGCATCACGTCCTTTGATTCGACGGCTGCCGACTACAACAGCTTTGCCGCGATGCTCAAGATTATCGGCGGTATCGCCATGAACCTCATGGTTCCGGTGCTCTCCGCTTACATCGCCGAGTCCATCGGCAAGCGCCCGGCGCTCGTCCCCGGCTTTGTTGCCGGTATGATTGCCATCCAGGGTCTTCCCATCAACGCCGATACCGGCATGATCGACGCTGGAGGCTCGGGTGTGGGCTTCGGCTTCCTGGGCGGCATCGTCGGCGGCTTCCTCGCTGGCTATGTCATCCTGCTGCTCGAGAAGGCTTTCTCTAAAATTCCCGCGAGCCTTAATGGCCTGAAGGCAATCTTCCTGTATCCGCTGTGCTCTACCGCCATCGTCGGCCTGGTCATGCTCGGTATTTCCGGCCCCATGGCTGCCATTAACCAGGGCATGATGGATTTCCTGCAGAGCCTCGGTAACTCCGGTCCGGTGATCCTTGGCCTGGCCATCGGCTGCATGTGCGCCTTTGATATGGGCGGCCCGGTCAACAAGGCTGCTTACGCTACTGGCACCTTCCTGCTCGGTACCGCTCTCGAAGCTGGCGTCGGCACCGAGACCTACAACTTCGGCACCAACTTCATGGCTGCCGTCTCCGCCGCTTGCATCGTTCCGCCGCTGATCACCACCTTCGCCGTCGTTGTCGGCAAGAAGTACTTCAGCCAGGAGGATCATGACGCCGGTATCGTCAACCTCATCCTTGGTTGCACCCACATCACCGAGGGCGCCATTCCGTTCATGACCAAGAACATCTGGCCCGTCATGCCCATCATGATGCTCGGTTCTTCCATCGCTTCCATCTTGACCATCTTCTTCAACGTTCACGATCCGGCGCCTCACGGCGGCTTCCTGGTCCTGCCTGTTGTCGAGAACGGTCCGCTGTGGGTCCTCGCGATCCTCATCGGCGCTGTGGTCGGTGGCATCCTGTTCGTGGCCTTCAAGAAGTACGACTTCGAGAAGAATCAGAAGGCCGCTCCTGTAGCCAAGCCCGTTGAGGCCCCCAAGGCCGCTGCCGTCGAGGCCCCCAAGGCCGAGGCTGCCGACTTCGTGAAGGTCGAGAATGTCTTTGTCGCCGAGGACTTCGCTTCTCGTGACGAGGCTCTGAGCTTCGTTTCCAACCAGGCCGTCAAGGCAGGTATCGCCAGCGACGCCGACGCCGTGATGAACGCCTTCCTGGCTCGCGAGGCCGAGGGCACCACGGGCATGATGGAGGGCTTCGCCATCCCGCATGCCAAGTCCGACGCCATTACCGAGGCTGCCGTCATCGTCGTTAAGGACGAGTCCGGCGTGACCGGTTGGGACACCATGGACGGCGCTCCCGTTAACGTGGCTATCGCCCTGCTCATCCCGGGTGCCCAGGCTGGCACCACGCACCTCAAGATCCTGTCCAAGGTCGCCGAGGCGCTCATGGACGAGGACTTCCGTGCCACCGTCAAGGGTTCCACCGACGCCGCCGAGATCGCCAAGACGATCAACGCCCGCCTGGTCTAATCCCCCAGCCCGCGAATAACATCGCCCCCTGTATATAAGGCGGAGTCCCTCCCCAGGGCCTCCGCCTTTTTTCTCTCCCTCCCATTAGTTGCGGTGATATTGGGACTGTTTAAACGATTCAACTCCAAATGCAGTCCCTATTTCACCGCAACTTACAAAAGGGCATAGAGGGGGCTACCTATCGAGTCTTTGTCGCGAACAGATCATTAGCCAGAATTCCGTTCGCACGATATTGCTCTGGACCGACCGAGTTTCTGCAGCTTGC
>JAGZGX010000037.1:0-18332 GCA_018367075.1 Collinsella sp.
TTGAGACAAGGTGACGTGAAACGAAAGGGCGCTGACCTTCTGGTCGCGCCCTTGAAGTTGAACGTCAGATTGTCCAAATGCGGCCCGCGCAGCGTCGGCCCGTTACGCGGTTTGGTAAAACCGCGTAACTCTTAGTAGTCAAGCTTCCACATGTAGCGGCGCGTCATGTAGTCCTTGTGGGTGACGGCAGAGAGCGCACGCATGTACACGTTGTTGAGGATCGGGGCAAAGATCAGGTGATTGAAGTACTCGCTCACGCTGTCCTTGATGTCGTTGAGGCCGAGCTCCTTGGCGTCGAGCTGATAGACGCGCTCGCCACCGTACTGGTTGACGAAGCGGATGCCGCGCTCGTCGTTGCAGCGGCTGCGGCCGACGCTGATGAGCTGGAACAGCGAGGTGCGCTTGTCCAGGATCTCGAAGGGGCCGTGGAAGAAGTCGCAGGTGTTGATGGTGCAGGAGTCGATCTGCAGCATCTCCTGCACGTTGCAGATGCTAAAGACGTAGGCGGCACCAAAGAGCGGACCCTGAGCCATCACGTTGATGCAGGGCTTGTCGGCGTTTTGCTCGGCCCACTTGGCGGCGAGCGGACGGGTGTACTCGACGGCCTTGCGATAGATGGGGTCAACCAGGTCGAAGGCGGCCATAGCGGTCTCATACTCGGCATAGCCCTCGGTCTGCTGCGTAAGCTCCATGGCGATCATGGTCACGACGGCGGAGTTGGTACGGCCCATGCAAGACTCGTCGACGGCCAGGCTGTCATACTGAATCTTGTAGTCGCAGACCTCGGTGAGGCCAGACTCGTCAACATAGATGGCGATGGTGCTGGCGCCGTGGTCCTTGGCGACCTGGGCGGCGACGATGGTCTCCTTGGTGCCGCGCATGGACACGACGACGGCCAGGGTGTTCTCGTTGACATAGGCGGGCGTGGCGTGCACGAACTCATTGCTGGTGTAGCTGGAGCTCACGACCTGCGTGGCCTCGTGCTCCATAAAGTACTGGGCAGGATAGTTGCCGCCGTTGGATCCGCCGGCGCCAATCCACACGACGCGCTTGATGCCGCCCTTGTCTGCCTTGTCGGCCAAAACCTGGGAGACGACGTCCTTAACCTGTTCCTGAGTAGTCATCGTGCATCAGCCTTTCTTCTCGTTTGATGCTCTCGATGGCATACAAGTTACATACATGTTTTGGTTATGTCGACTAGTTGTATGCTATATTTGTCTTAGAAATTTTATTGGTAAGGTTTTCGGCAATCCATTACCAGCGGTTTTGTTGTCATGTTGGATACATGCTTTGTTCGGTAAGTATACAAGTTAGATACAGGTTGATCGCATGAACGCTTCATCTAAAAAGAAACTGAGCCAATACGAGCGCTTGGCGGGTACGCTTCGCGACCGCATCGCCGCCGGCATCTACGCACGCGGAGACAAGCTGCCGTCCGAGATGGAGCTCATGGACGAATCGGGGCTGTCGCGCAGCACCGTGCGCCACGCCCTTAAGGTGCTCGTTGATGAGGGCCTAATTCGTACCGAGCGCGGGCGCGGCGCCTTTGTGGCCGACACGCCCGCGCTCCACGAGAACAACCTAGTGTTTTCGAGCTATACCAAGCAGGTCGAAGGTCAGGGCATGAAGCCCACCACACGCACCGTGGACTCGGGCTTTGCCAAGGCGGCCGGCAGCATAGCTAAGTTCTTTGACGCCGCCGTGGGCAGCAAGCTCGTCAAACTTGTCCGTCTGCGTTATCTGGACGATGCGCCGCTGTGCCTGGAGACCACCTATCTACCACCGAGCTTTGAGGCACTCATCGATCGCGATATCAACGGTTCGCTCTACGCCACGCTGCGACAGGAGTTCCATCGCGCACCGGCACAGGGGCATAAGACCTTTGAGGTGTGCTACGCCTCGCAAAACGAGGCGTTTTTGCTCAACGTTGAGCGCGGGCAGGCGCTGATCCTGATCACCGACTACGTCTACGACACCGACGGCCGCCCGCTCCATGTCTCCAAGCGCATCCAGCGCACCGACCGCGCCAAATACACCGAGCCCATCGGCTAACCTGCCAAAATAAACCTGTCCCTAAATGGTAGGTTTGGGAAGGTCGGGAAACCAGATTGGTTTGGGTTGGTTGGGTGTGCGCTCGGCTAGGACCAGCTCCATCCAACACATATCGTACCAGCGGCCGAACTTTTGGGCGCAGCGGTCAAAGGCACCCACCAGGCGATATCCCATATGGGCATGGAAATCCTGGCTGTTGTGCGTCAGGTACTCGTCGTCCTTGTCGTGCGGCACGGCAATGAGGGCGCACATGTTGGTGATGCCCATCGCGATCAGGCATTGCTTGAGCGCATCGTGCAGCTTGCGACCCAGCCCGCCATGGCGCGCATCGCGCGCCATGTAAATCGACGTCTCGACCGACCAGTCGTATGCCTCGCGGCTGTTAAGCGGACTCACATAGGCATAGCCTACCGGACGCCCGTCCAACTCCATCACCAAATACGGATAGCGCTTGAGCGTACGCTCAATGCGCCCGGCGAACTCTTCAACGCTCGGCACCTCGTATTCGCAGGTAATCGCCGTCTGGCGCACATACGGCTCATAGATGGCAAGCAACGCCGGCGCATCATCGGGCGTCGCCAGGCGAATTGTCGGCTCGGACATCTCGGTCATACAACCCTTCTCCCCCAAAAGCAAAGGCCGCCCTGCGCCAAGCTCAGGCACAGGGCGGCCCCTTGTCATTACGTCAGGCTACAGGACAGCCGCCAACGCGTCGATATCCTCCTGCGTCGTGGCCCAGCTGGTGCAAAAACGCACCACCGTGTGGGTATCGTCGTACTTTTCCCAGTACTCGATCGCCGCATGCTCGCGAATGCGGGCCATGTCCTCGTTGGGCAGAATCACGAACTGCTGGTTGGTCGGCGTCTCCAAGAAGAACTGGTAGCCGCGCTCGTGCAGCACGCGACGCAGCGCCTGAGCGGTCTCAATCGCCTGGCGACCAATCTCAAAATACAGGCCATCGGTAAAAAGAGCCTCGAACTGCACGCCCGTCAGGCGGCCCTTGGCAAGCAGTGCGCCATGCTGCTTAATACGCGGAATGGGATGCGCCGGGGCGTGCATGCCGCAAAACACCACGGCCTCGCCGCACAGAGCGCCGCACTTGGTGCCGCCGATGTAGAACACGTCGCACAGCTGCGCCAGCTCGGGCAGGGTAATGTCGCACTCATCGGCCGCCAGCGCATAGGCCAGGCGGGCGCCATCCACAAACAGCGGAATCTGGCGCTTCTGGCACACCGCGTGAATCGCCGCGAGCTCGGCCTTGGAGTACAGCGTGCCGTACTCGGTCGATAGGCTCACGTACACGGCACCCGGGAACACCGTGTGCTCGTAGCTCTCGTTTTCGTAGAACACCTGGATATAGTTCTCGAGGTCCTCGGCGTGCATCTTGCCCTCGTAGCCGGGGATGGTGAGCACCTTGTGGCCGCCAAACTCGATGGCGCCCGCCTCGTGGCAGGCAACGTGGCCAGTCTCGGCAGCAACGACGCCCTCGTACGGCGCAAGCAGCATGTCGATCACCGTCGCGTTAGCCTGCGTGCCGCCCACCAGGAAAAACACGTCGGCGTCAGGCGCCTGGCAGGCCTCGCGAATAAGTTGCTTGGCACGCTCGGTATGTGCATCGGTACCGTAGCCGGGCTGCGGCTCCATATTGGTGTCGACGAGCGCCTGCAGCACCGCTGGGTGTGCGCCGTGGGAATAGTCGTTGTTGAACGCGAGCATGGCAATCCTCTCTTACCGGGTATCGGCCAGATGATTCAAACGGAGCTATTGTACGCCGCTGGGATAGGCAATGCGCGCGGCAAGGCACTCAAGTGCCAGTACCAGAGCAAAACCGCAGCTCACGTCACTCAAAAAGTGCGCTCCGATCACGATGCGGCCAAACGCGACGAGCGCCGCGACCACAGCCGCCGTCCAAAAGACCACACGACGGCGCGACGGCTTTTCCTTAAAGGCCGTCGCGGGAAGCCCAGCGAGCATGAGGCCGATTGCCGCGTGCGCCGTGTGTCCGCTCGCAAACGACTTAAAGCCGTCCTTGACTACACCGGCGGCAATATAGGCCCACTTGTCGGGGTTGCCGATCACCCACCACGGCTGAAACTCGAGTCCCTGCGTCACCTCGATCACGCGCATGCGTGGGCGCGACCACAGCGGCTTGACAATCACGTTGAGGATAATGGCCTGAGCGACCCACACGGCAAGCACCATCAACGCCCAGCGCGTGAGCTCATCGGGCTCGGTCGTGCGCGTGAGGCGATAGATGATAAGGTTGGCAGCGATGACCAGCACAAACGTCAGCACCAGCTGAACCGCGATGAGTTTGCCGCCAACCCGCAGGGACGAAACGATCTCGTAGCCGGCCAGGCCAACGTTGATCAGAACGCCCAGCACGGCGAGCCATTTGCTCCCCCTGGAGTCGGGACGCACCGCGCGTACGAGCATAACGCCCGCGACGCTCGCCGTCAGCTCGAACGGCAGCTCGCCGGCGGCCTCGATAAAGCGGCCGTACATGCTGCCGACGTTGAACAGCGCGCTCGAGATCTGATAATCGAAGAAACTGCCCACGCCCAGACAAAGGCACAGGACAACCGCGATAATGGCGACATCTTTCTTATAGATGTATCCGAACATGCTTTCCTTTCGATGGGCCCGGAATCAACCTGCAACGTGGCGGGACAAAGATGACTTCGTCCCGCCACGTCCCCTACTCGTTAGTCATCATCACTAGCACCCAGCTGTTGCAGCAGCATGAGCGCCGCCGCCACCGGGCCGGTGCCGTCGTTGGCGTCGAGACCGCGACCCAGGCCGCTGCCCGCACCGGCGCCCGCCTTGTAGGGCACCGACAGCTTGCGGCTCTTGGGGAAGTTCACCGCGCCATAGCGGGTCTTAAGCTCAAAGGCCACCTTCTTGGGCACGTCGACGCCCAAAAACGTGATGCGGCCGCCACTGAGCGTGACGCTCTCGAGCCCTAGGCGCTCGCCGCGAATGCGGATTCGTGCGCGATTGAACAGGTTGAGCCCCGCCAACGGCAGCTCGCCATGCGCGGCCTCGGTCTCTTCTTGCACCTCATCGATGCTCTCCAGGTCCTGGGCCGCTGCGAGCTTACGGTACACGAGCACGCGCTGATCCACCGCCGGCAGGTACTCCTCGGGCAGGAAGTAGTCGGCCGGCAGGTTAATGCCCACGCTCGCCGCCTCCACGCCGGCGTCGTCATCGCCGCGCGCCTCGGCCACGGCCTGGCCCAGCATCTGCGTAAACAGGTCAAAGCCCACACTCGACAGGTTGCCGTGCTGCTCGGCTCCCATAAGCGAGCCGGCGCCGCGGATCTCTAGGTCGCGCATGGCGATGCGCATGCCGCTGCCCAGGTCCTGGAACTCGGAAAGTGCGGTCAGACGCGCCGTCGCCTCCTCGGTGAGCGGCAGCTCGCCCGGGAACATAAAGTACGCATAGGCCTGCGTGGCAGAGCGGCCCACACGGCCCTTGAGCTGGTAGAGCTGCGCCAGGCCAAGGCGCTGCGAATCCTCGATGATCAGCGTGTTGGCGGTCGCGTTGTCGATGCCGCTCTCCACGATGGTCGTGGCGATGAGCACGTCGATCTTTTTGGTCGCGAACTCAATCATCACGTCCTCGACCTCGCGCGGGCTCATCTTGCCGTGCGCCACGCCCACGCGCGCCTCGGGCGCGGCCTCGTGCACGCGCGCCACGGCGTCGTCGATGGTCTTGACGCGGTTGGACACGTAGTACACCTGGCCGCCGCGACCCACCTCCAGGCGAATCGCCGCGCTCACCACGTCGGGGTCGTACTCCCCCACGTGCACGATCACGGGGCGACGCCCGGTCGGAGGCGTGGTGATCAGACTCATGTCGCGCACGCCGCTCGTGGCCATCTGCATGGTTCGCGGAATAGGCGTTGCCGAGAGCGTGAGCACGTCGATCTGCTCGCGCAGATTCTTGAGCTGCTCCTTGTGCTGCACACCAAAGCGCTGCTCTTCGTCGATGATCACCATGCCCAGGTTCTTGGGGTTTACATCGGCAGAAAGCAGACGGTGCGTGCCGATGAGCACATCAATCGTGCCCTCGGCAAACGCCTTGAGCGCGCGCTTTTGCTGCGCCGGCGTGCGGAAGCGGCTGAGCACCTCGACCTCCAGGCCAAACGGGGCAAAGCGCTCAAAGAAGGTCTCGTAGTGCTGCTGGGCAAGAATAGTCGTGGGGCAAAGCACCATGACCTGGCGGCCGGAGTCAACGCACTTAAACGCCGCGCGCAGGGCGACTTCGGTCTTGCCAAAGCCCACGTCGCCGCACAGCAGGCGATCCATGGGCTTGGGCGCTTCCATGTCGGCCTTGATGTCGGCAATAGCCTCCAGCTGGTCGCGCGTCTCGTCGTAGGGAAAGCTCTCCTCCATCTCGATCTGCTCGGGCGTGTCGGGCGGGCAGGCGATACCGGTAATCGACGAGCGGCGTGTATACAGGTCGACCAGGTCAAACGCCAGCTTTTTGGCATTCTTGCGCGCCTTGTTGGTAGCCCGCGTCCAGTCGGCGGTGTTGAGCCTGGTCAGGCGCGGCTTGTCGCCGTCGGGGCCAACATAGCGCGTGATGCGGTCGACCTGCTCGAGCGGCACGTAGAGCTTGTCGCCGTCGGCATATTCCAGCAAAAAGTAGTCGCGCTCCTTGCCGCCCACTTCCTGGCGCGCGATCTCGCTAAAGAGCGCGATGCCGTGAGTGGCGTGCACCACGTAGTCGCCCGGCTTAAACGGAAACGTGATCTGCGTAATGTCCACCTTGCGGCGGCTGCGCGCGCGGTTGGCATCCATACGGGCGTTGAGGTCGGCGATCGAGAACACGGCCAGGTTGGCATCGGGCACCACCACGCCCTGCGGCAGGGCGGCATCGACAAAGGTCACGCGTCCGCGCGAGATAGTGGGCACGGCAGCACCGGCGGCAGCCTGGGCCGCGCCCGCCTCGAGCGAGCGGGCGTTGAGCGCGTCAGCCTTACGCTCGCGAATTGCAGCATGAGCATCCTGACGGGCAGCACGATCGGCAGAATCTGCCGCCGCCACGCGCACGCGCTCGCCAATGACGCCGGCGTTTTCGGGCGCGGCCGTCAGCGATTCCTCAAAGGTAATGCCCTCGTCGCCAAAGGTGAGCTCCATCGACTCGCGCGCGCCGCGGTCGGGAATGGCAAACACGCAGGCATAGCGCTTGCCCACGACTTCCTGAACGCGCGTCATAAAACGGTTGTCCGAGCCTGCGATAGCAGGCTGCTCAATCTTGAGCTCGGCCGTCACCGCACCGCCGGCACGGATGAGGCTTACGTAGTTCAAGCGCTGCTGGGCACCAAAATCGAGCTGTTGAGCGCGCACGTACAGACCATCCAGGCGGTCAATCCCTGCCTCGCCGGCACGCGCCTCGATATCCTCGTAGGCGCGCAGGCAGTCGTCGAACAGCGAGCGCGGCTCGGACAGAACCACGAGCGCCTTGCCGCTCACGTGCGCCAACGGGCTTACGGTCTGGCCGTACATCACCGGCAAAAAGCGGTCGAGCTCGGGCGTGACGATGCGCGCATCCACCATCTCGAGCAGCGCCGCCAGTTTGCTGTCATCCTGGCTGGCGCGATAGAGCGCCACATGCATGTTGTGGACGGCCTCGTCGGTGAGTGCCAGTTCGCGGCAGGGAAAGATTTCGATGCTGTCCTCGTTGCCGATGGTCTGCCCCGTGGAGCTCACCATGCGGCGGATGCGGTCAATCTCGTCGCCAAAGAACTCAATGCGCACGGGCGCTTTTTCCTGCGCGGGAAACACCTCGACGGTGTCGCCGTGCACGCGAAACAGACCGGGCGCGTCGGCGGCGCCGGCATTGGTGTAGCCCATGCCCACTAGGCGCTGCGGCACCTCATCAAAAGGAATCTCCTCGCCCACCGCAAAGGTCGTGGACTCCCAGTAGCGGCTCTCGACCGGCGGCACGCAGCGCAGCAGCGCGCGAGCCGAGGCGACCATGATGCAGTTGTCCCCGCGCACGATGCGCCCCAGAGCCTCGCAGCGCTGCGCCACCACGGCGTCGTCCGGCGCCTGCTCGCGCCACGGATAGTCCTTGCGCTCAGGAAAACGACACACGTGCGCCAGGCCCACGTAGGCGGCAAGGCTACGCGCGGCGCGATCGGCCGCATCCTCGCCGCTCACGATATAGACCGTCGGGCGCGGACGGCGCGCAAACTGGGCGGCCGCCATAAGCGTGCGGCCCGACTGCGACACAGCCAGCGTCACGTCCTCGCCAGCATCGAGCCCGGCCTCGACGGCCTGCAAGGCCTCGGCAGTGTAGAGCTGCGCGGCTATACGGTGAATGAGCATGCTGTTCCTCCGGCATTGCAACGCCAAAAGCCCGCCGGGGCAAGCTCGGCGGGTATGCGGCGGATTTCATTGCCTGTCATGGTAGCGCATGGAGAGGACTCCGGCTCAAGAGCAAACCCAGCCCCGCAAAAAACGCCAGACGAAGATGCGTTCCGCCCTACCCCGCTACGCGCACGCTGGGGCACAAATCTGCCAGCGGACACTCGTCACACTTGGGTTTGCGGGCGTCGCAGATCTCGCGACCGAAGGTGATCCACTGATGGTTGACCGACTCCCAATACTCGTGCGGCAAAATCTTGAGCAGATCCTGCTCGGTCTTGAGCGGCTCCTTGGCATGTGTCTTGGGACTCAACATCAGGCGATGCGCAATGCGGTTGACGTGCGTGTCCACCGCAATGCCCTCCACGATGCCATACCCCACGTTGAGCACGATGTTCGCCGTCTTGCGTCCCACGCCCGGCAGCTTCACGAGTTCCTTCATGTCGGCCGGCACCTCGCCGCCATAGTCGGCGACGATCATCTGCGCGGCCTCCACGGCGTGCTTGGCCTTGCTCTTATAAAAGCCGAGTGACTTGATGGTGTCTGCCACGTCAGCCACACTCGCCCCGGCCATGGCCTCGGGCGTGGGCCACTGGGCAAACAGCTTCGGCGTCACCTTGTTGACCTGCGCGTCGGTCGTTTGCGCCGAGAGCAACACCGCGATCAGCAGGCGGAAGGGATTCTCGTGGTCCAAAAAGCACTCGACCGGGCCATAGCGACGGTTGAGGCGCTCACACACCTCAACGGCGCGCTCGCGTTTGGCGGCATTGGTCTCGCGTGGCATAACGACTCCTCGGCTCAACGGCACAATAAACTTATGGGCACAATTGTCCCACGTCCGAGACGCTTACGCCTCCAAGAATGCGCCGGTCTGACGGCTCCACAGGCTCGCGTACTCGCCACCCGCCTCGACGAGCTGCGTATGCGTGCCGTCCTCGACAATCTCGCCATCGGCCAGCACCACAATGCGGTCAAGCGCCGCCACGGTGGACAGGCGGTGCGCCACCACAATGGAGGTGCGGCCGCGCATCAGATTCTCGAGCGCCTCCTGCACCAACGCCTCGGACTCGCTGTCCAAGGCAGACGTCGCCTCGTCGAGCACCAGAATCGGCGCGTCGGTTAGGATGGCGCGGGCGATAGCCACGCGCTGACGCTGACCGCCAGAGAGCTTGACGCCGCGCTCGCCCACCATAGTGTCAAAGCCACGGGGCAAGCGGTCGATAAACTCGGTCGCATTAGCCAAGCGAGCCGCCTCGCGAATCTGCTCATCAGTGGCGTTGGGACGACCGTAGGCAATGTTTTCGCGAATGGAGCGGTGGAACAGCAGCGCCTCCTGCGGCACGTAGGCAACCTGACGGCGCAGGCTCTGCTGCGTGCAGCGCGAGACGTCCTGGCCGTCCACGAGCACGCGGCCGCCCTGTACATCGTCCAGGCGCAACAACAACTTGGTGAGCGTCGTCTTGCCCGAGCCCGATTTGCCCACCAGGCCCACGCGCTGGCCCGCCGCCACATGAAGTGTCAGGTCATCGAACACGCTCTCGCCCGCCGCAGCGTCACGGTACGCAAAGCTCAGCTGCTCAAAATCAATCGCGCCCTCGGTCACTTTGAGCTCGGGGGCGTCCGGGTCATCTGCCACCAAACGTGGCTCGTCCAGCACGCGCGTCATCTCGGCCGCATCGCCGAGCGCGCGGTTGATGCGCTGCATCATGGAGCTTACGTAGTTCAGGCGCATGGTGAGGTTATAGGTGTAGGTAAAGATCATGACGAGCGAGCCGGCCGAGATGCCAAACCACGCGTTGCCGCCCGCCACGAATACGCTCACCACGGCCATGGTGATGACGATAAGACCCGAGGTCGTAAAGTTGCGCTGCATCATGGCGTGCATCGAGACCGTCTCGGCATCGCGCGCGGCACGATCAGCGGCGTCGAACAGATCACGTTCAAAGTCCTCGCGCCCGCAGGTCTTGACGGCCAAGATGTTCGTGACCGCGTCGGAGAGCACGCCCGAGAGCTTGTTCTGCGCGGCGGACGTCGCGGCCGAAAGCGGCATGATGCGCTTGTACATAAGCCAGACAAACGCGATGTAGACGGCCATGATGCACACCAGGATCACGGTAAACGTCGGCACCACCGGGGCGAGCGCCGCCACCGTGCAGATGACCGAGGTGATGGTGGGGATGAGCGAATACACCGTCACGTCGACCAGCCCCGTATAGCCGCTCATAAAACGGCTCGTCTGGCTCACGAGCGATCCGCCAAAGCGGCTGGTGTGAAATGTCATGGATTGATTGGAGAGCGTGTCGAAGCACAGGCGCGCCAGGTGATAGTTGCCCGCAATCTCGAGCTTGTAGACGGTGTAGTCCTGCAGCTTGGAGAGGATTTGGCCCACCAGGTTAACGAGTACGAGCGCCAGGATATAGGGGCCGAAGACCTCAAACACCTGATCACCCGCCACGGGACCGGCTTGAACGCGGTCGACAATGAGGGCCATCACATAGGTATTGGCAAACGTCAGCAAAAAGATGTAGCCCGCCGACGAGAACACCGAGAGAAAGACAATCAGCGGCTGCGTGCGCGTGACACCCCAAAACCGCTGCAGCGTGCGGCGCACGGTGGAGCGTTTCAGCGGACTGGTGTTTCTCTGAGACATGGGCTTCCTTTCGCGTCTGATAGGGCGAAACGCCATTGTTGCACACTAAAGCGCACTTCAGGCAAGCGCGATGTGAAAGGCAGCGGGGTGCCCGCGTTTGCGCCGGTGCCCCGCTGCCTTGTTGCAATTAGTCCTCGTCTTCTTGGTCTGTGGAAAGGCCCGCGGGCGTGAGTCCCAAGATCTCATCGGCTTGGTCGGCGTCTTCCAGCGCGTCGATATCCTTGAGTTTGCGCTCCATGACGTTGGTGCGCGTGGTGATAATGCCCTCGACCGTTTTACCCGCGGTCTCGATCTGCTGCTGGGCGCGGCGCAGCGCCTTTTGATAGCGCGGCAGCTCGGCCTTGACGGCGGAGAGCACTCGCAGTACATCGTCGGTGCGTTTTTGCAGCCTAAACGTCTGGTAGCTCATCTGCAGGCTGTTGAGAATGGCCGCCATGGTGCTGGGGCCGGCAACGTTGACGTGATAGTCGCGGCCCAGGGTCTCGATAAGCCCGGAGCGGCTGACGACCTCGGCGTACAGCCCTTCAAACGGCACGAACATGATGCCAAAGTTGGTCGTTGCCGGCACACTCAGGTACTTTTCGCAAATGTCCTTTGCCTCGCGCTTGACCATGGTGTCGAGCGTCTTGCGCGCAGCCGCCACGGTCTCCGCATCGCCCGACTCCTGCGCGTCGAGCAAGTGCTCGTACGCGTCGCCCGGGAATTTGGAGTCGATCGGCAGCAGCACGGGATCGCCCTCGTCCACCGGCAGCTTGACGGCAAACTCAACGCGCTCCGAGGCGCCGGGCTTGGTGGCGACGTTTTCCAGATACTGGTCGGGCGTAAGGATGTCCGCCAGAATTGCACCCAGCTGCACCTCGCCCAAAATGCCACGCGCCTTCACGTTGCCCAGCACGCGCTTAAGGTCGCCCACGCCGGTGGCGATGGACTGCATGTCGCCCAGGCCCTTGTACACGGCCTCGAGCTGGTCGCTCACCTGCTTAAACGATGCCGACAGGCGATCGTTGAGCGTGCGGGAGAGCTTCTCGTCCACCGTTGCGCGCATTTGATCGAGCTGCACGTTGTTGTCTTTGCGGATGGCGCCCAGCTGAGCATCGACCGTTTCGCGCACCTTGTCCAGGCGATGCTCGATACCCTCGCGGTTGGCACCGAGCTGTTGGGCCGTCTCGCGGCGCAGGTCATCCATCCGGTCACCAGCTTGCGAAAACTCACGTGCGATGGTCAGGTAACGTTGCTGCTCCACGGCCGCATCTGTCGTCTGCTGCTGCGCGATGGCATTGGCCGTGCGGCGAGTTTCGGCCAGCGCGACGTTCAGGGCATCGAGCGCGTTGTTGGCCTGCTCGAGTGCTGCCAGCGTTTCCGCGCTACTGTCGCCACGCTCCCGCAACTCGGCACGCAGGCTCTTGAGCTGGAGGGCGCAAGCCACAGCAACCCCCACCGCCACCAAGGCGATCACAACAAGCACAATATCAATAGCAGACATAAACTCCGCCCAACAAACCCAATCGAGCACCAATCAAAACCGCGATTAATCTTACCCCGCCATACGCACCGGGCGCCCGGCCCCTTCTTGGGCGCCCCTCTCCTCCGCATATTCCATAATGCGGCGCGCCGTCTCCCTGCTCACCTTTGAGTCATCACCGGCTAAATATGCGTACACGTTTCCCTTATTCAGATTCAAATCGCGGCAGAGACCGTAGCGCGTTACACCCGATTCCTCTAGCGCTCCCAACGTTCTTTTTCGCATCAGGGCGTTGATTCTTCTGTCCGCCACTGGCTTTTCCTTCACCGCTCTATACGCACGCCAAACGTTGGCATAACGATTAGGAAGTTTGTCCTCGGCGCATAGAGATGCCAGGCTACCCGTTTGGGCGTACAAGGACAAAACGCCTCGGTAACCCTCTTCCATCCACGAACCCTCGGATAAGCCCAGAACGTATTCGGCTTTACCCTGTGCCAAAGCGAGCAAAAACAGGGGCTCCGCCACGCGCGGCGCAACCGTCGTCGCTTGCTTAACCAGTTTTCTAAAACTGAGCGACTGCTGTCCGGATAGCTCTCGGCAATAGCCTTTTAAGAATCCCTCAAAGGTCAGATTCAACCGAGCACCTCCTTTTTGTATTGGCTGTATGCGCAGACCATCTCTTGATAACTCCGCTCCGAAGGCGACGACGCCAGCGCCTCGCCCTCGTCGAATATAAGCCGTTCGAGCAGTCCCCAATCAAGTCGGTCGACGAATGCCTGGCTATGAAGATCGATGATGTCGTTCGGACGACAGGCATAGAGCTTCATTACCGCCAGGTCCTCCAAGGATGGCGTAAAGTACCTGATAAAGCGCGCCCCAATATCCAAGGGAATCAAACGATCTTCGTAATTGAACGGCATCTGATTACAATATGCCACCGCCATACCATTCACCTCGGGGTATCGAGCTATGATCTCGCGGAGGCACCTATCTGCCTCAAACACATCAATGTCATGTGTAACCGAACGATTCGTCACATCGTTTAGCATGAAGGCGCTTCCTCCCACCAATACAACGTTCGGCCTGTCGTCTCTTGGACCTATTTCCAGCTCCGCCTCTTCGTCAATGCCCAACAGAGTCTGCTCTAAATCCTGCTTATACATAGCAAATCCTATTATTATTTATCTTCAATAATACTATTCAGTCGCACGACAGGACCCACAGGATGCAAGAATTCTGCTCGTGGCGATAATTCGTACACCCTGGAAGTCCTAATGTGACAAACGCTAACTCTCCCAGCCGGCGCGGATGGTTGTTGCGACATCGCCTAGGCGCTGGCCCAGGGCCGCTAGATGCTGGAGCACCTCATTGGGCGAGGCACCGTTGAGAATGCACGTGAGGGCATATGAGGCCAAGAAGATTGCCGCAAGTCCTAGCGGAATGAGCACGATCATCGCCAATGTGCGCAGGCGCTGGCCCACGCGGCGACGACGCGCACGACGCTTGTCGAACGCGAGCTCCTGCGCATATGAATCTTGCTGTACGGAATAGGCCTCTGGTGCCGATTCGCACCCGGGCACGGCTGCAGGTACAGCAGCGGGCACGACGTTTTGCACGGGCGCCTGGTTGGCAACCCCTTGCATTTGCATCTCTATAAGCCGCCGCTGCTGCCGCAGCATGCGCTCGGCTTGTTGCTGTGGGGTCTCAAGAAACAGGTCCATGTTGGCCTCCAAAATCGGAGCGTTCGACGCTTACGACCAGCATCCCGCACCGCCATGACCGCGACAACGCAATCGCCGGCAATAGCCACAAAGTTTCTTTTGCTCAAAAGCTGTCGAAAAGCTCAACAACTCCCCTACCAGCACTTTCTCTGAGCTTTTTTCGCCAGCAATCTTTTGGCCTTCCACCCTTACGCCAACTGACCAAAATCTAACCAAAAGCTTGACGAAAATTGTGGAGACCGGGACCCCACACAAAAAGTGCCGCCCCAAAGGGGCGGCACGCAAACTTATTATCAGCTTTTCTGTAACGAGCATGCGACGACTCAACGCCGGAGCGCAGGGCGGGGAAACCTTTGCCTCGCGCGACCCTGCGAAGCCGTGAGCGAGAGGCAAAGGTTTCCCCGCCCTGCGCTCCGTGGTCGGTGAGGACAGACTACATGCCCGCGAAACCTCGGGCGGCGGTGGCGCACATAAACGCCAAGGCTAGAATCACGAGCGAGCCCGCGATGTCGACCAGCACGCCCATTGCGCGGCGCTCAAACAGCCAGCTCTCGAAGTGCGGGGCAACGTTGCGCCAGACACGCCACAACAAGATGCCCATGCCGATGACGCCGGGAATATTGAACAACAAAATCTCGGAGCACAAGAGGGCGATCAGGTTGCCGGCGGCAAAGCCCGCATCGCCCTTGCAGTATTTGCGATAAATCATGTACAGCATGTACGCCACAAACGGCTGCAGACACGCCGAGATAAACGTAACCACCATCGAGGGGTCCTGAGAAAAGACATCGGTGAGCTTATCCACACTCGTAGCATCCTTAGAGGCCAGGAACAGACCGATGACCACCACGGGCACCACGCCCAAGATAACCTCGACCAGAGTAAACAACTTAGCAGTCAGATCCTCGCTAGCCGTATTGAGGTGAGGCGCCCACTCAGGATGAGCATGCGCGCCAACCTTCTTGTCCTTCTCGACACGATCGACCTTTTTACCCTCGGCAACCCGACGACCAGGATCCTTGCGAGTTCCCGCCGCAGCAACCCGAGCCCGAGACTTCTTACCCATAACCAACACCTCACAAGAGGAAACGAATAGCCAACGCTACCCAGTGTACCCTCTAAGCAACGTCACCGCCCCAACCGGCCCCCACAAAAACGTGCCGCCCCATAAGGGGCGGCACACAAACTTCTTATCAGCTTTTCTGTAACGAGCACGCGACGACCCAACGCCGGAGCGCAGGGCGGGAAATGCCTTTGCCTCGCGCGACCCTGCGCAGCCGTGAGCGAGAGGGAAAGGCATTTCCCGCCCTGCGCTCCGCAGCAGCCAGCGCCAAGCGCTAGTAGTTCACCACCTGCTCCTCAAAGTACGCCTTCGGGTGGTTACACACCGGGCACACCTCAGGCGCCTCGGCACCAACGTGCAGGTGCCCGCAGTTCAGGCACTTCCACACCTTTACGCCCTCACGCTCAAACACCTCGCCCGACTCAATGCGCTCGACAAGCTTGTTATAGCGCTCCTCGTGGGCCTTCTCGACAGCACCGACGCCACGGAACTTTGCGGCGATCTCGGTAAAGCCCTCCTCCTCGGCGGTCTTGGCGAACTCGTCGTACATCGTGGTCCACTCGTAGTTCTCGCCCGCAGCGGCATCACGCAGATTGTCCAGGGTATCGGGGACGGCGCCGTCGTGCAGATACTTAAACCACAGCTTGGCGTGCTCGGACTCGTTGCCCGCCGTCTCGGCAAAAATATTCGAGATCTGAACGTAGCCGTCCTTTTTGGCCTTGGATGCATAGTAGCGATACTTGGTGTGTGCCTGGGACTCACCGGCAAAAGCGGTCTCGAGGTTCTTCTTGGTTTGGGAATTCTCAAAATCCATAGGTGTACTTCCCTTCAACGCATGCCGCCCGTAGGCTTCGAGCGGCCTCGTCTCTAGGATGCCCTCATGCCGAAAATCTAAACCTTACAATCCTGTTTTTCAGATTCGGGTGGGCTACACGCTTAGCCAGCGGTCACCCTCCACACGGCAAAAGCCCTCACGCTCCAAGTCGGCCAAAATGCCTGCGACAAGATCGTGATCGACCGGCTCGCGGCCTGCCGCCGCCTCCATTTCGTTGACACCCGCCACGGCATCAGCAAGCGTAATCCCCGCCGGCTGGCCATCGCGCGCTGCCAGCAACATACGCACGATATGCGCGCGCTTTTGGCGACGCGAGCCCTCAAACTTGGACTGACGGCTATAGCCCGCCGAGCGCCTGGACGGATTGGGCAGTGTCTTCTTAAGATATGCGCCATAATCTAGCAGCGCGTAATACCACGCACGCGGCGTGTCGGCATCGTCTTGAGGAACGGCAAAGGGCGCGATCTCGTCGGTCGCCGCACCAGGGGCCGCCGGACAGGCGGCTTGGATCAGCGGCACCAGCTCGCGATCGGGAACGGCCGGCACATCGGGAAAGAAATGATGCAAAAAGACCGTGCGCACGTTGGTCTCCAGATACACGCCCGGAAGATCAAACGCAAACGACCGGATACCCTGCGCCGTTGCCGGGCCAATACCAGGCAGAGCGACCAAGTCACGCGTCTCACGCGGAAACTCCCCGCCCCAGTCCTCTACAACGCGCTGAGCGGCCCCGTGAAGCGCCAGAGCGCGTCGGTTGTAGCCCATCCCCTGCCAAGCGTCCAAAACATCCGAAGGCGCGGCCTGGGCGAGAGCCTGGACAGTCGGAAAGCGATCGAGCCACGCCGGCATGCGCGCCTCCACGCGCGGCACCTGTGTCTGCTGCAGCATGACCTCGGAGAGCCAGATGATATACGGGTCGCGCGTTCGGCGCCACGGAAGGTCGCGATAACGCAGGACCCCTTCCGAACGAATCATCGAACGAAAGGGGTCCTGAATCATGGCTATGCTCCTTATGCGGCGCTATTCCTCCCGGTAAGCGCACGCGCAGGTGGCGTACTCGGGAAACGCTTCGCGGTCGGCGAACTTGGGATCGACGGCCGGGAACTGGCGGTGAGCGACGATGTCGCCGAGCGAAACGGAATCGAGGTAGTCGCGCATCAACGCCTGAGCTCCGGCCCACAGGGGATGATAGCAGCACGTGCCCATGCGTGCACAGTCACCATCGGGTGCGGTGCAATCATTCATAACCATAGGGCCCTGAACGGCCTCGACGACCTGACGAATGGTGACGTCGTCCGGACTGACTTTAAGACGCATGCCGCCATGGACGCCACGCAGGCTCTCCACGATGCCAGCCTGAACCAAGCCATGCTGGATCGAACGCGCGAACGAATAGGGCACGTTGACCTCTTCGGCGGCAGTGCGAACAGAAAGCAACCGCTCCGGCTCCTCGGCAAGCATCGCAAGCATGCGAAGGGCATAGTCAGTCTTTCTCGATATGTCCATTTTTCCCCTTTCAAGGAATAGGAACAGCTCGAACGGGCTCCGGGGCCGAGCTTACGTCGAGACGCCAAACGAACGTCAGGACAGCCAAATAGCAAATCGGGTGTCCACTGGATGCCGAGCCTGAAGCTGATTACATCAATACCGGCCTACAGTGAAACTTAGTATAACCTAACCCCCCTACCCCATTAAACAGGTGTTGTGCAACAAACGCCTTGTTTGAACATATATATCAGTTGGGCTTTATTCGCGAATGGGAGATGAGATTTGGAGAGATGTGGTTTTAGATATTAGGGCGTGGATCAATATCCCATTAAACGCAAAAAGCCACGTCCGAAGACGTGGCTTTAATTGCGTTGGCGGGAAGTACGGGGCTCGAACCCGCGACCTCCGACGTGACAGGCCGGCGCTCTAACCAAACTGAGCTAACTCCCCAGGCAGTCGTTCGCGTTTGTTTCCGCTCGCGTGCGCTGCGGGGATTAGTATACACAGAAGTCTGTCCGGCGCGCAACAACTTTTTTGAAAAAATTTTTTGGGTCCCTCCGGGAGGGCTTCCGGGGCTGAGGGCGGGGGTTAAGTTTGCTGCTCTACAGTCCTGCGCAAGACGGAAAGCACATTAAGTGCTTTCCTTTGCGTGCGGAACTCGCGACAAACTTAACCCCCGCCCTC
>JAGZGX010000038.1:0-16999 GCA_018367075.1 Collinsella sp.
TCATCACGCAAACAACCTATGAACACAGAAAAACGGCGTGACCTTCGGGTCACACCGTTCTCTGCGACAAAATAGTTACTTGTCACTATTAAGCCTTGCATCGATGGGCTATGTAATCGGGGCTCTGTCCCATGATCTGTCGACTCCTTGGGGAGCTGAGGCTATTTACGATGGTGATGCCACAATCGAGCTGTGCGCTGCCGTCGATGCGCAGTTCACGCGCTGTAATTTTTGCGGTGCCTGGGCCGGTGATCTCGGGCTGATTAACCGAGATTTCGCGCACACCATGCGTCGCAAGGCGGCGCTGCGCTTGGACGACCTCAAGCTTTTTCACTTCATCACGAGCGAGGGGGAGGTTTATCTCAACGATCGCACGACTGCGGACATTGCCGATTCGCTTCTCTTTAATTGCCTACCGGATGCGATGGTCATCGGCGGTTCGGCTGCCGGTCGTGGCGCTTCGGGCGAGCTTGCCGATGAGGTCCGCGAGCGTGTTGGCGAAGTGCCCGTGGTATGTGGCACCGGTTGTCGCGAAAATACCGTGGCTGACGTATTTGCTCACTACGATGGCGCGTTTGTCGGCACCTGCTTAAAGCGCGACGGAAAGCTGGATGCCCCGGTTGATGTTGAGCGGGTAGCTCGTTTTATGGCTGCCGCTCGTACGGCGCGAGGGGAGTAGGCACCTATGGCGCTCTATCTGGGTATTGATATTGGGACAAGCGCCTCTAAAGGCGTTTTAATCGATGATCGATGCAACATCGTTTGCCAAGCCTCTTGTGGACACGAGACGGACAACCCGTGTGACGGATGGTACCAGCATGATGCCGAGGCCGTTTGGTGGGGCGATTTTTGCTGCTTGTCGTGCGAGCTGGTGGCGCGATCGGGGGTTAACGCGGCACAGATCGGATGCGTGGGCCTTTCCGCATTGGGCTGCGACTGTGTGCCGGTCGATACCGAGTGCAACGCGCTGGCGCCCGCGATTTTGTATGGAGTCGATGCACGTTCGAAACCGCAGATTGACGAGCTTCTTTCCGAATATGGGTCAGATCGCGCACGCGAGCTTTTCGGGCACGATCCCTGTTCGTCAGATATTGCTCCCAAGATCTTGTGGTTTAAGGAGAATATGCCCGAGGTGCACGAACGTGCCGCGAAGTTCCTGACGGCGTCATCGTTTCTGTGCGCAAAGTTGACGGGGCGTTTTACGGTGGACCGTTATCTGGCGGAGGATTTTCTTCCCCTATACGACCGCTTCACTTGGAAGGTTGATGCTCGGGAATGTGCTCGTTTCTGCCGGCCTGACCAGATGGCGGAGGTAATGTCGGCTACCGATATTGCCGGGGTGATTACTCAGCGTGCGGCTGAGGCGACGGGGCTCGCGGCAGGGACACCTGTCTTAGTGGGAACGGGCGACTCTGGTGCCGAGGCCATTTCGACGGGTGTATTTCGTCCCGGCGATATGATGGTTCAGTTGGGGAGTACGGCGTATTTCATCTACCTAGCTGATCATATGGTCGATGATGCCCGCCTGTGGCCAGGGACGTTTATCATTCCCGGAACTTACGGGATCTGCGCGGGGACCAATACGGCGGGTGCGCTCACATCGTGGCTGCGCCAAGAGCTGTATCGCGACGCCGTGGAGGCCGAGGGCCACGGTGGCCCCGATGCATATTCGGTTATGGCGCATGATGCCGCCGGTGTGGCGCCGGGTGCCGATGGGCTCCTGTGTCTGCCGTACTTTGCGGGGGAGCGCACTCCGCTCAACGATCCCGAGGCGCGTGGCGTCTTCTTTGGCCTGACCGGAAGGCATACGCGAGCCCATATGGTTCGTGCCGCCTTGGAAGGCGTCGCGTATACCGTTGCATCCCATGTCGACATTATCGAGCGAGAACATGGACTGCCAATTGGGCGCATTATGCTTGTCGGAGGTGGAACCAAGAATCCAGTTTGGATGCAGGCTATCGCCGACGTATGTGGGCGCGAGGTCTCGGTTGCCAAGGTTACGGTGGGCGCATGCTTCGGTGATGCCATCATGGCAGCTCTCGCAGGTGGCGCCTATGCATCATGGGATGAGCTCGCCCAAGTCCTTGGCGTTGCGCAAACAATCGTGCCTGATATGACTGCCCACGAGTTATATGCGTCGCGCCGTCATATCTTTGACGAATTGTATGCACGCAACCGTGATCTCATGCACGAATTGGTGTAATGCTGCCGAATTGTACTGTCTTCCAAAATAGGGACTGCGTTGTGCGATTTGCATGCCCCTTGGCATTTTTGCCCACAGGAGTTAGCGAAGGTCAAAAACAGAGTGCGCATTTGCTAAAACTGCCGACTCGATGCGCTTTGCGTCACAGTTTTTGAGTGAGGCGATGCGCATCGAGGTCCTTGCGAGCGATCTGATGAGCGACTGCGCGCTTGTTTCTGTGTTTGGTTCGGCTGGCGCATCGGTCTCGAGCAGTAGACGGTCGAGTGGAATCTGCCGGGCATATTCGCGACCGCGCTTGGTGGCGAGCATACGCTCGTTCACGGAAAAATAGCAGTTTGCGTTTCGCGCGCGGGCGAGTTCGTTCGAAGTGCCGCTAAACCAGTGGAAGATGATAGCGGGGGAGTCGGGGTTTGGGATGAGTAGTCCATGCGATTCGAGGACGTCCAGTACGGCTCCTGCCGAACGAACGGCGTGAATTGATATCACGCGCCCGGTAAGAGGATGCTGCACGAGTGCATCGCAGAGCCGGTTAAGTGCCTGTATTTGTAGCGGCTCACTTCCAGCAAAGCGCGCGGAAAAGTCGAGCCCGACTTCGCCGATGTAGCGCTCTTGGGCAGCAACTTCGCAAAGCAGATTGACTTCGGCGGGACCGCAGCGGCCGTCGGCGAGCCACCAGGGATGGAGGCCGATGCCCTTGATGACGGTAGGAAGGCGACGGGTTCGCCCGTGTGCGCTAGCGAAGTCGCGTGGATCGACGCCGCAATCAAATAGACCCAAGCCCAGCGCCGTTGCCTCATCGGCAACGGCGTCCGGGTGAGCCATTAAATCAAGATGGCAGTGTGCATCAAATAACCGGGGCTCCATCTCGGCGCGCTCCGCTAGTCCAGGCGTTGGCCGTCGGCGCGCACGCGCTCGGTGCCGCGACCACTGATCTGACGGATAACCTCGCCGGCGATCATCTGGCCCATGATGGGCGGCATAAAGCTGGCGGTTCCCAGCTCGGTGCGCTCGTGGATGTTGGAAGGGTCGCGGGGCTGTGTCTTAACCGATTCCTCGCAGCTAAACAGTACGTGCAGGCTCTTGATGCCGCGCTTCTTGCATTCTTTGCGCATAATGCGGCTCATGGGGTCACGTACCGTATCGAAGATGTCGGCAAAGCGGAGGCACTCGGGATGGAGCTTGTTGGCCCCGCCCATGGAGCTAACCAAACGAATGTCGTGGTCCTGAGCATATTTGGCAATGGTGAGCTTGGCCGAGATGGTGTCGATGGCGTCGACGACGTAGTCGAGCTTGCCGTCCGTCTGCTCCAAAACGCTCGCGAAGAACTCGTCGATGTTGTCGCTCAGCAGGTATTCGGTGCGTTTGATAACGGTGGCGGCGGGATTGATGTCGTGGATCATGGCTTCCATAACATCGACCTTGCGCTTGCCGATGGTGCTGTGAAAGGCGATAGCCTGGCGATTGATATTGCTGGGCGCGACGATGTCCTTGTCCAGAATGACGAAATGACCAATGCCGCCGCGGGCGAGCGCCTCGCAGCAATTGGACCCCACACCTCCGCAGCCGAGCACCAGCACCGTGGCGGCGGCGAGTTTGTCGAGTGCCTCGCGGCCCATGATGATCTCGAGCTTGGTGTCGCGTGTCTCGTTGGGGGTTGCGGCTGTGGTTTCGGTCATAGACATCCTCCGATGGGGAAGCGAATCGTGTTTTAGCTATCGTCATTATAGGTATTATCGCGATTCCATTTGAGCCCTAGGGGCTTGTTGAAATGAGGCAGTGATTCGCATAAGATGAAGCAGATGGCACCCGTTGCCGCGGGTTGGCCAACTCCCAAACACGTTTGTAGCGTGAGAAGTGGCCGTCTTCGCATTACGCGGGGGCGGCTATTTCATTCGACCTCCAATGTGGATGCCGAGCTCCACAGCCGCGATTACAAGCAATAACAACGTCAGGACATCGTCAATACTCATAGTCCATCTCCTTCTCGGGTAGAGGGAGCTGGCCCATCTGCTTCAACTTCCATTGTAGCTAAATACGAACGAATGTTCTATAGATGTTCCTGTATTAGATAGTTAGACAAACATCTAAATATCGAGTATAGTGTGCACGTCATGAGAGATGATGAGAGGAGGTCTTATGCCGGGAGAGGGTTTTAAAGCGCTGGCCGATCCAACGCGACGGCGCATTTTGGAGTTGCTGCGCGAGGGCAATTGCACGGCGGGGGAGCTTGCCGAGCATTTCGATATCAGTAAGCCGTCGCTGAGCCATCACTTGGCGACGCTTAAAAACGCCGGGTTGGTAACCGACGAACGTCATGGCCAAAACATCGTTTACAGCTTAAACACCACCGTCATGCAGGACTTGATCGGTTGGTTTATGGGCTTTACAAACACGGAAGGTGATAAGGATGAATAACGAAAACAAGGGCATTCACCCCACGGGGGTATCGTCTCGCGTGTGGATTGCGCTGGTCGCTCTGTGCGTCGCCAATGTCGTAGCGCACCTCATGGTGATGCCGAGCTTGCCTGCGCAGATTCCCACGCACTGGGGCGCGAACGGCGCCGTCGACGGTTGGGGTCCTAGCTGGATGGCCTCCGCGCTCGGCGCGCTGCCTCCGGCGCTTCTCGCAATGTTCTGCGTGGTGCCGCGCATCGACCCCAAAGGTGAGGCATATCGAACCTCGGGCAAGTTCTACCAGGGCTTCGTAATCGCCTTCACCTTGTTCATGTGCGCCATAAGCTGGCTGGGAGAGCTTACGGTCTGGGGCGTGGTGCCGGCGGTCGGTTCGGTCAACGTGCTGATTTCCGGTGTTGTCGGTTTGCTGTTCATCGGCGTAGGCAACTACTTGCCGCGTGTGAAGCAGAACTATACGCTCGGTATCAAGACACCCTGGGCGCTTGCCGATCCCGAGAACTGGCGCCGTACGCAGCGTTTTGGCGGCGCCTGCTTTATGGTGCTGGGTATTGGCCTGATTGTGATGGGCGTGGCAGGCAGCGTGCTTTCGAGTGAAGTCGTCGCCGCGGTGATTGCGGTTCTGGCGTTTGGTTCGGTTGGAGCCGTCTACGTCTACTCGTATCTGTTGTGGCGCAAATCGCAGCGAGCCGCTCGTTAAGGTTGCGGAAAACTAGCGTACGCAGTTCATAGTATGTTCCGGGGGACTTTTCCCAGGTAGTATTAGGGGGTATGGGCAACCATGCCCCTTTTTATTAGAACGCGCGAACTGCCTCTCCGCTTTTTCCAAAACGGAGAGGGTGAGAAGATTTCCGCAGCTAGATAAGGAGAAATGACTGTGGCGGAGTTCATTTATCAGATGTATCAGGCTCGTAAGGCCCATGGCGACAAGGTGATCCTTGACGACGTGACCCTGAGCTTCTACCCCGGTGCCAAGATCGGCGTCGTGGGCCCCAACGGTATGGGCAAGTCGACCCTGCTCAAGATCATGGCCGGCATCGAGGAGGTCTCCAACGGCGATGCCAGGCTTACCCCCGGCTACACCGTGGGCATCCTGCAGCAGGAGCCGCCGCTTGACGACGACAAGACCGTCATCGAGAACGTGCGCATGGCGTTTGGCGACATGATCGCCAAGGTCGATCGCTTCAACAAGATCGGCGAGGAGATGTGCGATCCGGACTGCGACATGGACGCCCTCATGGCCGAGATGGGAAAGCTCCAGGACGAGATTGACGCCGCCGACGGCTGGGATATCGATTCCAAGCTCGGCCAGGCCATGGACGCCCTGCAGCTGCCCGATTCCGACATGCCGGTCAACGTGCTCTCTGGCGGCGAGCGCCGTCGCGTGGCCCTGTGCAAGCTGCTGCTCGAGGCTCCCGACCTGCTGCTGCTCGACGAGCCCACGAACCACCTGGACGCCGAGTCGATCCTGTGGCTCGAGCACTTCCTGCACAACTACCAGGGCGCGGTGCTTGCCGTCACACACGATCGCTACTTCCTGGATAACGTTGCCGAGTGGATCTGCGAGGTCGACCGCGGTCACCTTTATCCCTACAAGGGCAACTACTCCACGTATCTGGAGACCAAGGCCGCCCGTATCGAGGCACAGGGCAACCGCGACGCCAAGCTCGCCAAGCGCATGGAGGCCGAGCTCGAGTGGGTGCGCAGCTCGCCCAAGGCCCGTCAGGCCAAGAACAAGGCCCGTCTGGCCCGCTACGAGGAGATGGAGGCTGAGGCGCGCGCAAGCCAGAAGCTCGACTGGACTGACATTCGCATCCCTGTGGGCCCGCGTCTGGGCAACAAGGTGCTCGAGGCCCATCATCTGCACAAAGAGTTCGATGGCCGCGTGCTCATCGACGACCTTTCGTTCACCCTGCCGCGTAACGGCATCGTGGGCGTCATCGGCCCCAACGGTGTGGGCAAGACCACACTGTTCAAGACGATTGTGGGTCTGGAGCCGCTGACTTCGGGCGAGCTCGAGGTGGGCGAGACCGTCAAGATTTCTTACGTCGACCAGAACCGTTCCGGCATCGACCCCGATAAGAACCTATGGGAGGTCGTCTCGGACGGCCTAGACCACATGATGGTCGGCGAGACCGAGGTTCCGAGCCGCGCGTACGTGGCGAGCTTTGGCTTTAAGGGCCAGGACCAGCAGAAGCGCGCTGGCGTACTCTCCGGTGGCGAGCGCAACCGTCTGAACTTGGCGCTTACGCTCAAGCAGGGCGGCAACTTGCTGCTCCTCGACGAGCCCACGAACGACCTCGACGTCGAGACGCTGTCCTCGCTCGAAGCGGCGCTGCTCGAGTTCCCGGGCTGCTCGGTGGTCATTAGCCACGATCGTATGTTCCTGGACCGCGTTGCCACGCACATTCTGGCGTGGGAGGGCACCGACGAGAATCCGGGCAACTGGTATTGGTTCGAGGGCAACTTCGAGGCCTATCAGGCCAACCGCATCGAGCGCCTGGGCGAGGACGCAGCCCAGCCGCATCGTATTCACCGTAAGCTGACGCGTGACTAGATCGTTACGCGGTTTTCCAAACCGCGTAACTGCTCGACGCGGCGCGGGTCGCAAGCACCCCATCTTGCCGTTCAAGCCGTCGCTCGCGTACCGAAGTACGCGTCGCTCCTCTTTCACGGCAACCTGGGGTGCTTGCGGCCCGCTCGCTGTTGGTTACGCAACATCAACAAATAAAAACGGCTCAAATCCTGATTTGGATTTGAGCCGTTTGTCGTTACTGCTCGGGTTCTTCGACTTTATCGATGGCCCAGGTGGCTCCGAGACCGCCGGTGGTGTTGCGGCGGATGCGCACGGTGACTTCGTGGCGCTCGCCGGTCTGCGTGTAGCGCAGGGGGAAGCTTGCGCGGTTTCGCGCGGCCTCGATGGTACCGCGCTCGCGGGCGATCCAGTAGTACTCGCCGACAATGCCGAGCGTGTCGGCGCCGTAGGGGAGATAGGTTGACAGCTGGTGCAGAAGCGGGCCGGGGCAGAAGACCTCGGTTGCGAAATCGACGGGGAAGTCCTCGGGGATGGCGGGCGCTGCGGGTGCGGGGGCCGGTGCTGCAGCGGGGACCGGAGCCGGTGCAGGTGCGGGAATTTGGTCGCAAGCAGAGGTGGGTACGGACTCGATGACGGGTGCGAACTCCAGCGTCGTCTTCGGCTTGATTGTGGAATCTGCGGGCTTCACGGTGACGGGCGCGTCTGCAGCTTCAGTTTCAACCTCAACCTGCGTCGCGCTCTCATTCTCGACGCTCGACTTTGCCTCGATGGGCGTGGATGCCATGGTGGTGATGCCGGCATTGGCATTCTCGGGGTCATAGACGACCGTGAGCGAGATGGCGGGCTGCGGCGTCTCGGGTTCCGGCGCCGACTCGGTAGCGTCTTGATCTGTGGGCTCGTCGGACTGATCGTCCTCGGCCTCGTCGCCAAAGACATCGCTGTTTTGGAACGCAGGCGGCTCGGGTTGGTCAGCGGCTTCTTCGGTTGTCGACTTGGGCGCTTCGTTGAGCTCCACAGTGGCTTCCTGCTCGGATATGACTTTGGGATCGGTCGTGGCGGCGATTTCGGTTTCGGCTTCTGCCGTTACCTCAATAGCGACTTCGATCTCTGTCTCGGGCTCGGGTTCCGGCGCGGCTTCAACCATGGCTTCGGGCTCGGGACGCTTAACGTGCTTGGGGCGCACGGCCTTGAGGTCCTTCTCACCGCGCTTTTTCTTTTTGTAGGACTGCTTGGCGCCCTTGGCGGTCTTGGGCTTGTCCTCGCCCTTGGCAAGCGCAGCATCCCAGGCCTCGTTGGCGATGACCGTGGCATACAGGCGGCCGCCTTTAAAGACGGTCAGCTTAATGCAGTCGTCGAGTTCCTCGAGCAACTCGCGCGTGGACTCGAAGCCCAGGTCATAAGCGGTCATGTCGCCAGCGGCGAGCGCCTCCTCGACCTGCGTCATAAACGTTTGCTTGCCACATCCAATCGCATCGCGCAGCAGGCGATACAGATAGATGTGGTTGCCCAGCGAAAGCGTGGGCCTAATTATTGTCTTGCTCATGGCAAATCTCCTCTTTACACATGTAAAGCATCTTACCATCGCATGGCGTTCGCCATGGCGGCGCCCAAGGCAAACGGGCGCGAACCGCTTTCGATTCGCGCCCGTTGTACAGGTCGGTTATCTATGAGAGGCAAACGTGCTTAGTTGCCCGATGCCGTGCCTTGGCTCGAGTTGTCAGATGCCGTGCCGGAAGCGGTTCCGCTCGAGCTGTTGGTGTTGTTACTGTCTGCCGTGCCCGTTCCCGACGTGGTGTCGCTCGTCTGGCCTCCCGTGTTCGGCTGTGAACCGTCAGTCGTTTGGCTTGAGTCGGTCGTGCCGGACGGCGTGCCACTGTTGGCCATAGAGGAATCGGTGCCCTGCGATTGGTTTTGGGTGTTCGAGGACGAATTGGCAGAGGTAGGACTGTCTTGCGTGTCGTCCGTCTGTGCCTGCTGATCCTGCGGCTGAGTGTTGCCATTTGCATCGCTCTCGGTCGTGCGCGACGACAGGATTGGCTCGGGACGCTCGCCCAGACCCTCACCGGCAGTGGTGATAAGGATGGCGCCGGCGCAGGCGATGACCGCGACGATGGCGATGGCGATCGAGAAGACGATGACCTTCTTTTGTGTCTGGCTGCGCTCTGCCGCCGCCTTGGCGCGCAGGCTGTTGGGGGCGACGCGCGCCGTGGTCGCGCGTCCCGCAACCTGGCGCATCTCCTGCGTGGTCGCGGCGCCACCTAGGTGCTCCTCGACATCGGGCTCAACGGGCTCGTAGGCGCCGGCAGGGTAGTCGACAGCGGCATGCGTGCCCTTGATTGCTTCGGCGCTGGCGGAGATAAAGTGGCGATAGACCTGCGAGGACACAACAGTGATGACTGAGCTCACAGCGGCACCAATCACCGAGCCGGCAATGCCGATCTTTGAAGCAAGCGCCACGCTCGTGGCGGCAGCTGCGGCACCGGCGATGATCTGGGGAATGGAAATGTCGTCGAACAGGCCCTTTTTGGGCGCGATGGCCATGGTCTGTCCAATGGAATGGTTCTCGTGTACGCCGTTGTTGAGCGATGCCGGCGTCATGACGCGCGTGCGCGGCGCGTCGGTGTACTTGGTTGTCATACGGGGTCCTCCCGGTGTAAATCTGCTTCGTTTCGTGTAGCCATCAGGGTACCCACCAGATGTGAATCGTACGTGACATTTAACAGATACCATCAACTCATCAATTGCTCACCAAGTTGGTGGGATGCGGTTACACCCGGCGGTTGAACTACAATAGGACTTGCTAATTGTTGTGAATGGCGTCTACGCACGGGAGCATTCTTATGAATCTTCACCTTTCTCAGTCTGATGGCTTTTTGCGTGTGGCGGCGGCGTCGCCGCGGATTCGCGTGGCCGATGTCGAGGGCAATGTCGAGGTTGCGCTGGCGGCTGTTCGCGAGGCTGCCGAGCGCGACGTTCGCGCGCTGGTGCTGCCCGAGCTTAACCTGACCGGTTATACCGCGGCCGATCTGTTCCATAACCGCACATTACTGCATGCCTGCGAGACCGCACTGGCACATATTCTCGACGAGACTCGTGAGCTGCCGATTGTCTTTACCATCGGTCTTCCCGTTGCAGTTGCCGAGAATATCTACAACTGCGCCGCTGTGTGCTGCGCGGGTGAGCTTTTGGGCCTCACGGCCAAGAAGTATCTGCCCAACTATGGCGAGTTCTACGAGCGCCGCTGGTTTGCTCCGGCGCCCGCAGATCCCGTGTGGGTCGAGTTTGCCGGTCAGGGTCCGGTTCCGCTGGGTTCGGGGCTTGTCTACCGCTGCTGTGATGAAGGTGCCGAGGATATGGTGCTGGGCGTTGAGGTCTGCGAGGACCTGTGGGTGCCGGCGCCCCCTTCGACCGAGATGACGCTTGCCGGCGCTACGGTGATCCTCAACCCCTCTGCTTCCGACGAGATCATCGGCAAGGCAGACTATCGCCGCAGCCTTATCTCTAACCAAAGCGCACGCCTGTACTGCGCCTATGCCTATGCGGATGCGAGCGAGGGCGAGTCCACGACCGATATGGTCTTTGCGGGCGAGAACCTTATCTACGAAAATGGCTCCAAGCTCGCCGCCACCAAACTGCTTACCTGCGATATGGCCGTCGCCGATATCGATCTTGACCGTCTGGTTGCCGAGCGCCGCCGCTCGACGACGTGGGCGCGCGCGGACGATGCGCCGGAGGCCACGACCGTTGAGTTCTCTTTTGAGAACACGCTCTCCGAGGCTCCCGTCCTGCGCAACGCCTGCGACATCGACCGTGTCTTCCCCCGCGCGCCCTTTGTGCCGGCCGACCATGGCGACCTGGCCGAGCGTTGCGAGACCATCCTCGACCTGCAGACCGCCGGCCTCAAGACCCGCCTTGCCCATACGGGTACCAAGGCGGCCGTCATCGGTCTTTCGGGCGGCCTGGACTCCACGTTGGCACTGCTTGTGACCGTGCGCGCCTTTGATGCGCTGGGGCTGCCGCGCACCGGTATCACGGCCGTGTCCATGCCCGGCTTTGGCACGACGCATCGCACCAAGTCGAATGCCGAGTCGCTTGCCCGCGACCTGGGTGTGAGCTTCCGCGAGGTTTCGATCCACGCGGCTGTGGAGCAGCACTTTAAGGACATTGAGCACGATCCGACCGTGCAGGACGTGACCTACGAGAACAGCCAGGCCCGCGAGCGTACGCAGATTCTGATGGACTTGGCCAACCAGGCTGGCGGCTTTGTCATCGGCACCGGCGACCTGTCGGAGCTGGCGCTCGGCTGGGCCACCTATAACGGCGACCACATGAGCATGTACGCCGTCAACGCGAGCGTGCCCAAGACGCTTGTGCGCCATCTGGTGCGCTATGCCGCCGATGTCTTTGGTGGGCGCATTGCCGAGGTCTTGCTCGATATCCTCGATACGCCGGTGTCCCCCGAGCTTCTGCCGCCCACGGGCGACGGCGAGATTGCGCAGAGGACCGAGGATTTGGTGGGCCCGTACGAGCTGCACGACTACTTCCTCTACTACCTGCTACGTTTTGGCTTTGAGCCGGGCAAGATCTACCACATGGCGCTCAAGAGCTTTGAGGGCGTCTACGATGTCAAGACCGTCCACACGTGGCTACGTACGTTCTACCGCCGCTTCTTTGCCCAGCAGTTTAAGCGCAGCTGCCTGCCCGATGGTCCCAAGGTGGGATCGGTGACGCTCAGCCCGCGCGGCGATTGGCGTATGCCGAGTGACGCTAGCTCGTGTCTGTGGCTTGCGCAGATCGACGCGCTCAATCCAGTTGACTAAGGTTGGCTAAATTGAACCAATACGGGGGTTGCAAGCGTTACACTTTTGCAATCTGATGGCCCGTATCGCGCGGCGCTCTTGTCGGAGCGCCGCGTTTTTTATATCGAAAGGTGGCACCATGCAGGCATCGCAGCGTCTCGACCGCTTTGGCGCGGAGGTCTTCGCCTCGCTCAACAACAAGCTTCTCGCGCTGAAGGCTCAGGGCAAGACCATTTACAACATGAGCGTGGGCACGCCCGACTTTAAGCCGTACGACCACGTGGTCGAGGCGCTCACGCAGGCAGCCCAAGATCCCGAGATGTGGAAGTATGCCCTGCGCGACCTGCCCGAACTCAAGCAAGCCGTGTGCGATTACTATGAGCGTCGCTTTGGCGTTTCGGGCATTACGCCGTCTATGGTGCAGTCGTGCAACGGCACGCAGGAGGGCGTGGGCCATTTGGGCCTGGCCCTGCTCGATCCGGGTGACACCATTCTGGTTCCCGATCCGTGCTACCCGGTCTTTGAGGCGGGTGCCAAGATCGCCGATGCCAAGCTCGAATACTATCCGCTGGTTGCCGAGCATAATTACCTGCCCTATGTGGCGGGTATCGATCCCGAGGTGGCCGATCGTGCCAAGTATATGATCGTGTCGCTGCCCGCGAACCCGGTCGGCTCGGTGGGTACGCCCGAGGTCTACGAGGAGATTATCGCTTTCGCCCGCGAGCACGACCTGCTCATCGTCCATGACAACGCATACTCCGACATCGTGTTCGACGGCGAGCCGGGCGGCAGCTTCTTGCAGTATCCCGGCGCGCTCGAGGTGGGCGTTGAGTTCTTCTCGCTTTCCAAGTCGTTTAACGTCACCGGTGCCCGCATCGGCTTTTTGGTCGGTCGCGAGGATGTAGTCTCGGCCTTTGCCAAGCTGCGCGGCCAGATCGACTTCGGTATGTTCTTCCCGATCCAGAAGGCCGCCATCGCCTGCCTGAACGGTCCGCGCGATGAGGTCGAGGCGCAGCGTCTGAAGTACCAGGAGCGCCGCGATGCCCTGTGCGACGGTCTTGAGGGCCTGGGCTGGGAGCGTCCCAACGCGCATGGCTCTATGTTTGTGTGGGCCAAGCTTCCCGGTGGTCGCACCGATTCCATGGCGTTTTGCGAGGAGCTCATGGAGAAGGCCGGCGTTGTGGTGACGCCGGGCGCGAGTTTTGGTCCTTCGGGCGAGGGGCACGTGCGCATGGCGCTGGTCCTGCCGCCCGATCAGATCGCTTTGGCTGTCGAGGCCATTCGCGAGGCGGGCCTGTATTAGAAACCTGTTTCGGCCCGTCAATAGCTCGAAACCGATTTCGTGCAGTTATTTTACGAATACTGCAAACAATTTCGGTAAACGGTCGATTTTCGGCTGCGAATAGGGGCATAATCAAAGTCCCGATTGGATGTATTGGGATTACGACAAGCCGCTCGGGTCGTTCCCGGGCGGCTTGTTTGTGGAGAGAGATGGGAGTTTCTAATGGTTAACGAGAAGAAGGTCGCTATTGTCGGCTGCGGTTTCGTCGGTTCGTCTTCGGCGTTCGCTCTGATGCAGAGCGGTCTGTTCTCCGAGATGGTCCTCATCGACGTGGACAAGAACCGCGCCGAGGGTGAGGCTCTGGATATCGCGCACGGCATGACGTTTGCCGAGCCGATGAAGATCTACGCCGGCGATTATTCCGATGTCGCCGACGCCGCCATGATCGTCGTCACCGCTGGCGCTGCCCAGAAGCCCGGTGAGACCCGCCTGGACCTGGTCAACAAGAACGTTAACATCTTTAAGTCCATTATCCCCGAGATTAAGAAGTCCGGCTTCGACGGCATTCTGCTAATCGTCTCCAACCCGGTTGATGTTCTGACCTATGCTGCCATCAAGATGTCCGGCCTGCCCGAGGGCCATGTCATCGGCTCCGGCACCGTGCTCGACACTGGCCGTCTGCAGCAGATGCTTGGTGCCCACGTCGAGGTTGACCCGCGCGATGTCCAGGCCTATGTCATGGGCGAGCACGGCGACTCCGAGTTTGTCGCTTGGTCCAGCGCTCAGGTTGCTGGCGTTCCGCTGAACACCTTCTGCGAGCTTCACGGTCATCTGGAGCACGAGGCTGCCGAGAAGCGTATCGCCGAGGACGTCAAGAACTCCGCCTACACCATCATCGAGAAGAAGCACGCCACCTACTACGGCGTCGCCATGGCCGTCAAGCGCATCTGCACCGCTGTCATGCGCGATGAGCAGACCGTTCTGCCCGTTTCCTCGCTCATGGTGGGCGAGTATGGCCTGTCCGATCTGGCTATCTCCATGCCGACGGTCGTTGGCCGCGACGGCGTCGTCTGCCGCGTCCCCGTGCCGCTGAACGATGACGAGCAGCATGAGCTCACCGCCTCCGCCAAGGCCCTCAAGGACATCATCGACAGCGTCGACTTCTCCTGCTAAATCAAGCTCGCTAGAGCGAAAAGCTACAATGAAGGCGTCCGGGTCCACACGGCCCGGGCGCCTTTTTGGTGCAAAGTAACCTGACTCCAATGCACCATAGTTGATGGGAGGGCCATGTCGGATTCGCCTAATTTTTTGACCTATGCCCAGACAGCGTTTGATCCGTTTGAGGAACGGCCGTTCTGCGCGGTGGATAGCCTGGTCTTTGCGTGGTTGTCCTATTTGCGTTTGCCGGGTGATATGGCGGAGCTGACGAACTGGCAGGGCCTAGACGTACGCGAGCTGCTGCGCGCCGAGTGCTACCAAGACATGATTGGCGACCTGTGGGATCCGGAGGGGAGTCGTGCCCTGTTGGAGGCTGTGGCAGCAAGCCCTCGCTACCGTGGCGTTCGTGTTTGCGGCTATCGTAGCGTGAGTGATGCCGAGACAACGGAGCAGTTTGCGGCCATGACGTTCCGATTTCCGGCGGGGTTTAGCTATCTTGCCTTCCGGGGGACCGACAGCACGATTGTGGGCTGGAAAGAGGACTTTAACATGGCGTTCCGGTGTCCTGTGCCGGCCCAGGAATCCGCGGCGCGTTATGTAGACGAGGCGGCGGATGCGATTGACGGGCCGCTTTTGTGCGGAGGTCATTCCAAGGGTGGAAACCTTGCGGTGTACGGTGCGGCGATGTGCCCCGATGTCGCCCGTGAGCGAATCGAACGGGCGTATTCCCATGATGGTCCGGGCTTCGTCGAGGAGTTTCTGAGCGGCAACGCCTTCGCCGATCTATCCGGTCGAATCGACAAGACGCTACCTCGGTCGTCGATCTTTGGCATGATGTTCGAGACACAGGAGGACTATGCCATCGTTGAGAGCACCGAGTTCAGCCTGCTTCAGCATAATCCCTTTAGCTGGGTGGTTGATGGTCGCGACTTCGTGTACTGTGAGCGCCTGTCCGCCGGTGCTCGATACGTTGATGGCTCCATTCGCGAGATGCTGCTTGCGGTGTCGCCTAACGAGCGCGAGCGTTTTGTAGATGCGTTGTTCTCCGTGCTTGAGGCTACGGGTGCTGAGCGGTTTGCGGATATCGCTGGGAATCTGCGCGAGAGCCTGCCCGTGATGCTCCAGGCTGCGCAAGGCTTTGACAAGGATACGCGACGCTTTGTCTCGCAGACTATCGTTGCGATTCTTAAGTGTGCGCTTCTGCCCAAACGTCCCCAGATCGACATGCCCGCTGCCGGCAAGAGCTTGGCAGAACAGCTCGAGGCTTGGCGGTCCGAGCTCCTGCGCTAACCATTGGTGCAAAGCAACCTGTCCCCGATGCACCAATCTTCGATGCGCCTGGGGCGGGATCGACCGCTATACTGGTTCGTGCCGAAATCGATCTAGAACGGAATGCCGTATATGAAAATCAATCACGCGATTCTGCATATCCTGGACTTTGACTCTGCCGTCAACGTTATGAGCCAGCGCGAGCTCGATATCGAGAGCCGCACCGTGCGTAATTTCGTAACCACGCACCTGCGGCGCGCTCGTACTTCGGCTGATAACAAGCGTGCCACGTTTGCCGAGAACTCCGCATTCGGCGGCGAGCTCAAGGGCTATTTCTTTGGTGAGCGTGAGTTCGTGGATCTGTCTCAGCAGATTGCGGAGTTCATCTCTTCCGAACTTACCAAGGCCGAGAAAGCCGAGTCCACTGACGTGCTTGTGGCGGACTTTGATGACGATGAGGATGCCCGCTGGTTTGCCGTGATGCTGCTGGGCTCCAAGCAGGCTTTTATGCACGAGGTGGGTCGCGAAGAGGGCGAGGTGCGCAACGACATTGCGCGCCACTACGCCATTCTGCCGAATCCCTCGCAAAAGGTGCCGAGCTATGCAATCGTGCGTGCAAGCACCATGGAGATCGGCTATGTGGATAAGAAGCGCAAGATTGCCGGCGAGGATCGCATGCTCATTCCCGATGGCCTGCTGCAGTGCGACACGGGGGTATCGGGCAAGGAGGTCATCGACACCGTGACGCGTGTGGTCGAGGAAGTCGCCGAGGAGCACGGTGCCAACACGGCTGTAGCACTCGCCAAGGTTAAGGCTGCCGTTGCCGAGAAAGTCGAGGATGACGAGGAGTTGCCGCCTTGGGATATCGTCGATGAGGTCTTTGAGGACGAACCAGTTATCAAGGAGAGCGTGCGCGCGGCACTGACTGAGGAGAAGGTGCCTGAGCGCGTTCCCGTGGAGCGCAAGCAAGTTGAGCGCGCGGCCGTGCGCAATCACAAGATCCGTACCGACACGGGCATCGAGATCAGCTTCCCGGCCGAGATGGGTTCGAACTCTGAGTACATCGAGTTTGTCAACGAGCCCAACGGCCTCATCTCCATCGAGCTCAAGAACATCGGAAGTATTGAGAATCGATAAACTGCTCTTGGACGTTGCAAAAAACAAAGGCCGAAGCCTTTTGGGACTTCGGCCTTTTTTGTTTTCGGCTTGGTGGCTGACATTGCGCCGCAGGTTGAGCTCACGTCAGCGAAAACGCCCCTAAGCGAGCAAGGTGACGTGAAAGAGGAGGGAAGCGTACTTCGGTACGCGACCGACGATTGAACGTCAGATTGCCGCTTAGG
>JAGZGX010000007.1:0-127829 GCA_018367075.1 Collinsella sp.
AGGGCCTGGACCTTCTCGTCGTGCCCTCCGCCGAGCTCTCCCGCGGCCGCGGCGGCCCGCGCTGCATGAGCATGCCCTTCTGGCGCGAGGACCTCTAAGTCTTTAACGTTCCGGTGCGGTCCCCCTACAACCGCACCGGTTTCGCCCGTCAAACGGGCAACACTAATATTTACGTAATTCATTTCTTCGAAAGGAATCGAACCATGGGTGTTAACCTCTCCGGCCGTAGCTTCCTCAAGCTTCTCGACCTCACCACCGAGGAGATCGAGTACCTGCTCAAGCTCTCCAAGAACTTCAAGGATATGAAGCGCGCTGGCGTTCCGCACCGCTATCTCGAGGGCAAGAACATCGTTCTGCTCTTCCAGAAGACCTCCACTCGTACCCGCTGCGCCTTCGAGGTCGGCGGCATGGACCTGGGCATGGGCGTGACCTATCTCGATCCCGGTTCGTCGCAGATGGGCAAGAAGGAGTCCATCGAGGACACTGCCCGCGTTCTCGGCCGCATGTATGACGGCATCGAGTTCCGTGGCTTTGCCCAGGACGACGTCGAGGAGCTCGCTGCTAAGTCCGGCGTGCCCGTGTGGAACGGCCTGACCACCGAGTGGCACCCCACCCAGATGCTCGCCGACATCCTGACCGTCCAGGAGAACTTCAACTACGACAT
This sequence comes from Collinsella sp., assembly GCA_018367075.1. Lineage (GTDB taxonomy): Bacteria > Actinomycetota > Coriobacteriia > Coriobacteriales > Coriobacteriaceae > Collinsella. The sequence continues at coordinate 665 of JAGZGX010000007.1, forward strand.
CAAGGGCAAGACCCTCGTCTTCATGGGCGACTGCAAGAACAATGTCGCTCGCTCCCTCATGGTCGTCTGCTCCAAGCTCGGCATGAACTTCGTGGCCTGCGGCCCCGAGGAGTGCATGCCCGCTGACGACGTCATCGAGGCCTGCAAGCCCATCGCCGAGGCTAACGGCTGCACCATCAAGCTGACCACCGACGTCAAGGACGGCGTCACCGGTGCCGACGTTATCTACACCGACGTGTGGGTCTCCATGGGCGAGCCCGACGAGGTCTGGGCCGAGCGCATCGCTCAGCTCACCCCGTATCGTGTCACCTCCGAGGTCATGGCTATGGCCAACCCGGGTGCCATCTTCCTGCACTGCCTGCCCAGCTTCCACGACACCAACACCACCATTGGCGCCGAGAAGTGCGAGCAGTTCGGCATCACCGAGCAGGAGGTCACCGACGAGGTCTTCGAGAGCCCCGCTTCCAAGGTCTTCGACGAGGCCGAGAACCGCATGCACACCATCAAGGCTGTCATGTACGCCACGCTCAAGTAAGAGCATCTAGCATCTCGCTCGGGGTGTATTGCTGCACACCCCGAGCGGTTTTATCTGGTAATAATCTCGCATCAAGCGGCAGGCACGGCACGGAAGAGCCGCTTCTGGCGAGATCAGTAAATGATTTATGAAGGGGGGATGAGAACTATGACTGAGACCGCTAAGAAAAAGCGCGGTATGCCTTCATCGTTCACCATTCTTCTTGCTCTGCTGGCAATTGTCGCAGTGATTACCGTTATCGTCTCCGGCACGTCCGGCGGCGCGGTTACTGCCGCCCGTCTGAGCGATTTCTGCACCGCCCCGATTAAGGGCTTCGCTGACGCTCTGCCCGTCTGCCTCTTCGTTATGATCCTGGGCGGCTTCCTCGGTATGATGACCGAGACCGGCGCCCTGGACAACGGCATCGCCGTTCTGGTGCAGAAGCTTAAGGGCAACGAGATTATGCTCATTCCCGTGCTGATGCTCATCTTCTCCCTCGGTGGTACCACCTATGGTATGTGCGAGGAGACCGTTCCCTTCTACGCCCTGCTCGCCGCTACCATGATGGCCGCTGGCTTCGACCCCATGGTCGGTGCCGCTACCGTCCTGCTCGGCGCTGGCTGCGGCTGCCTGGGCTCCACGGTTAACCCGTTCGCCGTCGGCGCTGCCGTCGACGCTCTGACCGGCGTTGGCATTGAGGTCAACCAGTCCATCATCATCGGCCTCGGTGCCGTCCTGTGGATTGTCACTACCGCTATGTCCATCTTCTTCGTGATGAACTATGCCAAGAAGGTCAAGGCTGACAAGGGTTCCACCATCCTGTCGATGCAGGAGCTCAAGGACGCCGAAGAGGCTCACGGCAAGGCTGCTTCCGAGGTCCACAAGGAGGTCAAGCTCACCGGTCGTCAGAAGGGTGTTCTGATCGCCTTCGCCTTCACCTTCGTCGTCATGATCGTCGGCTTCATTCCGCTGGCCGACCTCAACGAGGGCGTCGCCAACTTCTTCGACGCTGGCGCTGTCTACGACGCCGACGGTAACGCCGTCGTCCAGGGCTGGTCTGCCCTGATCACCGGCCTGCCCATTGGCCAGTGGTACTTCGACGAGGCTTCCACCTGGTTCTTCCTCATGGCCGTCCTGATCGGTATCATCGGTGGCCTGTCCGAGAAGCAGATCGTTAACACCTTCATCACCGGCGCTGCCGACATGATGTCCGTTGTTCTCGTCATCGCCCTCGCCCGTGGTATCTCCGTCCTCATGGCTAACACCGGCCTCGATGTCTTCGTCCTCGACGCTGCCGCCAATGCCCTGGCTGGCCTGTCCGGCGTGATCTTCGCTCCCATGAGCTTCCTGGTCTACTTCGGCCTGTCCTTCCTGATCCCCTCGACCTCCGGTATGGCCACCGTCTCCATGCCCATCATGGGACCGCTGGCTGTTAAGCTCGGCTTCTCGCCTGAGGTCATGGTCATGATCTTCTCCGCCGCCATCGGTGTCGTGAACCTATTCACCCCGACCTCCGGCGCCATCATGGGCGGTCTCGCCCTGGCCAAGATCGAGTGGACGACCTGGCTCAAGTTTGCCCTTAAGCTCATCGTCGCGCTCTCCGTCGTCTGCGCCATCATCCTGACCGTCGCCTGCGTGTTGATCTAAGTACCCAACGGGTACCCCACGGAAACCTTGACGATCCTGTAGAGGATCACCTGGTCATCGTCTGTCCGGCGGGGTAAACCCACCGGTAGACTCCTACCTTTAGCCCCCTTCCGTTCCGTGCGCGGGAGGGGGCGCTCTTGTGTTCCGGCGTTTTACCAAACGCCGGAACCACTCGACGCTGCAAGCCCGCCAGAGCGGCAATCTGACGTTCAATCGTCGGGCATGGCCAAAAGGCCTATGCCCTCCTCTTTCACGTCACCTTGCTCGCTCTGGCGGGCTTTCGCTGACTTTTGCTCCACCTGCGGCGCTGCCATTGTTGGTGTTATGGGGCGGTGCAATGGGGTCAGGTTAGTTTGCACCAAATATGTCCGACAAGAGGTTTGACGGATGTTTGGTTGGTGCCTGTTGATGGTCTGGGTATCGGGGAGGGCGGGCTCCGTTATAATCGCCTAGAACATTAAATGGAAACGGGACGGGAGCCATATATGCGCCAGGGTTTCGACAACGCGAAGTATATCGAGCTGCAGGCTGCTCACATTAAGGAGCGCATCTCGCAGTTTGGTGGCAAGCTCTATTTGGAGTTTGGCGGTAAGCTGTTCGATGACTATCATGCGAGCCGCGTGCTGCCGGGTTTTGAACCGGACAGCAAGTTCCGCATGCTCAAGAGCATCGCCGACGATGTCGAGGTTATCATCGCGATCAACGCAAACCACATCGAGAAAAACAAGGCTCGTGGTGACCTCGGCATTACCTATGACGAGGATGTGCTGCGCCTGGTTGACCTGTTCCGCGGCAACGGCTTTGCTGTCGCGGCTGTGGTCATCACCCAGTACGCCGGCCAGCCTGCTGCCGATGTGTTCCGCAACCGCCTGAACGCGCTCGGTATTCCCGCCAAGCTGCACTATCCCATCGAGGGGTATCCGCACGATGTCGATCTGATCGTGTCCGACGATGGCTACGGCAAGAATGAGTTTGTCGAGACCACCCGACCGCTCGTCGTGGTCACTGCCCCCGGTCCTGGCTCGGGCAAGCTTGCCACCTGCCTGTCTCAGCTCTATCACGAGCACAAGCATGGCACGGCCGCCGGCTATGCCAAGTTCGAGACCTTCCCGGTCTGGAACCTTCCCCTCACGCATCCGGTCAACATCGCCTACGAGGCGGCCACGGCGGACCTCGACGATGCCAATATCATCGACTCCTTCCACCTTGAGGCCTATAACAAGACCACGGTCAACTACAACCGCGACGTCGAGGCCTTCCCGGTGGTCCGTGCTCTGATGGAAAAGATCCTGGGCAAGAGCCCCTACCAGAGTCCTACGGACATGGGCGTCAATATGGTCGGCTTTGCCATCACCGATGACGATGCCTGCCGCGACGCTTCCAAGATGGAGATCGTCCGCCGCTACTTTACCGCGGTCGAAAATGTGCGCCGTACCGGCGTGGGCGATGAGCAAGTCGACCGTCTCAAGATCATTATGAAGAAAGCCGGCATCGATAAGAACTACTCACCGGCGCGCTCGGCGGCCCTCACCAGGGAGCAGCTGACGGGTGGTCCCGTGGGTGCCATGGTTATGCCCGATGGCTCCGTGGTGACCGGCAAGACTTCCACGCGCCTGGGCGCTGCGAGCTCGCTCATCATGAATGCACTTAAGCATGTCTCGGGCGTCGACCTTGAGCTCGAGGTCATTAGCGATGAAGCGATCGAGCCCATCAGCAAGCTCAAGACGCATTTCCTGGGCAGCAAAAACCCGCGCCTCCACACCGACGAGACGCTTATGGCGCTGTCGATCACCTCGGCCACGAGTGAGACGGCCGCTCGCGTCCTTTCGGGCCTGGAGCAGCTGCGCGGTTGCGATGCCTTCTTTAGCGTGATTATCTCGCCGACGGACGAGACGGTACTGCGCAAACTGGGTATCAACGTGTGCTGCGAGCCCAAGTTTGAGCGCCGCGGTTTCTTCCATCGCTAAGTTTGAAGCACCGCGGTAATTGCATTGCATTTTGGCCGTATCGGGTTAGCGCCCGGTACGGCTTTTTGATCAATAAAGCGCCTATTTCGGCGAAAAATAGCTGTTTACCTGCCTAGAAACAATTTGAGCGGTATACAATAACCGTAACTGTTTCATCCTTAGCGGGATGCCGCATGATGGATATTACCTGCCATCGTGAGGTGTGTCGGTCGCGCACGGCGCGTTAGATGCTCGTGCTCGGTTTGAGGAGGCTGCTATGGCGGGCAAGGGTCGTGCGAGTGTCAACGATATGAAGCGTGTCGAGGTGCTGGTGTTGATGGAGATCGACCAGCAAACCGAAGACAATGGCGGGCCGTATGGTTTCTCGCGCAAAACGCTTGCCGAGCGCGTGGGGGTTTCGCCGTATCGTGCCCGCGCCGCAATCAATCGCTTGGATTCCGAAGGCATGATTGATGTCGTCTCGCGTTATAGCGACGACGGCGGTCAGCTTGCAAATGGCATTTGCCTCACCGAACGTGGCGAGTGGTATCTTGAGGGCGTCCGTACCGGCATGCTCGTTCAAGAAATGCTTGAGGACGAGGTTGCTGATCGATAGCAGCATGTAACCCTTGCCATAGCGACGCCGCCTGGGAAACCGGGCGGCGTTTTGTTTCAAGATTGAGAAATGCAATCGCACGCGAGAAAAATTGCGAACGGTCCGCGGCGCGAGTATTACAATGAAGACCCGTAAGATGTGGATAAACAACTTCTACGGGAAGCGCAGGTAACTCAATATGACCAAGCATGTGTTCGTAACCGGTGGCGTGGTTTCGTCCCTGGGCAAGGGTATCACCGCGGCCTCGCTGGGCCGTCTGCTCAAGTCGCGTGGCTACAAAGTAACGATGCAGAAGGCCGATCCGTATCTGAACGTCGACCCCGGTACCATGAGCCCCTTCCAGCATGGTGAGGTCTTCGTTACCGAGGATGGTTACGAGTCCGACCTGGACCTGGGTCATTACGAGCGCTTTATTGATGAGAACCTGACCCGCGATTCCAACTTTACGACCGGCGCCATCTATAAGAGCTTGATCGCCCGCGAGCGTCGCGGCGACTTTTTGGGCGGTACCGTGCAGGTGATTCCTCACGTCACCAATGCCATTAAGGACAAGTTCCGCCGCATCGAGGAGCAGACCGGCTCCGATGTAGTCATCACCGAGCTGGGCGGCACGATCGGCGACATCGAGTCCCAACCGTTTGTCGAGGCCATCCGTCAGTACCGCAAGGAGGCCGGCCCCGAGAACGTCTGCTACATCCACGTGTCGCTCGTTCCCTATATCGCCGCCGCCCACGAGGTCAAGACCAAGCCCACGCAGCATTCCGTCAAGGAGCTCCGCAGCTTTGGCATCCAGCCCGATATCATCGTGCTGCGCTCCGACCACCATATCGATGACGCTATCCGCGGAAAGATCGCAAGCTTCTGCGACGTCGACACCGATTGTGTCTTTACCAACGAGGACTGCGCGAGCATTTACGATGTTCCGCAGCTGCTTGCCGAGCAGGACTTTGACCTGCGCATTTGCGAACGCCTGGGTCTGGATCCGCGTGAGCGCGACATGAGCGAGTGGAACGAGTTCCTGCGCAAACAGAATCACGCCAACCATCACGCCGACAAGGTGAAGATCGCCGTCGTGGGTAAGTACACGCAGCTGCCCGATGCGTACCTGTCGGTTATCGAGGCCCTGCACCATGCGGGCGTCTTCTACGATCGCCATGTGGACGTCCAGCTGGTCGACGGCGAGAGCCTCGACGAGCAGAATGTCTCCGAGGTTCTGGGCGACGCCTCGGGCATCCTGGTCCCTGGCGGCTTTGGCAAGCGCGCCCTGGAGGGCAAGATCCTCGCGGCCGAGTTTGCCCGTGAGCACAAGATTCCGTATCTGGGCATTTGCCTGGGTATGCAGGTGGCCGTGTGCGAGTTCGCCCGCAACGTCGTCGGCCTTGCCGGCGCCAGCTCCTCCGAGTTCGATCCGGACGGCCCGTTTAGCGTCATCGATCTGATGAGCTCGCAGGAGGACGTGACCGAGAAGGGCGGCACCATGCGCCTGGGCGCCTATCCGTGCAAGCTCGCCGCCGATACCCTTGCTCGCGAGGCATATGGCGAGGAGCTCGTCTACGAGCGTCACCGTCACCGCTTTGAGTTCAACAACGCCTTCCGTGACCAGCTCGAGGACGCCGGTTTGGTTATCTCGGGTCTGTCGCCCGACGAGCGCCTGGTCGAGATGGTCGAGCTGCCGCGCGACGTGCATCCGTGGTATGTGGCAACCCAGGCTCATCCCGAGTTCAAGAGCCGCCCGACCAACCCGCAGCCGCTGTTCCGCGAGTTCGTGCGCGCTTCGATCGGCCAGCACGAGGGTGTCGACCGTCTGCAGGTGACGCCCATGAATCTCGCTACGGACTAAGGGTGCCGGCGAATAAGGAACATACCGAAGCTACTCCCTCGTCGCTCGCCGTGGCGGCGGGGGAGTATCTCGATTACCTCGCGGTCGAGCGGGGTTTGGCGCGCAACACGATTGCGGCCTATCGTCGTGACCTGACGACGTACTGCGCCTATCTGGAGCGGGCGGGTATTGTGTCTTTTGAAGAGGTGACTCGTCAGGTCGTGGAGGGCTTTGTCGCCGACCGTCGCGATGGGGGCTATTCGGATGCCTCGGTGGAGCGTGCGCTTGCGGCCGTGAAGGGCCTGCATGCCTTTTTGGTGCGCGATGGGGCTGTGGCCCAAAATCCAACGGCGGCGTTGCGCCTTCCTAAAAAGGCTGATCGTTTGCCGGAGTATCTATCGGTGGAGGATGTCTCGGCGCTGCTCGATCAAGACTTCCCCGAGGGCGAGATGGGCTTGCGCGACCATGCCATCTTGGAAGTGCTCTACGGATGCGGTTTGCGTGTGAGCGAGTTGGTGGGGCTCGATGTGGGCGATATCCATATCGACGATGGCTTTGTACTCGTTCGCGGTAAGGGCTCAAAGGAACGCCTGTCCCCGCTGGTGGGAAGCGCGGCGCGAGCTCTGACGCTCTATGTAACTGAGGGACGTTCTCGCTTGGCGGCCCATGCCCGCGGAACCGAGACCTCGGCGGTCTTTTTAAATAAGAACGGCCGCCGTCTGTCGCGCCAGGGCATCCATGCCATCTGTGAGCGCTACGGGCGCCAGGTGGGACTGGTGGGACTCCATCCCCATACGCTGCGTCACTCCTTTGCCACCCATATGCTTGCGGGCGGCGCAGACCTCCGTGTGCTACAGGAGATCTTGGGACATGCCGATATATCGACCACGCAGGTCTACACGCATGTCGATCGTACGCAACTGACCGAGGTCTATCTGGCAGCGCACCCGCTGGCGCATCGTTAACATATCGCTGGCCTGCATATTTATAGGTATTTGGGGACGGGCCCCAGATTGCCGAGACGCACTTTTGCGCGCATGGGCAATCTGGGGCCCGTCCCATTTTTCGCCAGACACCGACGCGGTGGTGGGCCGTGTGTACCGTGGGTGGGGGAGTTTGGGGGCGATGTGAACGGCATGTAAGGGGACGCAAAAATCGCCTCAAGGTCAACTTGAAGGTTGAGGTTGAAAGGCGGGGTGCCACAGGTGGCATCCCGTCGTTGCTGTAAACACAACATATTGTGTTTTCGAACATATGCTTGGGGGTGTTTTGCAATATATGGAGGGTGGAGTGGTGGGGCGGGGTGGGGGAAGGGGTGGGGAAAGGTGTTGAAAAATGGGGCGGTTCCCCATATTATTAATGACGTCGACAGGCGGGGTGGTTCCCCGCGTACGTGCCATCTGAGTAACCGAGGGGAGGGCGCACATGGGAATGACTGGTGCATACGAGCGCAATCTCGATGCAAAAGGTCGTCTGTCCCTGCCTGCACCCCTTCGCGAGGAACTTGGAGAGCACGTTCGCGTGTTCAAAGCCCTGGATGTCGATGCTCTGTACGTGTTCTCTGCCGAGGCCTTCGATAAGTGGGTCGAAGGACTCTTCGCGGGTCGTGAGGGCCACGAGGGTTTTAACCCGCGTGACATTAACGACCAGAAGCTCATGAGGGCGATCAACAAGCGCACCACGTCGATGGACGTGGACGGCGCCGGTCGTATCGGTCTTTCCGAGTCTCTCCGCAAGCAGGCGAACCTCGACCGCGAGGTCACGGTTGTGGGCAACTACGACCACCTTGAGGTTTGGGATCGCGCCGCGGCCGATGAGGACGATGACGATGAGGCCCTGCTGGACCTCTTCTTCTCGTAAGGGCAAGGCACGGGTAACGGATGGAGCGTGGGATCTTGACACAAGAATATCGGCATGAACCTGTCATGCTCGGCGAAGTGCTTGAGTCGCTGCGGCTAAAGAGCGGCTCCGTTGTCTGCGATTGCACCCTTGGCGGTGCCGGCCATTCGGTAAAGATGGCCGCGCAGGTGGGGGAGACGGGCCTTTTGCTCGGCGTCGATCAGGACGACATGGCCCTCGAGGCCGCTGGCGCCCGTCTGGACCGCGAGGTTCCCGGAGTTCCGCACCAGCTGCTGAAGGGCAACTTCGGCGACTTGGACGAGCTGCTTTGCTCGGCCGAGGTGCCCGGGGTCGATGGCTTCCTGTTCGATTTGGGCGTTTCGTCACCGCAACTCGATATCCCTGGCAGGGGCTTTTCGTATAACGAGGACGCCCCATTGGACATGCGGATGGATCCGGGTAATAACACCTTAAACGCAGCTGAGGTCATCAACACCTATAACGAACACGACCTCGCCCGGATTCTACGCGTCTACGGCGAAGAGAAGTTTGCCTCGCAGATCGCGCGCGAGATCGTGCGCCGCCGCGAGCAAGAACCGATCGAAACCACCGGCCAATTTGTCGAGATCATCAAGGCGGGTATCCCGGCTGCCGCTCGTCGGCATGGCGGACACCCGGCCAAGAAAAGTTTCCAGGCCATTCGCATCGAGGTCAATCACGAGCTCGATGTGCTCGAACGAGGGCTTGATGCCGCCACCAGGTGGCTCAACCCGGGCGGACGTATCTGCGTCATCTCGTATCACTCGCTCGAGGACCGTATCGTAAAGAACCACTTTAAGGAGATGAGCCAGGGGTGCACGTGTCCGCCGGAGATTCCGGTGTGCGTGTGCGGCAACGTGCCGATACTCAAGGTCATCACCCGCAAACCCTTGGTTGCCCAGCCTGATGAGGTTGAGCGCAACCCTCGGGCGAGATCAGCCAAAATCCGCGTGGCGCAGCGTCTGTAGGCGCGACCGCGCGATATTGGACCTCCCGCTCGCACCATAAACGAAGCTTAAACACACTACCAACGTACTCGGGATGGGAGGCGGCATATCATGGGCTACAACACTTCAAGCGCAGCACTCGCCTATGATATGAACGCCATGCCCGCCTATCGTGAGACGCCGCAGGCCCCTGTTGCTCCCCGTGAGCAGCGCACGCCGCGCTTTGATGTCTACACGGGCGCGGGCCGTCAGGCAAACCAGGCGGTAAGCCCGGTTTTCATGAGCGTTCTTAAAACGTTTTGCATCATTGCGGCTATCTTCATGACGATCGGCGTCGCCCGCGTGGCGCTCGCCGGCGTTACGGCCCAGGTGCTCAACAGCAACGCCGAGCTTACCAACACGCTCGAAAAGGCGACCGATGAGAGCTCCGACCTGGAGGTCATGCATTCGGTCTATGGCGCCGACACGCGCATTCGCGACCTTGCGGGCGCTTATGGCATGGTGGAGCCCAGCGAGAGCGTTACACTTGACTTTTCGCAGGATGCAGCCGCGGGCGCCAACGCGACCGCGACCGCTCAGTAGCAAGACGGTAGCTGAGTATGACAAATGACTATCGCCGCGGTTCCGATGGGGGCCGCGGTTCTGGACGTCCCTCGTCGCGGGGACGTTCTGGTTATCAAGGAACGGGTCGGCAATCTTACAACGCCGGGCAGTCCCGTGGCAACGACCCGGCGTCGCGACTTCGCGGCTCGGGCGGCCCTCAAGTGCATAACACCAGGTCGCGCAAGAGTTCGTCGACCGAATGGCTCACAGGCGCGCCTCTGCCTCGCCGCAAAGCCGTCATGGGATTCATTGGGCTTGGCTTGGGCTTGGGCGTCTTTCGCCTTGCCGACTATCAAATTGTCGAAGCCGATAAACTGCGCGAGCGTGCCGATGCGCGCCGCCTGCTTGCGCAGACCCTCTATGCCAAACGTGGCACCGTCTACGACCGCAACGGCAACGTGCTGGCGTCGTCGGTCGAATGTCGCAACATCGCCGTGAACCCGCAGCTTGTCGAGGATGTCGACAAGACGGTGTCGGCGCTGGTCAAGGCAACTGGAATCGATAAAAAGACCTGCCGCAAGCTCGTCGAGTCCGATGGCACCTGGGTGTATATCAAGCGCCAGGTGGACGAAGACGATGCTGCGGCGCTGGAGAAGAAGAATCTGCCCGGCGTGCTTTTTGAGCAGGCCATGAAGCGCGTATATCCATACGGCAATCTGGCATCGCAGGTGCTGGGTGTAGTGAATGTGGACAACGACGGCTTGACGGGTCTCGAAAAGCAATACAACAAGCTTCTGACCGGCACGAACGGTTCTCTCGTACGCGAGCGCGCGAGGGACGGCAGCTATATCGCGGGCGGTGCCTATAAAAAGGTGGCCGCGGTCGACGGCGTTGATATCGTGACGACGCTCGACGTCAATATCCAGCGTGCGGCTGAGGATGCTCTGACAGAGGCTGTCGAGAAGACAAAGGCCAAGAACGGCTCGGCTTTGGTCACCGACCCCACGACCGGTGAAATTCTCGCAGCCTGCTCGTACCCGACCTACGACCAGACCGATCTGGAGAACGCCAAGACCGAGGATATGAACCTGCGCCTGGTCACTGACGCCTACGAGCCCGGCTCGGTCTTTAAGACGCTCGTGGCGGGCGCCGGCTTCGACTTGGGCGTCGTGCGATCGAGTACGTCGTTTGAGGTGCCGGCGAGCATCAAGGTGGGCGACGATACCGTTACCGATGCCGATAAGCGCGACTATGGCATGACCATGGATGTGCGCGAGATGATGCGCCGTTCGTCCAATGTGGGCTTTGTCCTGGTGGGGCGCAAGATCGGTGCCGACGACTTTGCCGCCTATGTGGACAAGTGGGGCATCGGTCACAGCTCCGGTGTCGATTTTCCGGGCGAGAGCCTGGGCATCGTCAAGGAGCGTGACCAGTATGACGGCGCCACGCTGGGATCGATGAGCTTTGGACAGGCGCTGTCCGTCTCGCCGATTGAGATCGCACGTGCCGTGGGCGGCATCGCCAACGGCGGCGTGATGATGACCCCGCACTTCTATAAGTCCAGCAAAGGCGACGAGAAGGACTGGGGCGAAGGCGAACGCGCGATTTCTGAGGACGCCGCATCCCAGGTGACATCGTGCATGCAGACGGTCGTGTCCGAGGGAACGGGCGTTGGCGGCGCGGTTGACGGCTATGACGTGGCGGGTAAGACCGGTACGGCCGAACGTGCCGACGAGAACGGCGGCTACCTCAAGGAGAACTACATGTCGTCCTTTATGGGCTTTGCACCGGCACAATCGCCCAAGGTGCTGTGCTATATCACGCTCGACGGAACGCCGAGCGGCTCAGATGCCGCTGCGGTGCCGTTCCAGTCCATTATGGCCAACGCGCTCGACGTGCTGGGTATCCCGCACACGAAGTAGGGGGTTACAATCTTTGGGGCGTGGTTTGTTGTCCCATATGAGGGTGTTCACATGCCCTGCACCACGCATGCGCGGCGCTGGGATACAATACGCCGATAGCATTATTAGGTTTACAGGGGAGCTGCAATGATAGAGATCGCCGTCAACAACCTCGCGGCCGCAACAGGGGCCCGAACCGTGACGGGAGAAGCCGATCGGGTATGCCGCGGGTGCGTTATCGACTCGCGCCAGGTCGAGGAAGGGACGATTTTCGTCGCCTTTCCCGGTGAAAACGTCGACGGCAATGATTTTGCTTCCCGTGCCGTCCAGTCGGGTGCCGGCGCCGTCGTGATGACGCGTGAGCCCGAGGCCGAGCTGGTCTCGCTGGCGCAGGACAAAGGATGCGCCATCCTGCTGACCGATGATCCCGAGGAGTTTCTGCTGCGTTTGGCGCACGCGTATCGCCTGGAGCTTGGCTGCCTGGTCGTTGGCATTACCGGTTCCATCGGCAAGACGACGACCAAGGACGTGCTCGCCGCCGTGCTCGCCAAGCGCTATCGTGTCTGGGCCACCAAGGGCAATTTCAATAACCTGATCGGCATGCCGCTCACGGTGCTTTCCGCTCCGGCCGATACCGAGGTCCTGGTGCTCGAGATGGGCATGAACCATTTCCACGAGATCGAGCGCCTTTCCCAGTCCGCCAATCCCAACTTTGCCATCGTGAGCAAGATCGGCACCTCTCACATCGGCATTTTGGGCAGCCGCGAGAACATCGCCCGCGCTAAGGCCGAGATTGTCCAGGGTATGCGCGCCGCCGGCGACTTCTTGCCGCTGCTGGTTTTGGGCGGTGAGGACGACTTTACGCCGTTCATTCGCGATACGTTCGCCCAGCCTGCTGGTATCGACGTGATGCTGGCCGGCGTCTCGGACGATGATGAGGTCCGTGCCCGCGACATTCGTGTTGATGACGAGGGCCGTCCGGTCTTTACGCTCGATTTTGGCCAGGGTGAGACGATCGATACCATGCTTGCCATCCCCGGCGTGCAGTCCGTTCCTAATGCCGTTAAGGCCGCCGCGGTTGCCTATCGCCTGGGCGTGACGCCCGAGCAGATCGATGCTGCCTTTAGAGGCCTCACGATCACCGGTCACCGCCAGGAGATCAAGCGCGCCAAGAGCGGTGCCCGCGTCATCGACGATTCCTATAACGCCAGTGCCGAATCCATGGCTGCTGGCCTCGATCTGCTGTGCTCGCTTTCGTGCACGGGGTCTCGTATGGCGATCCTGGGCGAGATGGGCGAGATGGGCGATGAGGCTCCTCGCATGCATGAGCTCGTGGGCGCCTATGCCGCCGCCAAGAAGCTCGACATGCTGGCGTGCGTGGGTGGTGAGCTGGCCCAGCTTATGGCCGATGCCGCGCGCATGATGGGCATGGACGAGGACCGCATCCAGGTGTTCTCCGATTATCAGCAGGTGCTCGACCGCATGGGCGGCGCGCTTGAAAAACATGATGTTGTACTGGTCAAGGGTTCCCGCTTTGTTGAGCTCGACCGCTTTGTGGAAGGTGTGTGCTAGCCCATGTTCGGCAATCCCTCGTATCCAACGTATCAGGCTTTTTTGGGGCTTGGCATCGCCGCTGCCATTGCGCTGCTGCTCATGCCGTGGTGGATCAAGCTGCTCAAGGTCGAGGGTATCGGCCAGCAGGTTCGTGCCGACGGCCCCAAGCGTCATTTGGTTAAGCAGGGAACGCCCACCATGGGTGGTGTTGTCATTCTCGTCGCGATCTCGCTGACCTGCCTGCTGATGGGCAAGCTCACCACCGAGCTCGTGCTCGTGCTGCTCGCCACGCTGGCGACCGGCGTGCTGGGCCTGATCGACGACCTGACTTCCGTTACGCATGGGCGCTCGCTCGGTCTGACGCCTCATGCCAAGATGATCGGCCTAACCATTATCTGTGTCACCTTTACGGTACTTGCCGTCAACTGGTGCGGCGTCGCCCCCGAGATTCGTTTTCCCGGCGGCCTGACGATTGACCTCGGTGTTCTTTCGACCACCATCTGCGGCCTTTCGTTCCCGTGGCTCTACATTGTCTTTTGCTGGCTGATGATCGCCGGTCTTTCTAATGCCGTGAACCTGACCGATGGCCTTGACGGTCTTGCTGGTGGCACCTCCATGATTGCCATGCTCGCCATGGCTGCCATGGCGTTTTTGCACGGAGACGTGAACCTGTCCATCTTCTGCACCGCATGTGCCGGTGCCTGCTTGGGCTTTCTGTGGTTCAACTGCTATCCGGCGAGCATCTTTATGGGCGATACCGGCTCGCTTGCCCTGGGCGCCGCGTTTGCCTGCACGTCCATCATGACCAACACCGAAGTCGTTTCCCTCATCATCGGCGGCCTGTTTATCGTTGAGACCCTGTCGGTCATGATTCAGGTTGTCTATTTCCACTTTACGCACAAGCGCGTCTTCCTTATGGCGCCCATCCATCATCATTTCGAAAAGAAGGGCTGGGCCGAGACCAAGGTCGTCATCCGTTTTTGGATTATCGCTGCGGCCTTTGGTGCCGTTGGCCTTGCTCTGTTCTTCCAGTTGGGATAGTGGTCTTTCATGCCTCTTGCTGATGTCTTTAGCCTGCTCGTTTTGGGTCAGGGCAAATCCGGTCTCGATGTCGCCCGCTGGGCGCTGGCGCATCCCGAGCGCGTGAGCGCCGTTACCGTGTATGGCGGCGGCACCTCTGAGCCCAATGACGCCACGCGTGCGCTCGAGGCTGCTGGTGCGGCGTTTGTCTATGGGACCGAACAGGTCGAGGGCGTCTATGACGTATGCGTGACGTGCCCGGGCATCTCGGAGTTCTCGGGCTTCTTTAAGGCCGGGCGCGAGCATGCCGCCCAGATTATGGGTGAGCCCGAGTTTGCCTATCGCCTGTCACCCGATAACTGGATTGCCATCACGGGCACCAACGGCAAGACGACCACCACGTCGCTGACTGATTATCTGCTCAAGGCTGCCGGCGAGGCCAGTGTAGCTGTCGGCAACATCGGCGAGCCGCCGGTCAACGAGATTGACGGCCGAGCCCATAACGAGTGGTTTGTGGCCGAGCTCTCGAGCTATCAGATTGCTACGACCACCGAGCTCCACCCCCGCGTGGCGGTGCTGCTCAACATCACTCCCGACCACTTGGGCTGGCATAAGAGCCATAAGAACTACGCGCTTGCCAAGATTAAACTGTTTGCCAATATGGTCGATGACGATCTGGTGGTTGTCGACGTCGAAGACGCCGGCATTCACGAGTTCGATGAGTACATCTACACGCCGGGTCGTCGCATCTGCAAGGTTGCCTTTGACGAGCCTGAGGGCGAGGATGCCGCCTTTGTGCGCGATGGCAAGATGATCGTGCGCCTGAAGGGCGTCGAGACCCCGCTCATCGCTACATCCGAGCTCAAGATCTCGGGCCATCACAATGTTATCAATGCCCTGTGCGCTGCCACGGCTGCCCTGGCAGTCGGTGCCGATGTCGATGGCGTCTGCCGCGGTCTGGCCTCGTTCCAGCCGCTCGAGCACCGCGTGGAGCCGTGTGGCGAGATTGACGGCGTGCGCTACGTCAACGATTCCAAGGCGACCAACACCGATGCGGTCGAGAAGGCACTGACGGCATTTCCCGATGACGACGTGATCTTGCTGCTCGGCGGCCACGATAAGGGCACGCCGCTCACGGACTTCGCACGCGTTGTTATGGATAACGTACGCTCGGTCGTCTGCTTTGGCGATGCGCGCGAGCGCTTCACCGCCGCTATGGACGAGGCCGATGTCGATGGCGATGTGGATATCGCCCAGGCGGATGACCTGCGCGATGCCGTGGACGTCGCCCGTTCGCTGTCGAGCCGTGGTGACGTGATCTTACTTTCTCCTGCCTGTTCTTCGTTCGATGAGTTCTCGGGCTATGAGGAGCGCGGCCGCGTGTTTAAGGACTATGTGGCCCAGCTTGCCGCTGCGGCGAAATCGCAAATGGAATAGGGGTTGCCGGTGAGAGAGGAGAGCCCCCGACAAGGTATGAGGAGGCCCGACTCGGACCGTGCTTCCTCGCGGCGCAGCACACCGCGTTCCGGTCGCGGCGGGCAGACGTTTAGCGAACGCTATATTGCCGGCGTTCCCGCCCGTATCATGCGCCCCCGTTTGATATTCATGGCCTGCCTGTTTACCTTGGTGTGCTTTGGCCTGCTGATGGTGTACTCGGCGTCTTCGGTCGAGGCGCTGCACGAGAATGGCTCGGCGACGTTTTTTCTGTTTCGACAAGCCGCGTTTGCCGGAGTTGGCGTGCTGGCTATGGTTGCCATCGTGCGCATCTTGCCGGACAGTTGGTTTGGGGAAGACGTGCTCAGGATCTTCCTCATCGGCATGATGGGGCTACTGCTTCTGGTGTTCTTGGTGGGCAGCGGCAGCCGTGGCGCCACGCGCTGGCTCAACATCGCCGGTATTCAGTTCCAGCCTTCCGAGTTTTTAAAGCCATTTGCCATTGCGTATTCGGCCATCATGCTTGATCGTTTCTTTTCGCCCGGTGGCAACATCAACGAATTCCTTCGCAAGATGGGCATCTACTTGGGCATTTCGCTCTTTCTGATCTTTATCCAGCCCGATTTCGGTACTGTCCTGATCATCCTGTTGACCCTCATGTGCATGGCGTTGTTTGCGGGTCTCGACCCCAGATTTATCATCGGCGTGCTAATCTTCGGCATTCTCGTGATCGTGATTGCGCTTGTTGCAGAGCCGTACCGTATGGTGCGTATTCAGGTTGCCTTGAACCCTTGGGCCGACGAGTATGGTGACGGCTATCAGGCCACGCTTGCCATCATGGCCTTTGCTTCGGGCGGTCTGTTCGGCCGTGGCATCGGCAACTCAACCATGAAGTACTCGTATCTGCCCGAGGCGCACAATGACTACATCCTGGCCATCATTGGCGAGGAAGTCGGTTTTGTCGGAACCGTGCTGTTCTTCTTGGTGTTTGCGATGCTGGTCTACTCGGCGTTTCGCATTGCCGAGCAGGCGACCGATCGTCGGGGCGCGCTTATGGCGTCTGGCTCCGCGGTCATTCTCGCGGTGCAGTTTTTGATTAATGCGCTTGGCATCCTCAACGTGTTTCCCATGACGGGCAAACCGTTGCCGTTTATTAGCTACGGCGGTTCGTCGATTATTGTGTCGCTTATGCTTGCCGGGTTGATCCTGCGCGTTTCGTACGAGAGCGCCCGTCGCGATGAGTACGACCGTCGCCGCGAGAGCTTTGCCGTTATGGATGAGAGTACCGCCGGCGTGCCCCACGTGCGCGGCGAGCGATCTTCGCGTAACGGTTTTACCGTCCTGGATGGCTCTGCGACCGAGCCGGCAGCCCGCCCGCGTCAGCGAACGGCGCCGCAAGGTCGTCCTCAGCGCCCCAGCCCTCGCAACGCGGGCGGCGGATATAATCGAATCGATTTGAACTCGGACCCGTCGGCGCGTCTGCGTACCGACGACCAGGGACCGCGTGTACGAAGGGACTACCATGACCGATAAAATGACCGTTGCTATTGCAGCCGGCGGCACGGCCGGGCACATCAACCCCGCGCTCGCCTTGGCCGAAGAGCTGCGTGACCGTGGCCACCACGTTGTGTTCGTGGGCCAGTCGCGCAAGCTCGAGGGTCGTCTGGTCCCCGAGGCTGGGTTTGATTTTGTGCCCATTACGGTCACGGGCTTCGACCGCTCCCGTCCTTGGACGGCGCTGACCTCGCTGTGGCGTGTCAACAAAGCCAAGCGTGCGCTCGCCAGTCATTTCTCAAAGGTCGGCAAGCCCGATGCCGCCATTGGTTTTGGTGCCTATGTCGAGGTTCCGCTGCTGGGGTGGTGCAAGGGCGCGGGCGTTCCGTATCTGCTGCATGAGCAGAACTCTGTTCCGGGCCTGGCCAACAAGATGATGAACTCCCACGCCGCCCGCGTGTGCATCTCGGTGCCGGCAGCGCGTTCGGTCTTTGAGCGCGAAGGTGACCCTGACCACGTGCTCATGACCGGCAACCCCGTACGTCGCTCGGTGATCGAGGGCGATCGCGCTCGCGGCCGCAAGGCACTTGGCGTTCCCGAGGACGCTACGCTGCTGCTCGTCTTTGGCGGTTCACTTGGCGCCCAGCACCTCAACGAGCGTGTGGCTTCGCTCAAAAACGAGCTGCTTTCGCGCAAGAACCTCTATGTGTTGCATTCGACGGGTGCCGACGGCTTTGAGGAGACCGAGCGCGCTTTGGCGCTGACGCCCGAGGAGGCGAAGCGTTACCGCGTCCAGCCTTACATCGACAACATGGGCGATATGCTGGCTGCTGCCGATTTGGTGCTCTCGCGTTCGGGCGCATCGAGCGTGGCCGAGATCGCTGCACTCGCCGTGCCTTCGGTGCTCGTGCCGTACCCGCATGCGACGGCCGACCACCAAACCACCAATGCCCGTTATCTGGTCGACGCTGGGGCCGGCGTGCTCTGCGCCGATGCCGATATCGACGGTTCTGCCTTTGCCGATGAACTGCTGCACCTGGTCGATGACGCGGCGGCGCGCGACGCCATGCGTCAGGCGGCGCGTGGTCTGGCCCAGGATAGGGCCGCCGCTCTTCTGGCGGATGCGGTAGAGGGTTTGCGTTAGTTAGACGGGATATCGTCGGTCGCCCTCGCGCTGATGCGGTAGGTGCGGTACAGTTAACGGATTACAGGCAGTGTTTACGCAAGGAGTACACGAGCACATGGCTGATTCCCAGACTGCAACCTCCGCGCCCGAGTTTAAGAGCGCCCACTTTATCGGTATCGGCGGCGCCGGCATGAGCGGCATCGCCCTCGTTCTGCACGAGCGCGGTTATGCCGTTACCGGCTCCGACCTTAAGACGTCACGTTATATCCGCCAGCTTACCCGCGCTGGTGTGAGGGTGCATGTGGGCCATGAGGCCGCCACGATCGACGAGGTCAAGCCCGACGTGGTTGTTGTCTCCACCGCTATTCCGGAGTCCAACCCTGAACTCGTGCGCGCTCGCGAGCTTGGTATTCCCGTGTGGCCCCGTGCTAAGATGCTCTCTGCTTTGGGCCACGGCTACACCACCGTCGCTGTTGCCGGCACGCATGGCAAGACCACCACGTCTTCGATGTGCGCCACCATGCTCGACCGCATGGGTCTGGATCCGAGCTTCTTGATCGGTGGCATCGTCGAGGGCTATGACACGAACGGCAAGAACGGCTCGGGCGACTACTTTGTCGCCGAGGCCGACGAGTCCGACAGCTCCTTCCTGTTCCTGAACCCCAACGTGGTCATTGTGACCAACGTCGAGGCCGACCACCTCGATCACTACTCGGGTATCGAGGAGATCGAGGCAACTTTCGCCAAATTCATGAGCCTGGTGGGCGAGGACGGCACCGTCATCGTCTGCGGTGAGGACCCGCATCTGGTCGAGCTCGCCAAGTCGACGGGTCGTCACGTGCTTTCCTACGGCTTTGCCGAGGGCAACGACATCGTCTGCATGCACCCGGATGTCAAGGGCATCCAGAGCGACTTTATCGTTCGCTTTGAGGACGGCACTGAGCATGCCGTGGAGATCAAGAGCAATCCCGGTCGCCACAACATGCTCAACGCCACGGCGGTACTCACCGTCGCCCATGTCCTGGGCCTTGACATCGACGCCGCCGCCAAGGCGCTTTCGAGCTTTGAGGGCGTCCGTCGTCGCTTTACCCACGTGGGCGATATCGATGGCATCACCGTGGTCGATGATTACGGCCATCACCCCACCGAGATCAAGGCGACGCTTGCTGCCGCTTCGTCGCTGGGCTACAAGCACGTCGACGTCGTGTTCCAGCCGCACCGCTATTCGCGCCTGCAGGCCCTGTGCGACGACTTTGCCGATGCATTTTCCAATGCCGATAAACTGCTGCTGATTGATGTGTTCTCGGCTGGCGAGATGCCCATTCCGGGTGTCACCTCTAAGATGCTCGCCGATACCGTGCGCGCCAAGCATCCTGGTAAGGAGGTCGTGTATTGCTCCAGCCGTCTTGAGCTTAATCAGGAGCTCGAGCAGATGGTGGGCGAGGGCGACCTGCTGCTCACAATGGGTGCCGGTGACGTTACGACCGTCGGTCCCGAGTTTATCGAGTATCTGACTGCCAAGAAAGACGCTTAAGTCTAATGGGTCTGTTTAACGCCGTCATGGCGCTCTCGGGCATGATCGACACGGATGTGATCGAGGACGAGCGCCTTGCGCGTCATACGAGCTATCGTATCGGCGGCAAGGCCGACCTCTTTGTGACGTGCCATAGCTATCATGCCCTCCGCCGCGCCGTGGCGGTGCTCGATCGCGAGCAGGTGCCGTGGGTCATCGTCGGCAAGGGCTCCAATCTGCTGGTTGCCGATGGCGGTTATCGCGGTGCCGTCATTTCGCTCGGACGTGAGTTTCAGCGCACGGTTGTTGCCGATGACGGTTGTACGCTGACGGTCGGTGCGGGCGTGATGTTTGCGCGCCTGGTCAACGATGCCCTGTCGCGTAGCCTCTCGGGCCTTGAGTTTGCCGTTGGCATCCCCGGGTCGGTCGGCGGTGCGATATCTATGAATGCCGGCACACGGACCGAATGGATTGGCTCGCTGGTTGAGGATGTCGTAACGTTTGACCCGGTATCCGGTATCAAGCATTATGCGGGGTCCGAGATCACTTGGGGCTACCGCGAATGTAGCCTTCCCCGCAATGAGATCATCCTCGAGTGCGTGCTCAAACTTAAACCGGCGCCCAAGGCCGACATTCGCGAGCGCATGGAGCGGTGCCTGACGAGGCGCAAGCGTACACAGCCCATGGGTCGCGCATCCTGCGGGTCGGTCTTTCGCAACCCGCCCGATGCGAGTGTGGGCAAGCTTATCGAGGATTGTGGATTAAAGGGTTTTTCGATTGGCGGCGCGGAAGTTTCGCCCGTTCACGCTAATTTTATCGTTAATAACGGAACTGCCTCGGCCGATGACGTTGCCGCGGTTATCAGACATGTGCACGGAAAGGTGAGGGAGGCGTATGGCATCGAGCTCAGACCGGAAGTTAAATTCCTCGGCTTCTAGAGCATCGAAACCCACCTTCCGCCGCGCCGGAGGGCGTTCCGGCGCGCCTGCCAAACCTCAACGCAATACCGTCGCGCACTCTAAGCCTGTCGGGCATGCTCGACAGACCAGTCGTCCGGTCGTCGGCTCGCAGCTCGGTAATCGTCCGGCTGCAAAAAAGTCCTCGCGTCCCTCGGTGACGTCAAAGTCTGTTATGGGCGCCAAGCCTGCCCGCCCCATGGCAACTCCTAAGCCCTCGACGGGAACTAAAGCGGCGCGTCCAGGTCGCACACTGGGCGCATCGAAACCGCGCTCGCTGACATCGGTGCCGGCTACCGCCAAGAAGCCTTCGGGTAAAAAAGGCGTAAACCCGTTGTCTTCACTTGGGGCGATGGCAAATAAAACATCAGACGCCGCTTCTGTCGTTGCAGGCAAAGGCAAAATCGTGGGCGGGGTTCTGGCCGCCTTGGCCGTGCTCGTCGTCGTTGCCATCGTGGTGATTAACTCTGGATTGTTTACTGCCACTGATATTCAGATTCAAGGCAGCGAGCATGTGACGAAGCACGATGCTATCCAGCTGATCGATTTGCCCGAGGGAACGTCGCTTTTTAACGTCGATCCCGACCAGATTACCGAGGATCTCAAGCAGAACCCGTGGGTCTCGGGCGTGGATGTCCAGCGTCAGTTCCCGCATACGCTCATCATTACGCCGATGGAGCGCAAGGTCATTGCAATTGCCTATATCAGCTCCGATGACCTTGCCTGGGCCATCGGGGATGATGACACCTGGATCGCCCCGCTGTCGACGTCGGTCGAAGTTGACGACCAGGGCAACGTCATCACGACAGGGCAGGGCTCAAATACCCTGACCGGCATTGATGCCGCACTGGCGCTCGCTAAGCACTATGGCGCGGTGTTGTTGACTGATGTCTCGGCGGATGTCGCTCCGGTTTCCGGCCAGGCAGTGAGCTCCAAGGCCGTTAAGGCTGGGTTGGATTATGTGCGTGGTTTTTCGAGCGAGTTCTTGGGACAAGTCAAGGATATTTCCACGCCTTCGGTCGAAGCCATCTCGGCAAACCTCAATAACGGCATTGAAGTGTCGCTGGGCGATTCGGACGATATCGTCAAGAAGGAACGCGTAGTCACCAAGTTGCTTTCGCAGGTAGAGGGCGTAACGTATATCAATGTGCGCTCTCCGGGTAACTACACATTTAGGAATGCTCCGACCTCGTAGCGCTGGTTGATGCTTTGTTGAGGGGCCATACCACGCCGTTTATCTGGTTTGTTTGGTTTTCACGGTCAATTATTTGACTGATACGTTCATAATGTGCAACCATAATACGGTTTACCTTTGCATTTACTTTCAACCTGAAGGTTAATGTGCGCAGGGGTCGACCCATGCTATGGCTATAACCTTTGTTCGGAGGACCGACATGCACGAGACAGAGATCAACAACTACCTTGCCGTCATTAAGGTGGTCGGCGTCGGCGGCGGCGGTACCAACGCGGTCAATCGAATGATCGAAGAGGGCATCCGCGGCGTCGAGTTTGTTGCCATCAACACCGATGCTCAGGCACTCGCGATCTCTGATGCCGATATCAAGGTGCACATCGGCACCGACCTTACCCGCGGCCTGGGCGCCGGCGCCAACCCCGAGGTTGGCCGCAAGGCTGCCGATGAGTCCCGCGACGACATTGCCGAGGCGCTCGCTGGCGCCGACATGGTGTTCATCACCTGCGGCGAGGGCGGTGGCACCGGTACCGGCGCTGCTCCCATCGTTGCCGATATCGCGATGAACGAGGTCGGTGCGCTGACCGTCGCCGTCGTGACCAAGCCCTTCACCTTCGAGGGCCGCAAGCGCAAGAAGAGCGCCGAGGAGGGCATTAAGACCCTCTCCGATTGCGTCGACACCATGATCGTCATCCCTAACGATAAGCTGCTCGACATCGCCGAGAAGAAGACCACCATGCTCGAGGCCTTCGCGATTGCCGATGGCGTCCTTTCCCAGGGCACCCAGGGCATCACCGACCTCATCACCGTCCCCGGTATCATCAACCTGGACTTCGCCGATGTTAAGACCATCATGAAGCAGGCCGGTACCGCCATGATGGGTATCGGTACCTCTTCTGGGGACACCCGTGCCGTCGACGCTGCCCAGCAGGCCATCTCCAGCCCGCTGCTCGAGAGCTCCATCGATGGCGCCACGCGCGTGCTGCTCTCCATCGCCGGTTCCAAGGACCTGGGCATCCAGGAGATCAGCGACGCCGCCGACGTTGTCGCCAACGCCGTCGACCCCGAGGCCAACATCATCTTCGGTACCGTTGTCGACGAGTCCCTGGGCGATCAGGTGCGTATCACCGTCATCGCTACGGGCTTCTCCGACTCCAACGTCAACCGTCAGGACGAGCTCTTTGCTGCTCAGCAGTCTCAGAGCAAGGCCGCTGCCTCCGCTGAGCCGCAGCGCACCGCTCCGGCCACCAGCCCGGCTCAGGCCGCTCCGACCCGCAACGTCGGTGGCACCGAGCTTCCTAACTTCGGCAACGATCAGTTCGAGCTTCCCGACTTCCTGAAGCGCGGTAGCTTCTAAGTCGTTCTTTGCATTGTTGCTCACGGGGGCGTGTCCGTATGGACGCGCCCTTTTTATTTCGACTTTGTAAACTAGAACCTCCAATCTCTTTACGTTCCCTTTACGATTGCCTCCAGCGCAGCAGGTATCCTTTTAGAGAAGTATGACAGCCGTATAAACGCGGGCTGTAGCGGCGATGCCGCGGTACTTGTGTTATTAGGAGGCTTTAGTATGGCAGCACGTGCGGACAAAGTTTCGCGTGTCGACCATGATGGAGTTACGTTGGTGGAGGGCGCGACATCCGATGTTCGCTTTGCCTTCACCGAGCGCGCCGGTGGCGTTTCCGAAGATGTGTACTCCTCACTCAACTTGGGCTCGCATGTTGGCGATGACCCCTTTGCTGTTCAAGAAAATCGTCGTCGTGCGCTCGAGGCTATGGGTGCCGCCGAGTGCGAGCACAACCTGCTCGTTCCCAATCAGGTCCATGGTGATCATATCGTTGCGGTGACCTCGAACGGCGCCGATGACCTTGAGGACGTCCGCGAGCAGATTGCCGCGGGCTGCGATGCCATCGTCTGTACGGCGCATAACGTGCCCGTGCTGCTCTGCTTTGCCGACTGCGTTCCCGTGGTGCTGGTGGCCCCTGGCGGATTTGCCGTGGTGCACTCCGGTTGGAAGGGCACGATTGCACGTATTTCTGCCAAGGCGTGCCAGGCGCTTTGCGATGCTGCCGGCTGCGATGCGGGCGACGTTTCCGCCTATATCGGCCCCCATATCTTGGGTGACGAATATGAGGTATCCCAGGAACTCATGGATCGCTTTGCCGCCGAGTTCTCTTGCATCGATGCGAGTACCTCTCGCATGCTCGATCTTTCCGCTGCCATTCGCGAGGCGCTGGTAGATGTCGGTGTCGACGCGGATGATATCGTGGATACCCAGCTTTCGACCGTGCGTCAGAACGACCGCTTTTATTCCTACCGTAACGAGGACGGCACCTGTGGGCGCCATGCTGCAATCGGCGTGATGCTATGAGAAAGATCGTATCGGTCCTGAGCGCCGCTGTGCTTACGCTTACGCTGTGCGCCTGTTCTTCGGGATCTTCTACCTCTTCCATTACCGTGGCCGGCTCCACGACCTGCCTTCCTATCGCCGAGATTGCGGCCGAGGGCTTTAAGGAGGAGACCGGCATCGACGTGCTCGTTTCCGGTTTGGGTTCTTCCGCTGGGATCGAGGCCGTCAGCGCCGGCACGGCCGATATCGCCAGCTCCTCCCGTGGACTCAATGCCGACGAACAGGATTTGGGCCTGACTCCCATCGTCATTGCCCACGACGGTATCGCGGTCATCGTGAACGACGATAACCCGGTCGATAACCTCTCGACCGAGCAGCTCCGCGATATTTACGCCGGCAAGATCACCAACTGGAAAGAAGTCGGTGGCGAGGACCTGAGGATTCAGGTCATCAACCGAGACGAGGCGTCCGGTACGCGCGAGGCCTTCCGTACCATCGTGATGGATGGCACGCCGTTCGATCGCCGCTCGGCCGTTCTTTCGGGTACGGGCCAGGTGCGCGACGTGGTATCTCGTTCGCGTGGGGCCATCGGCTACATTTCGCTGGGCTTCGTCGATAGCCTCAACGCCAAGACCTCGGTCAAGGCCGTCTCGGTCAATCATGTTGAGGCGTCCGAGAAGACGGTCGCGAGTGGCGGCTATCCCATCTCGCGCGACCTTTACTTCTTTGTGAAGGGTGTGCCTTCGCAGCAGGCGCAGGATTACATCGACTATGTGACGTCCGAAAAGATGGACAAGCAGATTCGCGAGGCGGGCTTTATTCCCGTCACCAACGACGAGAAGGGGAGTGAGTAGCATGGAAGCACAGGAAAACTCCCAGACTGAGCAGAATGTTCAGACGCCCAAGAAGCGCGAGCTGGCGCTCGTATCGCGCAGTACCTATATCAAGGAGAAGGCGCTGCAGTGGATCTTCTTTGCCTGCGCGTTCTTGGCGGTCGTTACCGTCATCCTGATTTTTGTCTTTACCACGTACTCGGCGCTGCCCGTCTTTACTGACATCGGTCTGGCTGACTTCTTTAGCTTTACGTGGGCGCCTTCCGAGGGCCACTACGGCATCTTGTCGCTGCTTGCTGGCTCGGGTCTGGTGACCGTCGGTGCGCTCGCCATGGGCGTGCCGCTGGGCGTGGGTACGGCCGTTTACCTGGTCGAGATTGCCAGCAAGCGCGTGCGCAAGCTCATCAGCCCCGCCGTTGACCTGCTGGCGGGCATACCCTCCATCATCTACGGCTTCTTTGGCATGATCATCATCCGCCCGTTTATCGCACAACTGACCGGCGGCCTTGGTTTTGGTGCGCTGACGGCGTGGTTTGTGCTCGCCATCATGATCGTCCCTACCATCACCACGCTTACCATCGATGCTCTCAATTCCATTCCCATGGGCATTCGCGAGGCATCGTATGCCATGGGCGCCACAAAGTGGCAGACCATCTATAAGGTCGTGCTACCTGCCGCGAAGCTGGGTATCGTTGATGCCATCGTGCTGGGTATGGGCCGTGCCATCGGCGAGACCATGGCCGTGCTCATGGTCGTAGGTAACGCCCCGGTTATTCCCGACAGCATTGCGAGCCCCATCTCGACGCTCACGAGCCAGATTGCGCTCGACATGAGCTATTCCTCGGGTCTGCACCGCTCGGCGCTGTTCGGCATGGGTGTGGTCCTGTTTATCATCTCCGCCACGCTGGTGGGTATCGTTCGTCTGATTTCCAAGAAGAAGAGGGGGTAGGCTATGTTCGATTCCGTTGACACGACGGTCGATACGACCTCGTCGCGCGAGCGCATCAAGCGTGCCCTTTCCCACGGCAAGAAGGGCCGCATCAACAAGGACCTGTCCAACAAGATCATGCTTGGCGTGTTTCGTGCCGCTGCCTACATCACCACGCTGGTGCTGGTCGCTATCATCGCCTACGTGGTCATCAACGGCCTGCCACACATCTCGCTCGACTTTATCTTCGGTTGGCCCCAGGGCGTCAACGCCGAGGGCGGAATTTGGCCCACGATCGTCTCGACCGTCTACGTGACGGCGCTCGCCATGCTTATCTGCACGCCGATCGCTGTGCTGGCAGCCGTCTATCTGGCCGAGTACGCCAAGCAGGGCAAGGTCGTCGAGCTCATTCGCTACGCTGCTGACGCTTTGGCCTCGGTGCCCTCCATCGTTATGGGCCTGTTTGGCTACGCCTTGTTTGTCGAGGCTATGGGCCTGGGCCTTTCGATGGTCTCGGCCGCTCTGGCGCTCGCGCTCTTGATGCTTCCCATCGTCATGCGCACCACCGAAGAAGCCATTCGCGCCGTTCCGCGCTATATCCGTTGGGGCGCGTACGGCCTGGGCGCTACCAAGTGGCAGGTCGTCTCCAAGATCGTGCTTCCTTCGGCCTTTGGCCGCATTGCCACGGGCATCGTCCTTGCCATCGGCCGTGCCATCGGCGAGACCGCCGTGGTGCTCTACACCATGGGCCAGGCCATCAATCTACCTATTTCGCCGCTCGATTCCGGTCGTCCCATGACCGTTCACCTGTACCTGCTTGCCAACGACGGCATCAACATGAACGCAGCCTACGGCACCGCGCTCTTGCTGATGGTGATCATTTTGGCCTTCAACCTGTTTGCGCGCTTCCTGTCGCGCAAGCGTCGCTAGTTAAGGAGTCCCATGTCCGTTTATCAGTCCGCTCCCGCGTTGGAGCAAGCGGCCATTACGGCCAAGGATTTCAACTTTTGGTACGGTGACTTTCATGCGCTGACGGGGCTTGACCTCAACATCGCCAAAAACGCCATCACCTCCTTCATTGGCCCTTCGGGCTGCGGCAAATCGACGTTTTTGCGCTGCATCAACCGTATGAACGACCTTATCGAGGGCACCCGCGTCGAGGGCACCATGACGCTCGACGGCAACGATATCTATGCCGAGGGCGTCGACCCGGTCGACCTTCGCCGCCGCGTGGGCATGATTTTTCAGCAGCCCAACCCGTTCCCCAAATCCATCTACGAGAATGTCGCTTTTGGCCCTCGTCTGCAGGGCGTGACTAGCAAAAGCGACCTCGATGACATCGTGGAAGAATCGCTCAAGCGCGCCAACCTCTGGAAAGAGGTATCCAATCAGCTCAACAAGGACGGTTTGGCGCTCTCGGGCGGTCAGCAGCAGCGTCTGTGCATTGCGCGTGTGCTTGCGGTGCAGCCCGATGTCCTACTGATGGACGAGCCCTGCTCCGCCATCGACCCCACGTCCGTCTCTAAGGTCGAGGATCTGATGGCCGAGCTGGCGCCCGAGATGACGATCATCATCGTCACGCATTCTATGCAGCAGGCCGCTCGTATTAGCGACTACACCGCATTTTTCTTGCAGGAAGTTGCCGGCGAGCCCGCCACGCTCATCGAGTATGGTCAAACCGACGCGATCTTCACCAGCCCGGTGGATTCACGGACGGAAGACTATATCACCGGCCGCTTTGGCTGATCGGTGCGACTAGTCCCAAGCCGATCGGACCTGGTCCGGTGCGTATTCACTGTGCGGGCGGCATGACCGCACCCAACTGATTGGAGTGAACCATGCGCAAACTGTTTTCCCGTCAGCTCATCGAAGCCCGTCACGAGATGCTGAGCATCTACGAGGCTGTAGACCTGGCGCTTCACGACGCCGTGAAGGCCTATGTGACCGACGATCGCAAGCTCGCCACCAAGACCAAGAAGCGCACGCTCTCGATCGATGCGCGCTGCGCCAACTTGGAGGCCGTGTGCTACAACCTGATCGCTACGCAGTCGCCGGTCGCCTCCGACTTCCGCTTGCTGCAGACGATCATCTACGTCGACTTTAACCTGCAGCGCATGACCGATAAGGTTCGCCAGATCTGCCGCGCCACGCGTCACATGGTCAAGGCCGACATCTCGCTGCCCCAGGAACTCGTCGCTACGGTCGAGGCCGAGGCCGAGGCTGTTTACCAGGTGCTGGGTTCGTCACTTTCTGCGCTCGTCACCAACGACATGTCCATCATCTGCAACCTGGCCGGCGAGGACGAGCCGGTGCATGCGGCGTACGAGAAGTTCTTCCGCACCTTTAACCGCATGGACACGGGCGATTTTATGGACGACGACAGCAACTATGACGACCTGCGCCGCGCCATCATGGTCTCGCGCTACCTCGATCGTATCGCCTCGATTTCGATCGATGCCGCCTGCCGTCTGACCTTCCTTTTGACCGGACAGCGTATGACTGCCGGCGATATCGCCCGTACGGACGAGGATGAGCTTGAGAGCATGCGCGTGCCTTCGGGCGAGGGTGTCATCATGAGGCCTGCCGTCGATGCACACTATGTTGCCAAAGTGCCCGCTAACGAGGTGAGCGAGGGTCTCCGCTACCTGCTCGAGCACCTCGAGGACGAGGACGACGCCGAGGACGACGAGGAGTAGGGCGGCCCCGTTCGTCGAAAGATTGTAAATACCTAAGTGAGCGCGGCCTTGCACATGCGAGGCCGCGCTCTTGCGTTAGCATGGGACTACTTGTTTGGCTGTCTGCGGAGGCGATTGGCAATGGATAACTATTTGGACTTGATACGCGCTCGCCGCGAGCAGATTCTCGAACGTTTTTATGCAGCACTCGATCGCGCGGGCCGTCCCCACGATGCCGCGCGCCTGATTGCCGTCTCCAAGACTGTTGGCGTCGATGAGACCGTTGCCGCTATTCAGGCGGGGTATCGCCATTTTGCCGAGAACCGCCCGCAGGAGCTCGTTCGCAAGCTTGCGGGCCTCGTAGAGCATCCGGAGCTACCCGAGGTGCGCTTCGATATGATCGGCAACCTGCAGACCAACAAGATCAATGCGGTTCTGGGCTCGGCCGAGCTGATTCATTCGGTAAGCTCGCTGCATTTGGCTCAGGCCATCTCGAGCCGTGCGGTCCGCAAGATTGAGGCGGGCGAGCTCTCCGGCCCCCAGCGCGTGCTGATCGAGGTCAATGTGAGCGGCGAGGAGTCCAAGGGCGGCTTTTCGCCCGACGAGGTCCGAGACGCCGCAGGTGAGCTTGCGGAGCTTGAGGGAATTTGTGTGCAGGGCCTTATGACTATGGCGCCCCGGGGGAATAAGAATGTGGCGCGCCGCACTTTTGCCGGACTTCGCGAACTAAGGGATGAGCTTGAGGCGACGCACTCCGATCTGAGCCTGCCCGAACTTTCCTGCGGCATGAGCGAGGACTTTGAGCCTGCCCTTGAGGAAGGCTCTACGCTCGTTCGCCTGGGCAGGGTAGTATTTAGCCCGGAGTTTGCAGTAAAATAAGGCTCTGAAGTGCGCACTGATTATCAGAGCGCCTGCACTAAACCGCGAGAGGACACAACCATGGGTTTCCTTGACGAGATTAAAAATAAGATGCACCTGGGCGGCCAGCAGGGTTACGACCAGGGTTATGGTCAGGACGACGACTACGGCTACGATGATGGCTATGACGACGGCTACCAGAACAACGGTTACAGCGGTGCCTCGGGCGAGGGCTTCTACACCCAGGATGAGCCGAGCAACGGCCTGTTGGGTCAGACGCGCCGCGGCGAGGCCGAGTCGGTGGCCGTATACACGCGCTCCGGCCAGCTGGTCGGTGACGATTCTCGCCACGCTACGACCTACAACCCGCCATCGCGCTCGCAGGAGACGGTTGCGGGCGGTTATCGTCCCGGTGCCTACGACACGCCGTCGAGCTACGCCGAGAGTACACGTGCCCGCGCTGCTGCCCCCGCACCTGCTCCCTCACCGAGCGATGCCTCGGCGTATGCGAGCAACATCATCAACGCTACGCCGCAGCTGCCGGCCTATGTCCTGCGCCCCGAGAGCTATGACGACGTAGAGACCGTCGTGCGTCGCGTGCGCACCAAGCAGCCTGTCGCGCTGATTTTTGTGGGCGTTCGTACCGAGGTCGCCAAGCGCGTCCTGGACTTCTCTTACGGCTTTGCCTGCGGCCTGGGCGCCACAGTCAAAGAGGTGGGCGATCGCGTGTTTATGGTGCTGCCCGCCGGTTGCGAGGTCAAGGATTCGGACCTCAAAAAGCTCCGTGCCGACGGCTACCTTAAGTAAAGACAAGACGAGGAGATTCTCATCAACATCTACACCATTGTCCAGCTGGTCAATACGCTGTTCAACTTTTACTCCACGCTCATCGTGGTCTACTGCCTTATGACGTGGATTCCCATGAAGCAGGGTGGATTGCTACAGGATATCGCCGCTGTTCTCGATAGCGTGTGCGGCCCGTGGCTCAATTTGTTCCGCCGGTTTATCCCGCCCATGGGCGGCGTCGATTTTTCACCGGTCGTTGCGATTATTGCGTTGCAGTTGGTGCAGAAGCTGGTTCTGCAACTTCTTATAGGTATACTCATATAAAACTGGCTTAGTAACTCACGTCGGGCGCACGGCGCCAAGGCGAAGATAAAGGAGAACTTGTTATGGCTATTACCCCTGCTGACATTCAGGCTCAGACCTTCTCTGAGGCCAAGCGCGGCTACGATCCCGCCGAGGTCGACGTCTTCCTGGAGACCCTGTCCTCTGAGGTCGACGCCATGCTCGCCAAGATCGTCGATCTTAAGGGTCGTCTGACTGCTACCGAGCAGCAGCTTGCCGATACGCAGGCCCAGCTTGCTCAGGCTCAGGATGCTGCCGCACAGGCCGTTCCCGCCGCCCCCGTGGCCGCTCCTGCACCCGACTTCTCCGCTCAGGAGCGTCAGATTTCCGCTGCCCTGATTGCTGCCCAGCAGACCGCCGAGGGCATTGTCAACGACGCCAACGAGAACGCTGACCGCATCCGCAACGAGGCCGACGCCAAGGCCCGCGAGGTCATCCGCCAGGCCCTGACCGAGAAGCAGGCCGAGCTTGAGGAGATCGACCGTCTTAAGGCTTCCCGCGAGGAGTTCAAGGCCGAGTACCTCAAGCTCATCCAGCACTTCATGGACGATGCTCAGAACTCCTTCCCGTCCGATCTCATGGCTTCCACGCCGGTCGGTTCCGCCGCTTCTCCGGCTGTGACCGTTCCTGCTGCCGAGCCGCTGCCCGTCGCCGAGCCGGTTATCCCCGTTGCCGATCCCTTCGCACCGATCGACAACTTCGCCGCCGACGACCTGGACTAATATCCAGCTATCATTTAGCGCCTAGAAAGGGCCCGCAGCTTGCGGGTCCTTTTTTGTGGCTGCATGCAGTCTGCAAAACAAAACGCCGAGTCCTGCCTTTGAGGGCACAGAACTCGGCGAACGGCACGTGGTCAAAGGTGGATTTAAAGGCCTGTCCCAAAAATCTACTTGAGGAGGAAGTCGGGGAGGGGAATGGTGCGGGCCTCGCGATGCTCGGGATCGGCGATATGGTCGGCAGGATAGCCGCAGACGAGCATGTGATAGGGATAGATGCCCTCGGGCAGGCTGAACTGCTCACAGGCCACCTCGGGCTTAAAATGGCACACCCAGCACGTACCCAGGCCCTGCTCCTCGGCCTCCATCATCATCTGATCGCAGACGATCGAGGTGTCGATGGCACTGGAGTTCATCTGGTCATACGGGCGCACCCAGGCGTCATCGGTAACGCTGCAGATAAGGAAGATAAGCGGAGCCCCAAAGATAGACCCATCACGAGCAAACCGAGGCTGACAAGCAGTGGCCTTTTCCAACAGCTCCGGAGTATCAAGCACCATCACACGGGTTGGATGATTATTACAAGCAGAAGGAGCAATGCGCCCCGCCTCAACAATGGCATCCACCACCGACCGCCCAACAGAACGGTCCTCAAACTCGCGACAAGAATACCGAGACCGAGCCAGATCCAAATAAGACATACAAGCCCTCCAACAATTAAAAATCAAACAAATCCAAGGTAACCCAAAGAGTACCCAAAGCAGCAATCAGCCAAGCGCTCATCAAGGGCCAAAGTGTCCGAACGGGTACCAAAGGTCCCTTCAGCCAAACCCCCATTGCGCTAAAGCTATCAGCCAAAGTTCCAATGGTGATACGTAAGGCGAAGGGCCGGCCACGGTTTACTTTCGAACGACTCTGCAAAGCAGCCGGAGTGAGAAAGCAAACCGTGGCCGGCCCTTCGCCGCCGGGACACGTACCCCCAATTAACTGTTCTTCATGACAATCGAATCCACGACATCGGCCACATTTTCACAGCAGTCGGCGCAGTACTCCAGGAACGCGTAGGCGTCACGCCAGGCGATAACCTCGAGCGGGTCCTTGCCGTTGACATGCAGGTTGCGCATAGCATTGATGTAGAGCTCGTCGGCCTCGGACTCGATCGTGTTGATCTGGATGACGAGTTCGCGCAGGGTCTTGGACTTGCGGTAGTTGGGAAGCTCGACCATCAGGTCCTTCATGGCGCGGCAGGCGTCGGTCACCTTGTGGGCGATCACGATGGCATCGGGATGGATGCTCTGGATGTTGGTGAAGTAGACGCGCTGCACGACGCCCTCGATACGGTCGAGCACGGTGTCGAGCGAGCAGCTCATCAGGTCCAGGTCCTCGCGCTCAAGCGGGGTGATAAAGGCCGTGAGCAGGGCGTCCTCAAGCTCATGGTGCTTCTTATCGGCCGCATGCTCAATCGCATGCATCTTGTCGAGCATATCGTGAATCTTCGCGGGATCGAAGTTCTCGAAAATCTGGGTAAGCAGCTCGGCAGCCTGGACGGCAAGGTCGGCGCAGGCGACGTAGTTGTCAAAGTAGAACGAATCGGGTTTCTTTGCCATGAGTGGGTCCTTTCGAGGCGAAGACGGGTGGGCGAAGTATAACGGTCCGGATGGACGCTCGGTTTGACTAGATGAACATCATGAACAGCTTGGCCATGACAAAGCTGATGAGTCCGCAGGCGGGGAAGGTGAAGAACCAGGTGAACATCATGTCCTTGACCACGCCGAAGTTGATGGCCGAAAGGCGCTTGACGGCGCCGACGCCCATGATGGCGCAGGTCTTGATGTGGGTGGAGGACACGGGGATACCGGTAAGGGTGGCAAGCAGCAGATTCGCGGCGCCTGCGAGGTCGGCGGAGAAGCCCTGATACTTCTCGAGCTTGACCATGCTCTGGCCGACGGACTTGATGATGCGCTCGCCGCCCACGCTGGTGCCGATACCCATGGTGGCCGAGCACAGCAGCATAATCCAGATGGGAATGCCGGCATCGCCGACGCTCGTCTGGCCGTTGGCGAAGGCGACACCTAAAAAGAGCACGCCGATGAACTTCTGTCCATCCTGCGCGCCGTGCATAAAGCTCATGGCCGCGGCACTCGCGATCTGAGCGTATTTAAAGAAGACATTGGCACGTCGCCTATTGGCGGCGGCAAACAGAATCGAGACGAGTTTGCACAGGATCCAGCCCATGACAAAGCCCAGGCCGATGGAGAGCGCCAGGCCGTAGATGACCTTCATCCACTCGTGGACGTTGACGCTGTTCGCGCCGCCGAGGGCGATAGCGGCACCGGTCAGGCCGGCGATAAGGCTGTGGCTTTGGGAGGTGGGGATACCAAAACGCGATGCCGTGGCACCGTAGACGACGATGGAGAACAGCGCCGCGCACAGACAGGCAAGCGCCATGGTGCTGTTTCCGCCAAAGTCGACGATATGTGAGATGGTGTTGGCGACGCTCGCGTTAAAGTGCGTCATGATGAGCACGCCCAAGAAGTTGAATGCGGCGCTCATGAGAATGGCGGCGCGGGCGGGCATGCAACGCGTAGTGACGCAGGTCGCGATGGCGTTGGGCGCGTCGGTCCATCCGTTGACGAAGATGGCGCCGAGCGCGAGAATCACGGTGACGGCAAGGACTGGGTTCGACACAATTTGGCCGAGGAAGGTTGAGAACGTTACGTCCATATATGGGCTTTCTCGAAGTTTGCAGACACGTTACAAAAACATGATAAATCGTATCACCTCCTGTGGGTTTCTTTACCGAGTTCTGATGGGAGAAGTGAATTTTTTGGCACTAAAATTGAATATTAGCCCTGTTGACCGCGGGTATTCTTTTTGCTAACACGCCATGAGGACACGCGTGCGCGCCCCAACACCCCAAAACCACAGTCTGTTCGCTTTACAACATGCAAACATGCGTTCGATAATAGAGGGCATGGAATATCGACAGACAGACGGCAAAACTCGGCGCGTGCACAAGCAGTATGTGGACGTCGTGGCTCGCATCCTCGCGGGCGGACAGGTCGTGCCGGTCACCGTCTGCTGGGTCGACGGCCGTTGTTTTACGATCGACGAAATTATCTCGACCACTGGGTTTGGCCTGATGGTCCACGGCATCCGTACGGCAACATATAAGGTGCGTTTTGGCGGGCACGCGACCGAGTTGTATCTGGAGGACCAGACGCGCGAGCGGGCGGACGGCTCGCAGGCGCACGTGATGCGTTGGTGGGTCTGGGCCTTTGATCGTACGCTTGAGGGCGAGCGCCGTAGGTAAGGACGTGCGGCATTCGGGTACAATGGCAGGAATCTTGTCACCTACGGCGCTGTCGTGCGCTTTTTGAAAGGACGAAGTATGAACGATATCCAGGGCTATCAGAACGGCCCCATCGAGACCGGCGCAAGTCGCGCCAAGGAGATGTCGCCGCGCGCGTACAATCTCGCCATGTCTGCTCTCATCTTCTTGGGCTTTTGCGCCATGGGCGCCGGTGCTTACTTTACGAGCACCATGGCGTTTGCCCGCATGATGATGAGCGGCGCCGCTTTGCCGCTGGTCTTTGGCTCGTTTATCCTGACTATTGTCGGTATCGTCATGATGTCGGCTGCTGCGGGCAAGCAGTCCGTGGGCCTGTCGCTCGTGGGTTACGTGATCTTTGCGAGCACCTTTGGCCTGACCGCGTCGTTTGGCCTTGCCAACTATGACCTGCCCACTATCAACACCGCCTTTATCGCCACGGCCGCCATCACCTTTGTCTTTGGTGCGCTGGGCGTGACTTTCCCCAAGTTTTTCCAGCGCGTATATGGCATCGGTTTTGGCATTCTGCTCGCCACGATTCTGGTTGAGATCGTGCTGATGTTCATGGGTGTCTCGCAGACCATCACCGACCTGATCGTGATCGTGGTGTTCGCCGGCTTTATTGGCTACGACACCTATGTTGCCACGACGGTGCCGCCCACGCTGCCCAATGCGGTGCTCATGGCGTCCAATCTGTTCGTGGACATTATCAACGTGTTCCTGCGCATCCTGAACATTCTCGGCCGTCGCGACTAGCGCGGCGTTGCGACGTTTCCTGCCGGACACGGTAAAACGATACGAAAGGCGGTCCTTCGGGGCCGTCTTTTTTGTGCGTGGCGGGGTATCATGGATGGGAAAAAGCCGATAGCGGCAGCGACAGGAAAGGTGGCCACGTATGGCAGATGTCGACAACAGGAACCGTAACCGTAGGTCTAACCGAGCGGGTCAGCCCAATCCCAAGCGCGAGGCGCGTGCCAAGGCCGCCGAGCGCCATGTGGCGGCTGTGTCCGAGGCCTGCGCCAAGGACATCGAGCGTTCGCTTGCCGGCGTGCGCGAGTTCGATGGTATGCCTGCCGGTTTTGTCGCGGCGATGAAGGCCAAGGCCCAAGCGGCTGCGGCTGCTGAGGAGCAGGCTGCCGAGGACGTCGAGGCTGCTGAGGCTGTCGAGGTTGAGGCCGCTGAGGTGGAGACTGCGGTCGAGCCTGAGGTGGCGCTCGGTTCCACCGAGTTGGCCGACGAGGCTGAGTCCGCGCCCGCGGAGGAGGCTGCTCCGGTCCTGCCCGAGGTCACCGTGCTTGATGCCTCCGCCACGCAAGCAATCCTCGATAACGGCCGCGGCTATGCGCAGTTCTGCGATATGGCCGTGCTTGCCTTTGCCTCGTTTACCAATCCGGGCGGCGGCTATATCCAGGGCTACCTGGGCCAGGAGGCGACGCTCTGCGCCGATTCGTACCTGTACAACGTGCTCGACAAGCAGCGCAAGTGGTACGGCGAGAACCGTCGCCGCAACATCAACTGCGAGCTGTACCGCAACCGTGCGCTGGTGGTGCCCGCGGTGCGCTTCGATCGCAACCATGTGCATGCGTATGCCGACGTGATCGTGGCCGCCGCGCCCAACGTCAAGCGTGCTCGCCAGGAGTACCGCGTGAGCGACGATGCCTTGTTGGATGCCCTGCGCGACCGTATCCGCTTTGTCCTTGCCATCTGCGATGAGTTGGGTCGCGAGAAGCTCGTGCTGGGTGCTTGGGGCTGCGACAATAACGGCTTTGATGCCGAGGCCGTGGCCGAGCTCTTCCGCGAGGAGCTCGCATCGGGCGACTTCAAGGTCAAGCAGGTGTTCTTTGCTGTGCCTTCTACGCGCTGGGATGAGGACTTCGCCAAGTTTGAGCACGTGTTGGCAAGCTTCCCCGAGCGCAACGAGGAGTCCTATGCCCAGGCTGCCGCCCGTGCTGCAGCCGCTCGTGCCGTCGAGCAGGCCCAGGCTGCTGCCGAGGATGATGAGGACGAGGACGATTGGCGCAAATACTTGTAAACGGCGCGCGTGATGCGACATGCCGAGCCGACGGGGGCTGCTCCCGTCGGCTTTTTACTAAAGGAAGGGCTTACGATGAAAAACGTTCTGTGCTTTGGTGATAGCAATACCTATGGCTATGATCCGGCTGGTATGCGCGATGGCACCGCGGTGCGCTATGCGCAGGATGTGCGCTGGTGCGGCGTGGCACAGCGTGACTTGGGCGAGGGCTGGCATGTGATTGAGGAGGGGCTCAACGGCCGCACGACGGTGCGCGACGATATGTGTCATCTGGACACTAACCTCAACGGCATTCGTGCGCTTCCGATGCTGCTCGAGGCCCATAAGCCGCTGGACGCCATTGTGATCATGCTGGGCACCAACGACTGTAAGACAGTCTTTAACGTGACAGCTTCCGATATCGCCCGTGGCGCCATGGCACTGATTCGCGCCGTCTGCGCGTTTCCGTGGACCGACGCTGCGCCTTGTCCGCGCATTCTGCTGATGGCTCCTATCAAGATCAAGCCGCAGATCGCCGATGTGTATATGACCGACTTTGACGAGCATTCCGTTGAGGCATCTGAGCATTTTGGCGAGTACTATGCGCACGTGGCAGAGCAGTTTGGCTGCGACTTTTTGAATGCCGCCGATTTTGCCGAGCCGGGCGATATCGACTATCTGCATATGATGCCCGAAAGTCACGAGAGCCTGGGCCACGCCGTGGCAGCCAAGCTCAAAGAGATGCTCGGTGAGTAGCGCGACCCAAAGCACCACAGAGGTACCTTTGCGGTGCTTTGGATCGTTTGTTTGTCTTGATCTGTAACATCTAGGGTCGATTTTGCCGAGTTACTGTTACAGATCGAGATGTTTGTGGGGACCACCGCAAAGGTGCCTGTCCCCTTTGCGGTGGTTTTGGGCTGCGGGCTTTAATACTGCCACATATGGTTGACGGGGCCGGAGCCTTTGCCCATGTCAAAGCCGGCGGCGAGAGCGCCGGTTAGGTAGGCCTTGCCGGCGTTGACGGCGTCGGCAAGTTCCATGCCCTGGGCCAGCGCGCAGGCGATGGCGGACGAAAGCGTGCAGCCAGTGCCATGCGTGTTGCCGGTCTCGATGCGCTTGTGGCGGAACCACGTGGTGAGTGGATCGCCCAGGTGGTTACCCTCGTCATCGAGCGGCGCGGGCTCTGCTAGCACATCGTTGGCCTCGTTGACAAAATGCCCGCCCTTAACGAGGGACGCGCAGCCAAAGCGACGGGTGAGGAGCATGGCAGCGTTTTGCTGTGTGCGCTCGGAATCGACCTCGTAGTCGAGCAGCGCCATGGCCTCGGGTATGTTGGGCGTGATGACGGTCGCCAGCGGGAACAGGCGACGCGTGAGCGCCTCGTTGGCATCCTCGGCAATGAGGCGAGCGCCCGAGGTGGCGACCATGACGGGGTCGACGACGATATTTTGTGCGTCCCAGGCACTCAAGCGGTCGGCGATAACCTCGATAATCTCGGCAGAGGAGACCATGCCGATCTTGACGGCGCTCGGGCGAATATCGTCAAAGACGGCGTCAATTTGCGCAGCGACGATATCAGGGGAGATATTCTGTACGGCGGTGACGCCGAGCGTGTTTTGTGCGGTGATGGCGGTGATGGCCGTCTCGGCATACAGACGGTGCGCCGTGATGGTCTTAATGTCTGCCTGAATGCCGGCGCCACCGCTGGAATCGGATCCCGCGATGGATAGAACGGCGGGTACCTTACTGCGATCCATGTTCGCTCCCTTGTCCGGACGGATTCAAATGGGTCTTTTACCCCGCATTATAAAGATGCCCGGGCCGGCTGTATGCCGAACCCGGGCGGGCGATGCAATCTTTACGCAAATGTAAGCAATTGTTCACAAGTCAACAATTGACGGGCGTTGCAGAAGGCTTGCTGGCAATTGCCCTGTAAAGGCTAATCCTCCATGCCAAGATCGATCGTCGTGCCCTCGAACACCTTGTTGACGGTGCGGACGGCGCACATCTTGCCGCACATGGTGCAGGTGCCCTCGGTGGCGGCAGGGGACTCCTCGTAGCGCTTTTTGCCCGTAACTGGGTCGAGAGCACACTTCCACATGGCATCCCAGTCGAGCTTGCGGCGTGCCTGGCCCATCTTGTCGTCCATGTCGCGGGCGTGCGGCACCTTCTTGGCGATATCGGCGGCATGTGCGGCGATCTTAGTGGCCATGAGGCCGTCGAGCACATCCTGGGCGTTAGGCAGGCATAGGTGCTCTGCCGGCGTCACGTAGCACAGGAAGTCGGCGCCGGAGCTCGCGGAGATGGCGCCACCGATGGCGGCGGTGATGTGGTCGTAGCCCACACCGATATCGGTCACCAGCGGCCCCAGCACATAGAACGGGGCGTTGTGGCACAGGCGCTTCTGCAGCTTCATGTTGGCGGCGATCTCGTCGAGCGCCATGTGGCCCGGTCCCTCGACCATAACCTGGACGCCGGCGGCCCAGGCGCGCTTGCACAGCTTGCCCAGCTCGATCATCTCGGCGGTCTCGGTGGCATCGTTGGAGTCGTAGAGGCAGCCCGGGCGGCAGGAGTCGCCGAGCGAAATCGTCACGTCGTACTCGTGGCAAATCTCGAGCAGCTCATCGTAGAACTCATAGAACGGGTTCTCGTTGCCGGTGACCTCCATCCAGCCAAACAGCAGCGAGCCGCCGCGGCTGACGATGTTCATCAGGCGGCCGGTCTCCTTAAAGGTCTTGGTGACCGACTTGTTGATGCCGCAGTGGATGGTCATAAAGTCCACGCCGTCCTCGGCGTGCGCGCGCACGACCTCGAACAGGTCGTCCTTGGTAAGCTTGACCAGCGGCTTTTCCATGTAGCCGATGGCGTCGTACATGGGGACGGTGCCCACCATGAGCGGCGTCTCGTCGATGAGCTGCTGGCGGAACTGGCGCGTCTTGCCCGAGTTGGAAAGGTCCATGATGGCGTCGGCGCCAAAGTCCTCGGCGATCTTGACCTTCTTCCACTCCTCGGCGGCATCGGCCTTATCGCCCGAGATGCCCAGGTTGACGTTGACCTTGGTGGACAGGCCCTCGCCGACACCAAAGGCGCGCATGCCCTTTTTGATGTGCACGATGTTGGCGGGAATGGCGATGCGGCCGTCGGCCACGCGCTCGCGGATGTACTCGGGGTCGCGATGCTCGCGCTCGGCGACTTCCTTCATCTGCGGTGTGATCTGCCCGGCGCGGGCGAAGTCGATTTGCGTGACGAGCTTGGGCTCGGTCTGTGTGCTCATTGGCACGGCTCCCTTCGTTGGCATTACCCATATCAGGTTTGCGGGTCAGGGCGGGCGTGCCCAATCTCAGCCTGCCGTCTTGTCCTGCAAGCTCCCCGTTATATCATGGGCTCAAGTATAGCCTGAATGGGTACGATTGGGCCAACGAGCGTGCCTGTGGGGAGGCGAACATGGAAGACAAGCATCTATATCGAGAGACGCAATGGGATGTATCGGCCGAGGAAAGCCGCGCGCACCATGGCCTTGTCGCGATTGGTTTTGCGGTGCTTGCCGTGCTGGTGATTGCCGTTTGTATCTGGACGTTTGGTGGTCGCGGCGGCACTGCCTGGGAGTTTGAGGCCGATGATAGCCTACCGATTATGACGGTGAGGAGTACTGGCGGTAATGCCAATACGCTCGCCATTCCGGGCGATTATTGGTACCCGCGCGATGAGTTTGTGCAGTTGCAGCTGAGTGGTGGGTCCATTCCAGGCGAAGAAATCGAACGCGTGACGTTTGACGCGGCGCTCAAAACGCTGACGGTGAAGCTCAAAGATCAAGGAGATGTGCCCACGACCATGGATATCGCCCTGACGGAATGGCGTCTGGAGCCTCCGACGGGTGTTGCGGTGTCCGAGGTTGAGCACGTCAAGATTGTCTATCGGGACGGCACGACAAATGAAATTGCCAAAGCCGACGGCTTGGCGGAATAGACGTCGTGCCTAGGCAGTACATTCAAGAGTAGCGGTGGTCCTACAAGGCCCGTTCGTTCAGGAAGACCAAAGTGTTTTTATTTGAAAGCTCGGGAAGGTGACGATAGCCAACGTCGAACGCGGTGAGCCCGCTTACATCCTCGACCTTGTTTTCCGCCATCCAGCGCACCATGGAGCCGCGCGCCTTTTTGCTGGCGGTCGAGCGCTGGATGGGCTTGCCGTTGCGGATGCCTTCACCAAAGAGGCACGTGACGACTGTGGCGTCGCCCGCGAGGTGGGGCAGAACGGCTTTGGCGTACTCCGCGCTGGCGAGATTGACGATCGTAGCGTTGGAGCTCGCCGGAGCGATGGTCCGTGCGAGCTTGTCGCCCCAAAACGCGTAGAGGTCTCGGGCATCGTCGACGGCAAGCTTTGCGCCCATCTCCAGCCGATACGGTTCAACGGCATGAAAGGGGCGTACGCATCCGTAAAGGCCGGAGAGGATCCACAGATGGTCTTGCAGCCATGCGAGCTGCACTGAATCCATCACCTCGGGTGCCATGCTCTGGTACTGAATGCCGTGATAGGACATGATGGCGGGGGAGAGGTGACGGGCGAGTGCGGGATTGTCGAGATCGCCGTTCCCCAAGATAGGCTCGAACTCATGCAAAATGTCGAGACAAGGGGCCAGCAGCTTGTCGCTGACGTTCCACAGAGCTTGTAGGCCGCTGTCGCCTTCGGTTCGTTCGATGTCCAAGAGCGCATGGTGCAGCTGAGCGGTCTCGCGCGCAAAGGGCGGAATCCCCTGAACTTCAAAAGCATCTTGGGCCGCGCGCATCTGCTTGGCGGGCGAAATGATGACCTGCAGCATGGACTCTCCTCTGCCAAAAAGGAAGTTGCGGTGGAA
This sequence comes from Collinsella sp., assembly GCA_018367075.1. Lineage (GTDB taxonomy): Bacteria > Actinomycetota > Coriobacteriia > Coriobacteriales > Coriobacteriaceae > Collinsella. Next base: position 42,444 of record JAGZGX010000007.1, read on the forward strand.
TACGGTCTGTTTTGGCCGTTTATGGGCCAGTTTAGTCCGTATTTCACCGCAACTGATGAAGGATCGGTTAGGCGCGCTCGAGGAAGGCCTTGTAGCCGCGATAGGCCTCGTAGATGTCGGCCTTGTTGGCGACCTCCCACAGGGCGTGCATGGACAGGACGGCAACGCCGGAGTCGATGACGTTCATGCCATACTTGGCCATGATGTAGGCGATGGTGCCGCCGCCGCCCGCGTTGACGCGACCGAGCTCGCAGGTCTGGAAGTCTACGCCGGCCTCGTCCATGATGTCGCGGACGAGGGCCACATACTCGGCGTCGGCGTCGTTGGAGCCACCCTTGCCGCGGCTGCCCGTGTACTTGTTAAAGCACAGGCCACGACCCATAAAGGCTGCGTTCTTGGTTTCGAACTTGCCGGCATAGCCCGGGTCGAAGCCGGCGGACACGTCAGAGGAGAGCATGCGGCTGTGGGCGAGTGCGCGGCGCAGGGCCAGCGGGCTATCCTCGCCGGCGAGCGTCATGATCTCGGCGACGGTGTTCTCGAAGAAGCGGCTCGTCATGCCGGTGGCACCCACGGAACCGATCTCCTCCTTGTCGACGATGAGTGTGATGCTCGTGCGCTCCACGTTGGCGACGTCGATCTGGGCGAGCATGGACGGATAGGCGCAGACACGGTCGTCGTGGCCATAGCCCAGAATCATGGAGCGGTCGAGGCCCATGTCGCGGGCCGGGCCGGCGGGCACGACCTCGATCTCGGCGGAGAGGAAGTCCTCCTCCTCGACGTCGTACTGCTCCTTGAGGATGTCCAGGAACATCTGCTTGACGGGCTCCTTGGGGGCGTCCTTGTCGTCCTCGTCAAACTTGACGGGGCGGCCGCCCACGATCACGTCGAGGATCTCGGCATCGACGGCGTCCTTGGCGGGCTTGGCCATCTGCTCGCTCGAGAGGTGAATCAGCAGGTCGGAGATGGTAAAGACCGGGTCGTCCGCCTTGTCGCCGATGTTGATGTCGACGGTGGTGCCGTCCTTTTTGCAGATGACGCCTACGAGTGCGAGCGGGGAAGCGACCCAGTGGTAGCTCTTGACGCCGCCGTAGTAGTGCGTGTCGAGATAAGCCATGTCGCCGGCCTCGAAGGCGGGGTTCTGCTTAAGGTCCAGGCGCGGCGAGTCCACGTGGGCGCCCAGGATGTTAAAGCCCTGCTCGAGCGGGGCGGTGCCCAGGTTGACGAGCATGAGGTCCTTGCCGTGATTGGCGGCGTACACCTTGTCGCCGGCCTTGAGCGCGCGGCCCTCGGAGATCACGGTCTCCAGATTGACGTAGCCCGCCTCCTCGGCCATCTTGATACCGGTCTTGACGCACAGGCGCTCGGTCTTGTTCTCGCTCAAAAACTGCTTATAGCCGCGGCAAAGCTCCTCGAGCTCTTCGATCTGCTGTGGCGTGTACTTTTTCCATGCGCAGGGACGTTCCATGACGCAGACTCCTTTCGGATCGATCGTGCTGGTTGATGTACCGTGAGCCATCGTATCACGCGCGGGCCCGCGGCGGCAGGGAAGCCTGATGTGCGGTGGCCGCGGGGCGGGGAGCGTGTAAACTGGTGTGAGCAAACCGTGCCCAGCCCAAAGCGAGGTATTCAATATGTCTGACAAGCGCCGCACCTTTGCCGTTATCGACGGCAACTCGCTCATGCACCGCGCCTTCCACGCCGTGCCGCCCACCATGAACGCGCCGGACGGTCGTCCCACCAACGCGATCTTTGGCTTTTTGAATATGTTCCTCAAGATGATTGACGCCTTTAATCCCGACGGCGTTGTTGTGGCGTTTGACAAGGGCAAGCCGCGCGTGCGCATGGAGATGCTGCCGCAGTACAAGGCTCAGCGCCCGCCCATGGACCCCGATCTGCACGCACAGTTTCCCATGATTAAGGAGCTGCTCGCCGCGCTCAACGTGCCGATTTTGCAGTCCGAGGGCTGGGAAGGCGATGACATTCTGGGCACTATGGCGCGCCTGGGCGAGCAGGCCGGCTGTGACATGCTGCTGGTGACCGGTGATCGCGATATGTATCAGCTCGTGACCGAGCACGTCAACGTGGTCTCGACCCGCAAGGGCCTGTCCGACGTGGCGATCATGACGCCCGAGAGCGTGGACGATCTGTATCACGGCATCACGCCGGCGCTCGTGCCCGACTTTTATGGTCTGAAGGGCGACACGTCCGATAACATCCCCGGCGTGCCGGGCATCGGCCCCAAAAAGGCGAGCGCGCTCATCGCACAGTACGGTAGCCTGGACGAGGTCATCGCACACGCCGACGAGGTCAAGGGCAAAATGGGCGAAAACCTGCGCGCACACATCGACGACGCGCTGCTGAGCCGCAAGGTTGCGACCATTCGCACCGATGCGCCTGTTGAGCTCGATTTTGAGGCGACGTCCTTCCCGGCGTTTTCTGCCGATGAGGTTTCCGCGGCGCTGGGTACGCTTGGTATCACCGCCATGCAGAACCGTTTCTTGGCACTGATCGGCGGCGAGGGCGGGGCTGCTGCCTCCAGTGTGTTTGAGATGCCTGCGATGGTTCGCGCGGCCGCCGGCGATGCTGACGCGCTTGGTGCCGTTGCGGCTGAGATCTCCCGTGCGATTGGTGCCGGTGAGTGGGTCGCCGCCGTGGTGGACGACGACAAGGAAGAGGGCGCGCTCTTTGGGCTGACGCGCACGCTGTGGTTGGCGACGTCCAAGGGCCTGTTCGCGCTCGAAGAGGGCGACAGCGATGCGGCGGCTGAAGTTGAGGGCTTCAACTTCGTCCACGGCGTGATCGCCGGTGTGCTCGCGCGCCTGTTTATGGAGGGCCGCGTGGCGAGCCCGGACATGAAAGCGCTGCTGCACGAGCTTTCGCCTATCGATTCCTCTGAACCCGAGCTCATGGATCCGCTCGCTGCCGATTCCACGCGCATCTTCGATACCGTGGTTGCCGCCTACCTGCTGGATTCCGACCGCTCCGAGTTCGATGAGGCGTATCTGGCCGATACCTACCTGCAGATGTCGCTGCCTGCGGCACGCGGCGCAGAGGGTGCCGGTGAGGACGCTCCTGCGCCCGTCGCTCGCACGGCGGCCTTGACGCTGGCGCTCGTGGCGCCGTTGCGCGAGTGCATGGCCCGTGAGAATGCCGCCAACGTGTTCGATGGCATCGAGATGCCGCTCGTTCCGGTACTTGCCAAGATGGAGCGCGCGGGCATGCTCGTGGACCCCGACCGCCTGCGCAATCTGTCCGAGGGCCTGGCGACCCAGATTGCCGAGGTCGAGCGCAGCATTCGCGACCTGGCGGGTGACGAGACCTTTAATATTGGCAGTCCCATGCAGCTGTCGCACGTGCTGTTTGACGTTATGGGGCTTCCGACCAAGGGCCTCAAAAAGACTAAGCGCGGCTATTATTCGACCAACGCCAAGGTGTTGAGCGACCTCGCCCGCGACCACGAGATCGTGCGCCTGATTTTGGACTGGCGTGAGAAGTCCAAGATTAAGTCGACCTATCTGGACACGCTAGGTCCGTTGCGCCGTGGTGACGGTCGAGTGCACACCACGTACAACCAGACCATCACCGCGACGGGGCGTCTGTCCTCGAGCGACCCGAACCTGCAGAACATTCCGACGCGCTCGGAGCTGGGGCGTACCGTCAAGACGGCGTTCTCGGCGGGCGAGGGCAGCGTCTTTTTGGCGGTGGACTACTCGCAGATCGAGCTGCGTCTGCTGGCGCATCTTTCGGGTGACGAGCACCTGGTGCGCGCCTTTAACAAGGGCGAGGACTTCCACGCCGAGACGGCCGCGCGTGTGTTTGGCGTTCCCGTGTCCGAGGTAACGCCCGATTTGCGTAGCCGCGCCAAGGCCGTGAACTTTGGCATCGTGTACGGCCAGCAGGCCTACGGTCTGTCGCAGTCGCTGCATATCTCGATGGCCGAGGCGCGCGACATGATCGACCGCTACTACGAGGCCTATCCGGGCGTGCGCACGTTCCTCGACAACGTGGTGGCGCGTGCTAAGCAGACGGGCTACGCCGAGACCATGTACGGCCGCAGACGCCATATTCCCGAGCTCAAGGCCAAAAATCCGCAGCTTCGCGGCTTTGGCGAACGCACGGCCATGAACCACCCCATGCAGGGCACCGCAGCAGACATCATCAAGATCGCTATGGCCCGCGTAAGCCGCCGCCTGGAAGAAGAGGGCTTTGCCGCCCACATGATTCTGCAGGTACACGACGAACTGGACTTTGAGTGCCCCGTCGACGAAGTCGAGCGCCTAACCGCCATGGTCCGCGACGTCATGGAGCACGTAGTAGACCTCCGCGTACCGTTGATCGCCGAAGCCAGCACCGGTATAACCTGGGCCGACGCAAAATAAAGACGCACCAACAACCCCAAAGTAACCAAAAGCAGAAGGGGGCTCCTTGCCAACAAGGAGCCCCCTTCATTCCAAATAATTCAGCCAAGTATCTAGGCGCCAAGACGCCATCTTGGCGGCAGGTAAGTAAACCTAGGGCCTGGCCGGGCGGCACGGGTTAACTTTTCGTAGATTCCGCACGCAAAGAAAGCCACTTAATGTGGCTTTCGTCTTGCGCAGGACCTGACCGAGGTCAGTACGCCCCCGTCGTTGTTACTCGGAATGCGCCACTTAGCATGCGCGTTCATATGCTCCTCGGCGTTGTCCACGATAAAGCTGTGGCCGACGCGCTCCAGCATGGGGATGTCGTTGTAGGTGTCGCCCACGGCAGCGGCATCGGCAATATCGATGCCCAGGTGCTCGCACAGATGCGCGACGCCGGCGCCCTTGTCAACGCCCAGGTTCATAAAGTCGATCCACTCGCGCCCGGCGTTGGTGACGTAGAGCTTGTCCGAGAACTCGGGGCTATAGGTCTCGCGGAAAGCGGGCTCGGCGTCGTAGCCGGGGAAGAAGACCGAAATCTTGTTGGACTCGAAATCAATGCCCTCAAAGCTGTCGACGTAGTTGATTGTGTTGTAGTAGACGCTGATCTCGTCGTGGTACTGATGGTCGCGGGCAAGCACGTAGAACTCGTCGAAGCAGCACAGGACGGGGACAGCGCGAGGATCCTCCGAGGCACGGCTCAAGACCTGCTGATACAGCTCCACGTCAATATTGCTCTTATAGATATAGCTGCCGCGATAGATCACGCACGCTCCGTTGTCGGGACAAAAGGCGAGGCGGTTCTTGATGCCCTCGAACATCTCCTCGAGCTTGGGGGCTGGACGTCCGCTAGCGGGGCAGAACACGATGCCAGCCTCGGCGAGCTTGTCCAGGCGCTCATCAAGACCCTGAGGTAGCACGCGCTCGTCGGTGAGAAGCGTCTTGTCCATATCAACGGCGAGAATCTTAATGTTTCCAATATTGGCGTCCGATTCGTAAGTTTGCATAAAAATGCGCCTTTCGTTTCGAGATTGTTTCAGACGTTATAACCATCAACTAGTAGTCGAGCGTATTTTCGCAGGAATGGTGCGTATTTGCACCACGCTTCACAAAGTAATGAAAAAACTTTTCAGAAATTTGAATTTGTCGCTTGTGCTGCGGGCACTTTAGCGTAATATAGCGACCATCGAAAACGGAGACGGAAAAACAACCGCTTACCGAGTAAAAGGTACCGTTTACGATATTTGAATTGCGCCCGGCGATACGTGAAAGGAGAGGCAGATGCAGTTCGTAAAGATCATCACCACTGCAGACAATGCCATCCGACGCCAGCGCGCAATTTCCCGACGACGATAACAATCGTCTCTGTCCGCATGGGGCGAATTGCCTCAACAGAGTCATTTTGAGGTCGTTGGGTTTTAGCACGACATTGCTGCATGTTTCTAGGGCATGTATGTGCTGATTTTTGCTATTTAACCTGATATTGCACGGTATATGACCTTGAAATGACTTGCAACTGACCGATGTTCTAACTAGCTACCAAGGGCGAAAGGAAACAGCCATGAGCAAGGAAAAAGTCGTTCTCGCATATTCCGGTGGTCTTGATACATCCGTATGTGTCAAGTGGCTCCAGGACGAGAAGAATCTCGATGTCGTTTGCGTCTGCGGCAACGTGGGCCAGGAAGAGACCGGACTGGATGCCAAGAAGCAGAAGGCGCTCGACCTGGGCGTTCTCGATTGCCAGGTGCTCGACCTGCGCGACGAGTTCTCCGATGAGTTCCTGACCAAAGCCATCGCCGCAAACTCCATGTACGAGAATAAGTATCCGCTGCTCTCCGCCCTGTCTCGCCCGCTGCTTGCCAAGAAGCTTGTTGAGGTCGCCCACGAGTTTGGCGCGACCTACGTCGCCCACGGCTGCACTGGCAAAGGTAACGATCAGGTCCGTTTTGAGGCCGCCGTCAAGGCCCTCGACCCCGAGCTCAAGGTTATCGCCCCGGTTCGCGAGTGGGACCTGAAGTGCCGTCCCGACGAGGTCGCCTATGCCCACGCCCACAACGTGCCGGTTCCCGAGGGTGCCAACGACAACCCCTACTCCATCGACGACAACCTGTGGGGTCGCGCCATCGAGTGCGGTCACCTGGAGGACCCTTGGAATGAGCCGCTCGATGACGCTTGGGTTATGACCAAGAACCCCGAGGACACGCCTGACACCCCGACCTATACCGAGATCGAGTTTGAGGCCGGCAAGCCTGTCGCCGTCGACGGCAAGAAGATGAAGCTCTCCGAGATCGTCATCGCCCTCAACAAGATTTCGGGCGACAACGGCTTTGGCCGTCTTGACCTGGTCGAGGATCGTCTGGTGGGCCTCAAGAGCCGCGAGTGCTATGAGGTTCCCGGCGCCCTGACGCTCATCACCGCCCACAAGGCGCTCGAGGACATCTGCGTCGAGGGCGACCTGCTCAAGACCAAGATCAAGCTCGAGCAGGATTGGGCCACCGCCGTGTACAACGGCCAGTGGTACAGCCCGCTCAAGAACGCGCTCGACGCCTTTATGGCCGATACCCAGAAGTTCGTGACCGGCACTGTCCGTCTGAAGTTCTTTAAGGGCAACTGCCATGTCGTCGGCCGCAAGAGTCCCTTCAGCCTCTACGACTACGGCCTGGCTACCTACGACCGCGACACCACGTTTGACGAGAAGGCCAGCGCCGGCTTTATCGAGATCGATACGCTGTCGCTCAAGACGTGGGCAAAGGTCCAGGGCCCCAGCTCTGCTGCTGCCCAGGCCTAGCGCCTCCTTCCCTTGGTATCCGCGCGGCCCATCCGCGTGATACATAACGGGCGCACGGGGTCCCTACCTTTCGTTATGCTTGCTGACACTTCTTAACATCGGTGGCCCCTACGTTCCGCCCGCATATATGATGCCGCGTCTGCGGCTGAGTCCGAGCCCCGTCGGGGTTGTCCGGCGGGGCTCCTTCTATCAATTTGGCGGCTCTGTGCCTATATATATGAGGAGTATCCATTATGTTCAATGCTATCGCGCATGCTTTGCTTGCCCTCGCGCCCGAGTTCGATGCTGTAAGGGTCGAGGACGTTCCTATGAGCCTGAAGGCCTGGATCGATGGTTCGCAGGGCAACATCCGGAGGGAGACGTTGGGCGCCAAGTGCATGGTGCGTCACTTCTTTGCAAATTAGCCACATGGCCCCGCGCGCGGCAGGGAGTGTGTAAAACTAGCGGTTGATAAATCGCTTTAGCGACAGGGCACATTGCTTTGGACGCTTGTTTTGGTATTTGGAGAAAGGAGACGGTTCCATGGCTCTTTGGGGCGGTCGTTTTGAGGCGGGCGTGGCCGAGGTCACGCAGGAGTTTGGCGCGTCGCTGCCGGTCGACAAACATCTCTATAAGCAGGATATCGCCGGCTCTAAGGCGCATGCCAAGATGTTGGCCGCCCAGGGCATCATCAGTGCCGAGGACGAGCAGGCGATTGCCAAGGGCCTGACCGGAATCGAACAGGATATCGATGCCGGCAACTTTACCTTCGACATCAACGATGAGGACATTCATATGTCCATCGAGAGCGAGCTGACGCGTCGCATCGGCGAGGCTGGCAAGCGCTTGCATACTGGGCGTTCGCGCAACGACCAGGTGGCGACCGATACGCGCCTGGGCGTCAAGGCGCTGGCCAAGGAGCTCATGGAGGCCAATCTTGAGCTGCGCCATGTGCTGGTGGATGCGGCCAAGAAGTACGACAAGGTGATTCTGCCGGGCTACACGCACATGCAACATGCTCAGCCCGTGCTGCTGTCGCATCACCTGCTGGCGTATTCCTGGATGTTCGCGCGCGACTTTACGCGTTTGAAGGCCGCCTTTGATGCTGCCGACAACTGCCCGCTGGGTGCCGCTGCGCTTGCCGGTACGAGCTATCCGCTCGATCGCCAGATGACGGCTGCCGAACTTGGCTTTGCGGGCGTGATCCCCAACTCGCTCGATGCCGTTTCCGACCGTGATTTTCTGCTCGATCTGCATTACGCCGGATCCGTCATGGCGATGCACCTGTCGCGTCTTTCCGAGGAGATCGTACTGTGGTCGAGCTCCGAATTTGGCTTTATCACGCTTTCCGACTCGTACTCCACTGGCTCGTCCATCATGCCGCAGAAGAAGAACCCCGACTTTGCCGAGCTTATCCGCGGCAAGAGCGGTCGCGTGTACGGCAACCTGGTGCAGCTGCTGGTAACCATGAAGGGCCTGCCGCTTGCTTATAACAAGGACTTGCAGGAGGACAAGGAGGGCGCGCTCGATACCGCCCATACGCTCATGCAGTGCCTGTCCGTTATGGCCGGAATGATTTCGACTTGGACCGTCAACGAGGATGCCATGGCGCGCGAGTGCGGCGTGGGGCACCTTGCCGCCACCGATGTTGCCGATTACCTGGCCAAGCGTGGCCTGCCGTTCCGCGAGGCACATGCCGTGGTGGGCCATCTGGTCCTGATGTGCGAGAAGCGCGGCTGCAATCTTGAGGACCTGCCGTTTGAGGTGTTCCAGGAGGCAAGCCCGCTCTTTGAGCGCGACATTACCGAGGCGCTCGATATCCCGTCGATTGTCGCCGCGCGCACGACCGAGGGCGGCACCGCTCCTGCCGCCGTTGCCGTGCAGTTGCAGCGTGCCGAGGCACAGCTCGTGGCTGACGAGGGCGTGTTTGGATCGCTGACCAAGGTCGTCGAGATGGGTCACGGGGCAAAGTAGAGGTTTGGCTGAAGCCGTTTTGGCCATGTATTGATAAATCGTTTTCGCTTTACGGGCGCCTGCTGATGTGGGAGCCCGTATTTTGTTGCTATGGGGGAGGGGCTTGTCGAGAACTTCTGTAGGACCTTTGGGCAGGTTGTGAAGGGGATACGTTCGCGGGCGGCAACCGACCGCCTGCTCTGTTCGGCGCAGTTGATGGGCGGTCGGATGGTACTCTAATCGGGCTTCGAAACAGAAGTGACACATATGGAGCGCTTTAATAAATTGCAACGTTTCAATAAACAGCTTTTTGTTTAACTGCAGCTAAAACTCTGTTACGATGCAGTCCAGGCGGGTGCCGGAATGGGACTTGGGCACGCGCGAACCTACTTGAAAGGCTACTTTTATGGCTATCGAGAAGACCTTCATCATGATTAAGCCCGACGCCGTGCGCGACCGCAAGATCGGCGAGATCGTTGCTCGCATTGAGCGCAGCGGCCTTGTCATCGAGCGCATGGAGATGACCACGCTCGAGCGCGCTACCGTCGAGGAGCACTACGCCCATCTGGCCGACAAGCCCTTCTTTGGCGGTCTCTGCGACTTTATGACGAGCGGTCCGGTCGTCAAGATGGTCGTTTCCGGTCTCTCCGCTGTTGCTAAGATGCGCACCCTCATGGGCGCTACCAACCCGCTTGAGGCTGATCCTGGTACCATCCGCGGCGACTTTGCCGTCGATGTCAACGCCAACGTGATCCACGGCTCCGACTGCCTGGAGAACGCCGAGATTGAGATCAAGCGCTTCTTTGGCTAAACCAGCTTTGACTCCTTAAAGCTGTTAGCGTGTGGCTTGGGCGCCGCGGAACTCCATCCGCGGCGCCCTTTTATTCCAAAATCTATGCAGGGGCCCGCTCGGACATGTGTTCCGAGCGGGCCCCTGCTGTTAGCTTGTGGCACTGAATAGTTTAGGCTTCGTCGACGATCTTAAGGGCGCGCGTGTGATCGATCTCGTTGAGGAGGTTAACGCGACGCTCGTGACGACCGCCCTCAAACTCGGCGTCGAGCCACTCGTCGACGATCATCTTGGCGAGCTCGGAGCCCACGACGCGGGCGCCAAAAGCGAGCACGTTGGTATTGTTGTGCATGCGGGAGAGCTTGGCGCTGAAGGGCTCGGAGCACACGACGGCGCGTACGCCCTCGACCTTGTTGGCAGCCAGGCTGATACCGACGCCGGTGCCACAGATCAGGATGCCTAGATCGACGTCGCCGTTGGCAACGGCCTTACCCACCTTGTAGCCGGCGATGGGGTAGTCAAAGCTCTCGGAGGTGTCGGTGCCAAAGTTCACGACCTCGCAGCCGCGCTCCTTCAGGTGCTCGGAGATGATGTTCTTGAGCTCGACGGCGGCGTGGTCGTTACCGATACCGATCTTCATGGATAGTTCCTCTCTGGTCTGTGCGGCGAGATTGCTAAAGGTTTTACCGCGTTCGACTGCATGATAGCGCGACTTTTGTGTAAACGCTTGGGCGTTTTTTGGTCAAACGCTTTAGCATGCAACAAGACCGGTTTCTCATGAATGAATGCCGTCAGTTTGCGCCTGAATGCCGTCTACCGGAACCTGGGTTGCGGTTTTTGATGCATTGTTATCAAATAAAAGAGCTAATTATTATTGAGAGCCCAGCCCGTTATACAAGTAGGAGATACCTATGCCTGCCGATTCCCTTCGTGATGCCGCGTTTTGCGATGTTTTGAACCGCGAACTTGTTTGTGCACTCGGCTGCACCGAGCCCATTGCCGTTGCTTATGCAGCGGCGCTGGCGAGCCAGACGCTCGGTTGCGAACCCGATCATATGGATGTTGCCTGCTCGGGCAACATCATCAAGAACGTCAAGAGCGTGACCGTGCCCAACTCGGGCGGTATGCACGGTATTGAGGCCGCGGCCGTGCTGGGTGCCGTGGGCGGCGACGCCAAGAGCGCGCTCGAGGTGCTCGAGAGCGTCGATGACGCGGACCGCGCCCGCGTGGCCGAGCTGCTTGCCGATGCGGACTACTGCGATGTGTCGCTTGTCGAGGGTGTGCCCAACCTCTACATCAAGGTGACTGCGACGGCCGGGGGCCATACCGCGGTCGTCGAGATTACCGATCACCACACTAATGTCACGTGCCATACGCTCGACGGTATTCCGGTATGCGGTAAGTCGGCGGGGGAGTGCGCCGCCTGCGCCGAGCGCGTGGTGGCCGAGCGTGCGGCAGATAACGCCGACACGCCCATGTCGATCGAGACCATCATCGACTTTATCGAGGATGGTGACATTGAGGACGCCCGCGCTGCCGTTGAGCGTCAGATTGAGCTGAATGGCGCGATCAGTGCCGAGGGTCTCGCGCACGCTTGGGGCGCCGAGGTGGGCCGTACGCTGCTGGGTGCTCGTGCCGATGACGTCGCCTGCCGCGCCCGTGCCCGTGCGGCCGCCGGGTCCGACGCCCGCATGAACGGTTGCGCGCTGCCGGTCGCCATTGTGTGCGGCTCGGGCAATCAGGGCATTACCTGCGCATTGCCCGTCATGGAGTATGCCGAGTACCTGCGTTGCGACCACGAGCGCCTGGTGCGCGCCGTGATGCTGTCCGATCTTATCGCCGTGCATATCAAGAGCTATATTGGTGCGCTTTCGGCGTTTTGCGGTGCTATTTGCGCTGCGTGCGGCGCCGGCGCTGCGATTACCTGGCTGTGCGGTGGCACGCGCGAACAGATTGGCGCGACCGTCTCGAACACGCTCGGTAACGTGGGCGGCATCGTGTGCGACGGCGCCAAGGCGAGCTGTGCCGCCAAGATCTCGGCTGCCGTCGATGCGGCGATTCTGGGCCATGATATGGCCATGCAGGGTCGCGGCTTCCGCGCCGGCGAGGGCCTGATCCAAGATACCGTTGAGCAAACAATCGCCAGTATGGGCTACGTAGGCCGCGTGGGCATGAAGGACACCGACATCGAGATCCTCAACATCATGATCGGCAAAACCCAGGTGTGCTAGTTACGCGGTTTTACCAAACCGCGTAACCAGTCGACGCTGCAAATGCCCCTAAGCGGCAATCTGCCTTTCAATCGTCGGGCATGGCCAGAAGGCCTATGCCCTCCTCTTTCAAGGCACATTGCTCGCTTAGGGGCATTTTCGCTGACTTGTGCTCAACCTGCGGCGATATTTGGTTTGGAGCGAGGGGTCCTACGACAGTTCGTCGGCTACTTGGTGTTCGTAGAAGGCTTCGATTACGGCGTTAAAGTCGCGGGCGAAGTCTTCCATGGTTCCGCGCCAGGTGGCTCGGCCGGGTTTTCCCTGGCCAACATAGGCAGTTTGAATGCCGCAGGCGGGACTGGGGAAGTCGCGCTTGGGATCGTTGCCCACCATAAGGACCTCGTGTGGCTCGAGCCCCATCACCTGAAGCTGCTCTAGATAGTAGGTGGCATCGGGCTTGCAGCGGGTGGCGTTTCCCATGTGCGTCACGAGTTCAAAGGGGGCGTCGGCCAGGTCGCCCCAACCCATGCGGCACTCGATGGCCCCCTGGGGAAAGCTGGGGTTGGTAAAGAGCGCGCAGCGCAGCCCTGCGTCCTGTACGGCCTGGAGCGCGGCGTGTGCGCCCGGCATGGCGTGGGCGTTAATGATATCGTCGTTCTTGTACGGAAGAACTTCGCGGTCATAGTAGGTAAACGCCTCGTAGATGAGGGGATCGGAGAGGCAGATCCCGCATCGGCGCTCGACCTCTTCTTGGTAAAACTCAAGATTGGTGCGGTTGTCCGTGCCGCTTCGGCGGTTGGCGTTGAGGTCGACCAGAATGGTGCCGAGGCGCGCCATCGTGCCACCGCGGCTGCGGCGTCCGATATCCGCGAGCATCGACGATACATCCTTAAAATAGCGAAGGATGAACGCGTTGAGGTTGATGCTGAGAAGCGTCTCGTCCATATCGAAAACGACTGCTTTGAGCACGCGGGCACCTTTCTCGATAAATCGTTCCAGAATCGTTGCTCCGGATACTTTACCCCAAAGCCGTATGCCTAACTGCCTATCGTCAACTTATGGAGACGGTCGTCCACAAGATTGCGAAAAAGTCTCCATACGAGTAAAAAATCGCAGTTCACGCTTGAAATCGAAATGATTTCCCCGTAACCTATACGAACGTGATTGCATAAGCGTCACATTAGTATCTGTCGGCTCCCGAGTGTTCCTAAACGTTGTGTGCTTGTCGCACCCTTCTGTAGGTCCTAGCAATCGGGGCCCCGTAGTTCGAAAGGGGTCCACCTTTGAGTGAGATTCAGAACTCGTCCATTTTCTCTCTTGACGATGTCAACGAGGAGGAGATGAACAACCTCATCGACGGTACGATTACCGACTTTGATGAGGGCGATCTCGTTAACGGCACTGTCGTTAAGATCGAGCATGACGAGGTGCTCGTTGACATCGGATTCAAGTCCGAGGGCGTTATCCCGGTCCGCGAGCTGTCCATCCGCAAGGACGCTAACCCTGCAGACATCGTTGCACTCGGTGATCCCATCGAGGCTCTGGTTCTCCAGAAGGAGGACAAGGACGGTCGTCTGGTCCTGTCCAAGAAGCGTGCCGAGTACGAGCGTGCTTGGAACCGCATCGAGGAGAAGTTCAACTCCGGCGAGAACGTCGAGGGCGAGGTTATCGAGGTTGTCAAGGGCGGCCTGATCCTCGACATCGGCCTGCGTGGCTTCCTGCCCGCTTCCCTCGTCGACCTCCGTCGCGTCAAGGACCTCACCTCCTACATGGGCACCCGCATCGAGGCCCGCGTTATCGAGATGGACCGCAACCGCAACAACGTCGTCCTCTCCCGTCGCGTCGTGCTCGAGGAGTCCCGTAAGGCCGAGCGCTCCGAGATCCTGTCCAAGCTCAAGTCTGGCATGCGTCTCCAGGGCACTGTTTCCTCCATCGTCGACTTCGGCGCCTTCGTCGACCTCGGCGGTATAGACGGCCTCATCCACATCTCCGAGCTCTCCTGGAACCACGTCAACCATCCTTCCGAGGTTGTCAAGGTCGGCCAGGAGGTCGAGGTCGAGGTTCTCGACGTCGATCTCAACCGTGAGCGCATCTCCCTGGGTCTCAAGCAGACCACCGAGGATCCGTGGCGCGCACTGGTCAAGAAGTACCCCGTCGGCGCTATCGTCGAGGGCACTGTGACCAAGCTTGTCCCGTTCGGCGCTTTCGTCGACCTGGGCGAGGGCATCGAGGGCCTGGTGCACATCTCCGAGATGGCCAACAAGCACGTCGACCAGCCTTCTCAGGTCACCCACGTGGGCGACAAGGTTCAGGTCAAGGTCATGGAGATCGACCTCGACCGTCGTCGCATCTCCCTGTCCATGAAGTCTGCTGCTGAGACTCTGGGCGTCGAGATCGAGGTTACCCCGCTTCCTTCCGAGAAGAAGGACGAGGAGACCGACGCCGAGTAAATCGGTTTGACGATCACTTGTTTTAAGGGATCCGTCCGCAATGGACGGGTCCCTTTTTGCATTTGCTGCTGAGGCGCGCGATGCTATCCGTGCGCAATGCTGCCCGGGTTGTCTGTTTGCTATTGGGTTGTCGGTGCATGAAAAATGCCGACATCCCGCCTCGGGGAGGAGGCGGGAACACACCGAGTAGACGGAGGGGTGCGGAGCGCGGTCGCGTCTCGACTGACGACGTTGCCCATCGACAGGACCATTGTAACGCATGGCGGTTCTTGGTTTATCGTGTCGAGCGTTTGCGTTGTGCCATTGCCTGCGGCAACGGTGTGTTACACTCTTGCACTGCTGAGTGGGCCAGACGGTCGCGCGATGTGCTGCTTGCAGTACGCGTGAGGAAAGTCCGGGCTCCAGAGGGCGGGATGCCGGCTAACGGCCGGGCGGAGTGATCCGACGGAAAGCGCCGCAGAAAAGAAGACTCCCACCTGCGCCGTAAGGCGTAAAGGGAAAAGCTGAAACGGTGGTGTAAGAGACCACCAGCGTCGTGGCAACACGGCGGCTTGGCAAACCCCATCCGGAGCAAGCGCGAATAGGAACGCTATGGGCCGGCCCGGTCCGCGTTCGGGTAGCGTGCGTGGAGCTGCACGGTAACGTGCAGACAAGATAAATGACCGTTCACGACAGAACCCGGCTTATAGGCCCACTTGGCATTTTTGTTACCCTGACAATCGGTACGGCCTTTGCCGTATTATTGAGGCTGTTTATTGCTGTGCTTTATTCTGTTGAGGGGCTTTGTTGGACAGCTATTTTACTCTGCAGTCGAATATTGAGGCTTCGGGCGAGTTTGTGGACCGCAAGAGCCGGTTTATTGCCCAGCTGGTCCATATTGAGTCCGAGGATGAGGCGAATGCCTTCATCGAGATGGTTCGCAAGCGTCATTACGACGCTCGACATAATGTACCCGCGTGGATTTTGGTCGATGGACGCGAGCGCCAGAGCGATGACGGTGAGCCGAGCCGCACGAGCGGTATGCCGACGCTCGAGGTGTTGCGCGGTGCGGGACTCAAAAATGTTTGCTGCGTAGTGACGCGCTATTTTGGTGGCACGTTGTTGGGGCCTGGTGGCTTGGTACGCGCCTATACCGCGGCGACGCAGACGGCGGTGGCCGCTGCTCAGGAGGCCGGGCAGATCGTCGAGATGACGAGCGTCGTGCCTGTTGACGTGCATGTGGCCTATCCGCAGTATGAGCAGGTGCTTCGTTTGGCGCAGGATTCGGGTGCCAAGGTTTCGGATACCGATTACGCGGATGCCGTGACACTTCATTTGGTGTTTAAAGCGGGGGAGCAGGAGCCGTTTTGCGCTAAGATGCGCGAGCTTATGGCGGGGCGCGAGGAGATTGAGGTCGGCGCTCCTGAATTTGCCGAGTTCTAACGGCGACGGCCGGCGTGCTTTTGGATGAATCCCAAGTGCGCCGGCCGTCGTTTTTCTGTTGCCGCCGTTTACTCGGCGAGCTGCTTTAGCACATCGCAGGCGATCTCGACGGCATCGTCGATGCAGCCGGGGCAGCTGCGGAGCGGACCCTTGTCCGATCCGATGCCCTTGAGCGTGCCGCAGACAGTCGTCGTGTTCTTCTCGCCAAAACGCTTGGCAATCTCGCGCGACAGCTTGTAGGTCTGGCCCTTGGTCTTGGGGTTTTCCATGCCGTCGCTCATCACGAAGCCCATGATGGCCACGGCGCCCGAGATGGCGCCGCAGGTCTCGGTCATGCCGCCCATGCCGGCGCCAAAGCCCTCGGTGAGGGTAAAGGCGACCTGGGGGTCGAGCCCGACGGCAGGCGCGAGCGTACAGGCGACGGCCTGTGCACAGTTAAAGCCACGGGCGTGGTATTCGGCAGCCTGAGCCTGACAGGCGGTGATGTCGAGCTGGGCCGTATCGATTTGCTTCATCGTTGTCTCCTTGGTCACGGTGT
The DNA here is from genome assembly GCA_018367075.1 of Collinsella sp. GTDB lineage: Bacteria > Actinomycetota > Coriobacteriia > Coriobacteriales > Coriobacteriaceae > Collinsella. The sequence continues at coordinate 58,974 of JAGZGX010000007.1, forward strand.
ACCCGCCTATGGTACCCGTGCCGGTGCATGTAATCATCGAGAGCTTCATGTATGCCTCATTTTTATCTATCGAGCAAATGTCCAAGGCTTGAGATAAATGCCCCGGATCAATTTGTCTCATAACCCACCTTGGGGATGGGTTGAGAGGGGTGCGGGGTAGCGGTATCGTGAACCGAATAAAACGTAACCCAGGCAAGGGAGCTAGATATGAGCGAGCAGACCATCGGTACTACATGTGTTCAGGGCGGCTATCACCCGGGAGATGCCGAGCCGCGCCAGGTGCCCATCTACCAGTCCACCACGTGGAAGTACGACACGTCCGAGCACATGGGCAAGCTGTTTGACCTGGAGGAGTCGGGCTATTTCTACAGCCGTCTGCAGAACCCCACGTGCGATCTGGTTGCCGCCAAGATCTGCGAGATGGAGGGCGGCACTGCCGCGATGCTCACGAGCTCGGGCATGGCTGCGAACTTCCTCGCGATCTTTAACGTGGCCGGTGCCGGCGATCACGTGGTCGCGAGCTCTGCCATCTATGGCGGCACGTACAACTTGCTCGCCCACACCATGGGCCGTATGGGGCTGACCTGCACGTTCGTTGCCCCCGACTGCACTGATGAAGAGCTCGAGGCAGCCTTTGAGCCCAATACCAAGCTCGTCTTTGGCGAGACGATCGCCAATCCCGCCCTTGCCGTGCTCGATATTGAGCGCTTTGCCAAGGCTGCGCATGACCACGGCGTGCCGCTGATGGTCGATAACACCTTCCCGACGCCCGTGATGTGCCGTCCCTTTGAATGGGGCGCCGACATCGTTACGCACTCCACTACCAAGTACATGGATGGACATGCTGCCTATCTGGGCGGCGTGATCGTTGACCATGGCCAGTTTGACTGGATGGCCCATGCGGACAAGTTCCCGGGTCTCACCACGCCCGACGAGAGCTACCACGGCGTGACCTATGCCGAGAGGTTCGGTCGCGAGGGCGCCTTCATTACCAAGGCTACCGCGCAGCTCATGCGCGATCTTGGTCCTATGCAGAACCCGCAGGCGGCGTTTTTCTTGAACAGCTCGCTCGAGAGCCTGCATGTGCGCATGCCGCGTCATTGCGAGAACGGCCTGGCCGTTGCCAAGTTCCTGCAGAGTCATCCCAAGGTGCGCTTCGTGAGCTATCCGGGCCTGGAGGGCGACAAGTACTATGACCTGGCTCAGAAGTACATGCCCAACGGTACCTGCGGCGTTGTGAGCTTTGGCTTTAACGGTGGTCGCGCGGCGGCCGAGACCTTTATGAAGAGCCTCAAGCTCGCCCAGATCGCCACGCACGTGGCCGACGCCCGCACTTGCTGCCTGCATCCTGCCAACGCCACGCATCGCCAGATGAACGATGAAGAGCTCATCGCCTGTGGCATTTCCGCCGACATGGTACGCCTGTCGTGCGGCCTCGAGGACACGGCCGACTTGATTGCTGACCTTGAGCAGGCGCTCGAGCAGTGCTAGGCTAGCTCCTTACAAGGTGCCGATGCTGGCAGAAAGCTTCGGCGACCTTTCGTTCCGATTCCGTAGGCGGGACCCCAATCGCGGCTGTTTGCAGGCGATTGGGGCCCCGTTTTTTTGCGTTGGGCCACTCGAAAGGATGGATATGGAGAAAACTGCAGAGCAGCTGCGCCGCGAGCACATTGCTCTAGAGGGCGACACCCATGGCAAGAACAAATGGGCGATTCTGTTTACCGTGCTCATCATGACGTTTATGGTGTGTCTGGATTCGACCGTCGTGACCGTGGCGCTGCCCGTGATGCAAAAGGAGCTGGGCGTGGGCCTCGACCGCATCCAGCTGGTGAGTTCGGTGTATCTGCTTGCGACATGCGTGGCTATGTTGCCGTTTGGCCGTCTGGGTGATGTGCGCGGCAAGGTGAATGTGTTCCAGCTGGGCGTCATCGTCTTTTCGGTCGGTTCGCTGCTGTGCGGCCTTTCGGCCTCGCTCGAGGTTCTTATCCTGGCACGCATTGTTCAGGGCATCGGTTGCGCAGCGGCCATGGCTAACAACATGGGTATCATCACCGAATCGTTTCCGGCGCGCGAACGAGGTCGTGCCATGGGTATTCTCGCGACCTTTGTGGCCCTCGGCATGATGTGTGGCCCCGTGCTCGGCGGCATGCTGGTGACAAGCTTTCCCTGGGAGAGCATCTTCCTCATCAACCTGCCCATCGGCGTCATCTCGTTTATCGTGGGGCTCTACACGCTGCCGCATGTTAGGCCAGAGGCTGGCGAACGCCCCATGCCCCTTGCCGAGGCTGCTCGCCGCTGTTTTGCAAATTCGGCCTTCACCATCAACCTTGTCTGCATGCTCATCGTGTTCGTTGGCATTGGCGCATCCGAGTTTATTCTGCCGTTCTATTTTCAGGACGCCCACGGCTTTGGTTCTGACATCTCTGGACTACTCTTTTTGGCGCTGCCGATGGTGAATGCCTTTATCGGCCCGCTTTCGGGTACGGTTTCGGACCGTGTTGGCTGCGAGGGCCCCACGGCAGTCGGCCTGGGCGTGTACGTATGCGGTCTTTTTGCGGTAAGCACGCTCGACGAGCACTCTTCTATCCCTGTGATCGTGTGCTGCGTCGCGTTTATGTCGTGCGGTACGTCGATTTTCCAGAGCCCCAATAACTCGCTGTATATGGGCTCGTCTCCGCGCGAAGCACTCGGCTTTGCGGGCAGCTTGGGCAGTTTGGCGCGCTACGCGGGTATGGCAGTTGGCATTACGGCGGCATCGCATATCCTATATGGGCAGATGAGCGTGGCGATGAGTGAGGCCGTGACCAGTTTTGTTGCAGGCCGTCCGGATGTGTTCCTGTTTGGTTTTCGTTCGGTGTTCTATGTGTTGATGGCCGTGGCAGCCGTGGGCTTTGCGCTCGCCATGGTGCGTTTGGTGAGGATGCGCGCCCGCCATTAGCTTGTGGAGGCAGGCTTGCCACGAATCGGCCCATCTACTGGTCTTGCGGCTTTATAGTGCGATGCGGCTTGTGGGACGGGCGGGGGTCGGTCCGTGGTAGACTATCGAACAACGTTTATTAATCGCGCGGTATCGTTGCCGCGAGAAGGGGTTGCGCCATGCAGGAGCTTGAGGATCGTATTCGCCATGACGGCATCGTAAAGGCCGGTAACGTCCTTAAGGTTGATGCCTTCCTCAACCACCAGTGCGACGTTGAGTTATTTGACCACATGGGTGCCGAGTGGGCCCGTCTGTTCGAGGGTGTCGAGATCAACAAGATTCTGACGATTGAGGCTTCGGGCATTGGCATGGCTTGCATTGCAGCCCAGCATTTTGGCGGCGTGCCGGTGGTCTTTGCCAAGAAGGCACAGTCCATCAACCTAGACGGCGAGCAGTATGCCACGACCATCTACTCCTTTACCAAGCAGAAGGAGTACCCGGTCATCGTTGGCAAGCGCTTCCTGTCTGAGGGCGACAAGGTCCTGATCATCGACGACTTCTTGGCCAATGGCTGCGCGCTCGAGGGCCTTATCAAGATCTGCGAGGCTGCGGGTGCCGAGGTGTCCGGTATTGGCATTGCAGTGGAGAAGGGCTTCCAGGGCGGCGGCGATAAGCTCCGCGAGCGCGGCTTCCGCGTCGAGAGCCTGGCCCGTATTGCCGATATGGACTGCGAGACCGGCGAGATCACCTTCGCCTAAGCGCGCAACACAAGCGATTGGTATGCGATGTGACAAAGGGCTTTCCCTTTGTCACATTTTTTGTATGAGGGGAGGTGTTGATATGGACGAGAACAAGATGGGATGGCGCGAGTATGCGCGCTATGCCGAGATGTCGGCCGAGGAGTTGGCGCGCGATTGCGAGGTGCAGGTGTTTCGCGCGACTGGTCCGGGCGGACAAGGCGTCAACACGACGGATTCGGCGGTGCGCATGAAACATATCCCTTCGGGAATTACCGTGACGGCGCGCGAGAGCCGCAGCCAGTTCCAGAACCGTATCTGCTGTCTGCGTAAGCTGCGTGCAGAGCTTGAGCGTCGTGGCCGTCCGCCGCGCCGACGCGTAAAGACCAAGGTGCCTCAGCGCTCTCGCCAGCGCAGGCTCAATGACAAGCACTTCAACGCCATTAAAAAGGCCAACCGTCGCAAGCCGGGCGGGGAGGAATAGCCTCCTCGTAAGTTGCGGTGAAATAGGGACTGTTTATGCAGCTAAAGCCGTAAGACAGTCCCTATTTCACCGCAACTTAGGTGGGGTTAGCGGGTGGGGTGCCAGACCTCGAGGGCGCCGGCGAGGATGTCGACCTCGATGCGTGAGGCGACAACGGGCTCGCCGTCGGCCTGGATGGGGTAGTCGGGCTCCTCCAAGGTGAGCGCGGCATGGCGGCATCGGCGCATGCGAACCGGTGGCAACTTGGTATGGTGGCCGTCCTTAGCCGAAAGAAACATAGGCAGGGCAACCGCGCGAGGGACGGGGCCGCAGGCGTAGCAGACGTCGAGCATGCCGTCGCAGGGGTCGGCATCGGGGCAGATACGATAGCCCGAGCCATACGTGGGGCCCAGCTGAATCGCCATGATGATCGCCCTCACGCGCTCGGCGGGCGCGTCGTCAAAGCTGGCTGTCATGGGGTAATTGCGATAGCGTAGGCCAAACTGCTCAAGTCCCGAGAGAGTGTAGAGCGGAGTGCCGGCGAGACCCGTCTTTTTGCGCAGCTCGGTGGTGCCCAGGCCGATGGCGGCATCGATGCCGATCGAAAGCGTCTGGTCGTAGTACTCAACGGAAGCCTCGCCGCTACCGCTTGCGGGGTTCCATGAGCGAATGCGCCCGATGTCCTGACGCTGCAGCTCGCAGGAGAGCAGCGCGCCAAAATCCTTACCGGAGAAATCGTCGATGCCGAGTGTTTGGGCAAAATCGTTGCCGGAGCCCACGGGTAGGATGGCGAGAGCGGGGCGGACCGCCTCATCCTGCGTCATAAGCCCGTTGACGACCTCGTGAATCACGCCGTCGCCGCCAAGGGCGATAACGGTGCGATAGCCCTGAGCCTGTGCGGCAAGCTCCTTGGCGTGTCCCATGCGCTCGGTTAGCACCAGGTCAAACTGGGATGCGCGTGCAGTCATGTCCATAAAGCGTTGCAGGCGCTCGGCAACTTCGCGCGCCGCACCCAACTGGGCGGCTGGGTTGGCGATGATGAGCGTGAGGCCAAAATCAGTTGCGTGCATGGGGCGACTCCCGGCGTATGACGTGACGGTGCGGTCGCGCTCAGGTCGAATTGCCCCCGATTGTGGCTGCACGTCGAATACTTACGTCTACTCTATCAGGTCGTTGTGGCGCTCGATAGCATCCGCTACCGTACCGCCCTCATCTACAATAAGCGAACGGCGCTTGGGCGAGATAATGCGCTGGGCGGGGTACACGCCGCGGTGTCCGGCGGTTAGGTAGCTGATAAAGGCCACGATGACAAAGAACCCGGCAGCCGTGCCGTGGAACAGGTCGATGGCCATCATACAGGTGGTGATAGGCACGTTAAGGCCGGCGCAGAACACGCCGAGCATGCCCAGCGCTGCCAGAAAGCTGGGATCGATTCCGACGAGGCAACCTATCCAGCCGCCGAGCGCCGCACCGATGCCAAACAGGGGCGTGACCTCGCCGCCTTGGAAGCCCGCGCCCAGGGTAAGCGCTGTGACGACCAACTTGATGGCTGCGTCCGCCAGGGTGGTGTTGCCGGCAAATCCGGCGCCGGAAAGCCACGTGGAAAGGCCGGCGTAGTTCCAGGCGTCGAGGAGGGCATAGGCGGCCAAAACCACGAGTGCGCCGATGAGTGCGCGAACGAGGTAATTGGTGATAAAGCGACCGTAGAGGCTCTTGACGGTTCGAACCGACCAGGCAAAGAGGCGTGCCGTCAGACCGAAGATAATTGCGCTGATAACAACGATGACGACCGTTTTGGGCGTCATAGCGGGAACGCTGGCGATGACATTCGCCTCGTACTCGGTACCTAGGGCGAGTGATGTAAAGTAGCCGGTAAACGAGGCGACCAGGCAGTAGATGCCCGCGGTGTAGTCGATCTTGCCGATAAAGCACATCTCCATGCCAAAGAAAGCCCCGGCAAGGGGCGAGCCGAATACGGCGCCAAAGGCCGACGAGATGCCGGCGAGCATGAGGTCGTGGTGGTCATGCTTTTTGAGGTGGGCGAGGCTCGAGATGTTGCTGGCGATGGTGCCGCCAATCTGCACCGCAGCTCCCTCGCGACCGGCCGATCCGCCCGTTAGGTGCGTGAGCGTGGAGCAGACGAAGGTGAGGACGGCCATGCGCATATGGATGAGGCGGGTGCCCAGAGCGGAGTCGATGACCAGGTTGTTACCGCGTTTGGCGGCGAGACCGTGGTTTTTGTACACCCATGCGGTGACAACGCCCACAACGGGAAGCAGCGCGTAAATCCACGCATGCTGCTCGCGATAGTCGGTCGCGATATTCAACGAGGCCAAAAACGCCCAAGCGGCAACGCCCATGGCGAGCGAGACGATGACGACGAGTGCGAGCAACTTGGCGCTCGCGAGTAGGTTGCGGGCGTTGCGGCGCGTGTCGGCAGCCAAGAGATGCTCAGAGCGGGTGAGCTGATGCCTGCCTGCCGCGATGACGTCGTTCAGAGAGAAAAAACCGCCTTCGTCGAGCGGCTGGGAATGATCCTGCGCTTCGTTTGCGCTTTCGGGTTTGTCGTTATGAGCCATACGTTCCTCTTTTAGGTTGCAACGCAAGCATTATAAAACGCGGTAAACGCGACGAGCCGGTGGGTTGGTTTCCGTTCTGTTTCGCGGCCTGCAACTGACAGGTGTATTTGCGGGTGCAGGCCGAGTCGCGGTCGTGCGTCGGGGGATTATACTGAGACAAGCATAAAGAATCGGCGCCCCTGTTGTGCGCCGTGGCATTAAGAGGTGCATATGGCAGAGAAACTCATTCCGCTGGAGGACGCGCAGTCGATTGTCCTGTCGCACGTTGCTCCGACCGATCTCGTCGAGATTCCCGTGTGGCAGGCCGCCGGTCTTCCCTTGGCCGAGGACGCGGTGGCCGATATCGACATCTCGCCGTTTGCCAACAGCGCCATGGACGGGTATGCCGTGCGCTCGGCGGACTTGGCGCAGGCATCTGGCGAGGCGCCGGTGACGCTCGATGTTATCGGACATGAGGCCGCGGGTCATGTGTTTGGGGACGCAATCGGCGCGGGCGAGACGGTCCGCATCATGACGGGCGCGCCGGTGCCCGAGGGTGCCGATGCCGTGGTGAAGTACGAGATCGTCGATGTGCTCGACGGTGACGGCAACGAGGGCTCGCGTGTGAGGTTTTTGGCGCCGGCCAAGGTGGGGAAGAACGTTCGCTCTGCCGCCGAGGAGGCCCATGCCGGCGAAGTCGTGATGCGTGCTGGCGAGGTTGTGACTCCGGCCGGCGCCGGCCTGCTGGCAAGCGCCGGTTACGCGAGCGTGAAGGTCCATGCCGCTCCGCGCGTGGGCATTATCTCGCTGGGCACGGAGCTGGTCGCGCCGGGTGAGCTGCCGGCGCGCGGGCAGATTCGCGACTCCAACTCCTCGGCGCTGATGGCCGAGGCGCTCGATGCCGGCGCCGAGCCCGTGTTCTACGGTATTGCGCCCGACGATGAGCAGGCGATTGGCGAGCTGGTGCATCGCGCCACGCGAGAGTGCGATTTTGTCATTACGAGCGGCGGCGCCTCGGCGGGCGATTACGACTACGTGACGGCGCTCGTCCGGCGCGAGGGCGTGGTGCTGTTCGATCGCATCTCGATGCGTCCGGGCAAGGCCATCACGTTTGGCTTGCTCGGGGGCAAGCCCTACCTAGGGCTTTCAGGCAATCCGGCCGCGGCGTATGTGGGCTTTGAGATGCTCGCCCGCCCGGCGATTCGCAAGATGCGCGGCTTTGCCGAGGGTACGCGTCCCGTGCAGCAGGCGACGCTCACGCACGGCGTGAAAAAGCGACAGCATCGCCGCTTCTTCGATCGCGCCACGGTTTTGCGCGACCCCGAGACCGGTGAGTTGTTGGTGACCGAGGCTAAGACACAGAATTCGGCGTTGCTTGGAACTATGCAGCGTGCGAACTGCCTGTTGCGTATTGACGAAGGACCGTGCGAGCTCAAGGCGGGAGATGCCGTGGACGTTGTTCGCGTCGACCTGCCCGAGGGCGCCGTGTTGTAGGAGGAATGCTATGGAGCTGAAGACATCGATCGTGACGTGCTCGGATACGCGCGATCTTGCCCAGGACGAGGCTGGAGCCGCACTCGAGGAACTTATCGAGGCACAGGGCTGGACGGTCGCCTCACATGTGGTCGTGCGCGACGACGTCAGCGAGATTGGTGATGCCATTGTGGAAGCTGCCGATGAGTGCCACGCCAATGTCGTGCTCACCTGCGGCGGCACGGGGCTTTCGATGCGAGATGTGACGCCCGAGGCGACGCGTGCCGTCTGCGACCGCGATGTGCCGGGTATTGCAGAGGCAATCCGCGCGTATTCGATGACCAAGACGCGCCGCGCCATGCTCTCGCGCGCTATTTGCATGCAACGAGGTCATACACTTGTCGTAAACTTTCCCGGTTCTACGAAGGCCGCCCGCGAAAGCTGGGAGGCCATAGCAGACCAGCTGGAGCATGCGGCTCAGATGACAGCTGGCGGCGGACATACCAACTAAGCGGTTTAACTGCGGCGGGGCGACCTGAACGGCTGCTCCGCCTTTGTTTTCCGCCGAAGCGACGCCGAGATGCACGGTAATTCGGAACTATATTCTCTGACGAGAATAATTTCTCACTATCATTATTCGCGCAGAAGTATAATCTGATTGCAGATTAAAGCCCGCGGTGGGGTACCCGGGCATAGCGTTCGAAAGGGTTGAACATGTTCGATATGGTTTCTCGCCGCGGATTCGTTTCGCTTTCTGCTGTCGCCGCTGCCGGCCTTGGTCTTGCCGGCTGTTCGGGCAGCAAGACGTCCGAGCCGGCCGGATCCGATGCCGGCTCCGTCAAGTCTTCCTCTAAGAAGAAGGCTGTCGAGCTGCAGGTCTTTGCCGCTAACTCGCTCGAGAAAGCTCTGCCCGAGGTTCAGGAGCTCTACACCGAGCAGACCGGCACCACGTTTGCCGACACGCAGTTTAAGGCGTCTGGCGACCTTGTCGAGCAGATGCGCGCCGGTGCCGCCGTCGACGTGCTCATCACGGCCTCCAAGGGCACCATGGACGACGCCGAAGCCGCCGAGCTCGTCGATGCCGACACGCGTGAGGACATGTTCGTCAACGACCTCGTGATCATTCGCGCCGAGGGCTCCGATACTAAGGTCGAGGCCATCGCCGACGTCGCGAATCTGGACGGTAAGATTGCCATTGGCGACGCCAAGACCGTCCCCGCCGGCAAGTACGCCAACCAGGCGCTGGCTTCCGTGGGCCTCTATACCGGTACCGAGGGCGACGACGGCGAGTACGCGCCCGAGCTCGCCGACAAGGTAGCCCTGGCCGACAAGGTCGGCACCGCTGCGTCTTACGTCTCTACAGGCGACTGCGTGGCGGGTTTTGTCTACAGCTCCGATATCTTCCGCTACGACGGCATCGAGGAGGCCTTCGTGTGCCCCGAGGACTCGCACAAGCCCATCGTGTATCCCGGTGCCGTCGCCGAGAGCTCCGAGCACGCCGACGAGGCCAAGGCGTTTATCGACTTTTGCCTGTCGAACAAGAAGGCCCAGAAGATTTGGGGCAAGTACGGCTTTGAGCTTTCCGAGTAGTGCGGCTTGGCGCGATAATTCCATCGTTTTGTGTTTCACTCCGTCCTTGTATTCGCTTGGAGCTTTTCGTGCTTAATAGATTCCGCATGCTTGTCGCCTGTGCTTTGACCTTCGCGCTTTGCTGGGTGCCGGGATTTGCGTTTGCCGGGGACGCCGAGGACGGGGCCCAGGTTGCTGCGACCGCTCATGGGCTTTCCTATGGAATCGAGGGTTTTGAGCGGTTGGCGAAGGGGACCGCTCGTGCCATGGAGGGCCAGCCTGAGGGCTACCGGTTTCCCGTTGACGAGGATGTGGACCTTGTAGTGGCGCCTGCTGCCGATCGCGTTGTGGCGTGGATATCGCCCAAGGCGGTCGAGAAGTATAGATTGGATCCGCAGGACAACGAGTGCGTATCGGGTCTCAAGGCCCTCGTCTGTGACCTCGACAGCGCAAACTGCATGGGAGGTGCGCGGCTGGGGGACGTGGATCTTCCTTGGTATGTCACGGCGGAAACAACGTTTGATGCCGGCGGGTATACCTATGGCTTTGATGAGCGCGGTGCGGATGGGGACCGCTATGTGGTGATTGCATCAGCCTCGGGTGATGCCAAGGGCGGCGCGCGTTGGCTTGATAGCGCTCAAATGGTAGAGGCGTCGTCTGTCATGTTGCGGGATGAGCAAGGGCCCTTGACCTCTCTGGTCTCCTTTTTGGGCGACATCGACTATCGCCCGTTTTGGGTGTCCATTAAAACGAGCGGCCTTGCCCTGGTGATCTCCCTTGCGCTGGGCCTGTTCGCCGCGTGGAAGACTATGGGTACCTCGAGTCGCATCAAGGGCCTGCTCGACTCGGTCTTTACCATCCCCATGGTGTTGCCGCCCACGGTCTGCGGCTTTTTGCTGCTTATGCTGTTTGGTCGCTCGACCGGGGTGGGCCAGTGGCTGATTGCGCACGGCGTCTCGATTGTCTTTACGTGGCCGGCGGCGGTGATCTCTGCCGTGGTGGTATCGTTCCCCCTGGTCTACCGTACGGCGCTCGGCGCCTTTGAGAGCCTCGACACGCAGATGCTTGACGCCGCGCGAACCCTGGGATGGTCCGAGCGTCGCATCTTTGCCAAGCTTATGATGCCGCTTGGGTGGCCTTCTATTGCTGCTGGTACGGTCCTCGCCTTTGCCCGCGCGATGGGAGAGTTTGGCTGCACGCTGTTCTTTGCGGGCAACTACGCCGGCATCACGCAGACCATCCCCATCGCCATCTATTTTGAGTGGATGGGCGGCAATACGTCGGTCGCGCTCTTCTGGGTCGTGGTCGTAATTGCGTTCAGCTTCCTGGTCATCCTGTTCATTAACATGTACACCGCCCATTCGCAAAAGTATCGCGAGCGGGGCCTTTCCCATGCGGGGCGCAAGCAGGCCAAAGACCTCGCCGGACAGGGTGATTCGCTCGACCCGGCGGGCGGCGATGCCCTGCGAATCGATCGCGAGGCGCTGGCCGAGCTTATGCGCGATGACGCGGTTGCGAAGGGAGGTCGATAGGCCATGTCGCTCGTTCTGGATATTAAAAAGCGCTATCCCGGGTTTATGCTCGACATGCAGCTTGAGGCCGGCGAGGAGCGTGTGGCGCTGCTCGGTGCCTCGGGTTGCGGCAAGAGCTGCACCTTGCGCTGCATTGCCGGTGTGGAGACGCCCGACGAGGGCAAGATCGTCGTCAACGGCGTGACCTTTTTTGACTCGGCGGCGGGCATCAACCTGTCGCCCCAGGAGCGCAAATGCGCCCTGCTGTTCCAAAACTATCAGCTGTTTCCCAACATGACGGTGGCCGATAACGTATGTGCCGGCGTAAAGGACGCGGGCGACGCCGCGGCGCGTAAAAAACTTGCCGAGCGCTACCTGGGCATCTTTGGCCTAGCCGATTTTGCCGACCGCTATCCCGCGCGCCTCTCGGGCGGTCAGCAGCAACGTGTGGCGCTTGCCCGTATGGTGGCGGCTCACCCGGGCATCTTTATGTTCGACGAGCCCATGAGCGCACTCGATTCCTATCTTAAGAGCGCCCTCGAACAGAACATGCTCGACCTGTTCGATGTATGCAACCGCACCGTGCTCTATGTGAGCCACGACATCGACGAAGCGTGCCGCCTGTGCCAGCGCATCTGCGTGATGCACGACGGGCATGTTGAGGAGATCGGCTCCGTCGAGGACGTGGTCCGCCGTCCGCAGACGCTGGCGGCGCTGCGCCTGACGGGCTGCAAGAACACAAGCCGGGCGCGCAAGATCGGCGACGAAGAAGTTGAGGCGCTCGATTGGGGCATGACCTTTAACGTGGGTCGCGAGGTTCCCGATAATGTGGCGTACCTGGGCATTCGCGCGAGCTACTTCCATGTGGACAACCGTGCCGAGCGGGGTCGCAACAGCTACGACCTGCACGTGGCGCGCGTGAGCGATTCGCGTTTTGAGCGCCTGGTGCTGTTGGATGCGCCGCGGGCCGATGCGCCAACGCGTCTGCAGTGGAAGGTCAACAAATTGAGCGTACCAGCGGATGGGTTACCGCAAGAAGGCGAGACCCTGCGTATGCATTTTGATGCCAGCAGGATCCATCTGGTTTGTCGGTAGCGCCGGGTAATGCCGTCGGGGATATAAGTCTCGGCGGCTTTGTCTTGCCGTTCGCCGAATGAAGGATGACAAACTCTTATCAACACAGATAATTATTTATTAAACGGCGGCACACGACGCTGTCGTACGAATGTCAACGGTGTTCGCATGGTCGACGACCGTTGATATAGTTGACCTTAACTTGTAAAGGAGGACGCGCACATGCCGCAGACGACATACATTCGCCGCGTTGCCGCGCGCGCCCTGTATATGGCTCGGAGTCGCATATGAGCAGGTATGTTCACGGCTCCGGGAGAGACGACGCACAACTAAATAATCGACCGCAAAGCAGGTTCCCCAAAATTCCGGGTTTAGGCACGGCTGGGTTTTCGCCGCCCACCGTGCAGCAATACCGTAGTTATCCGTATTTGGTTCGAGAGGGGAACCGTCATGGCTGAAGAATTTGATTTCCATCCGATGTGGGAGAGCCTCGGCATGAATCTTGCCGACCACGACATGCTGCTGGGCGCTGTGGGCCAGATGTACGGCGACATGTTCCTGACGCAGAACAATCGCCCCAAGTCCACGTCCTACCTGGATTTTGTCGCCACCAACATCCACAGCGGCCGTATTAAGGAGATGCTCGACAAGAAGGAGGCCGGCGAGGCCACCAAGATCGTCGGCTCGTTCTGCGTGTACGTGCCCGAGGAGATCGTGCTTGCCTGTGACGGCATTCCCGTGGGCCTGTGCTCGGGTGCCGATTGGGCAACCGATAAGGTCGAGGAGCACCTGCCGCGCAACACCTGCCCGCTTATCAAGAGCTTTGCCGGCTTTAAGCTGGGCGAGGTCTGCCCCTACATTGAGTCGAGTGACCTGGTGGTAGGCGAGAACACCTGCGACGGTAAGAAGAAAGCCTACGAGTTCTTTGCCACGCAAAAGAACATGTACGTCATGGATATTCCCAACGTGCACGACGAGTCGACGCTCGTGACCTGGAAGGCCGAGGTCAAGAAGCTCGCCGCCAAGATCGAGGACGAGTGCGGCGTCAAGATTACGCCCGAGGGCCTGAAGGCTGCCATCCACGCCGTCAATGAGAAGCGCCGCGCCCTGCAGCGCCTCGCTGCGACCCGCGCTGCCGACCCTGCGCCCATCAGCGGTCTCGACAGCCTGCTGACCGTTCAGGCCGCCTTTATGGACGACACACCGCGTCTGACCGGAGCCATCAACGATATGGCGGCTGAGTGCGAGCAGCGTGTCGAGGCCGGCGAGGGCGTGGCACCCAAGGGGACCAAGCGCATCCTGTACACCGGTACGCCCATGGCCGTGCCCAACTGGAAGCTGTTCAACCTTATCGAGAAGGCCGGCGGCGTTGTGGTAGGCGAGGAGTCCTGCACGGGCTCGCGCTACTACAAGGACCTGGTCGACGAGTCCGGCGAGACGGTCGACGAGATGCTCGATGCCATCGCCGAGCGCTACTTTAGGATCAACTGCGCCGTCTTTACGCCCAACGACCAGCGTATGAAGGACATTGTCCAGATGGCCAAGGACCTGCATGCCGACGGCATCGTCGACGTGGCTCTGCAGTTCTGCACGCTCTACGAGATGGAGTCGTTTGCCGTGGAGAAGGCCGCCGAGGAGGCCGGCATTCCGTTTATGCACATCACGACCGACTACGCCGGCGAGGACGCAGGTCAGCTGCAAACCAGGATCGAGGCTTTCTTGGAAACCATTTAGAGCTATCCGTCTCGGCGGCTTCCCCAGGCACCCGGTCTTGCCGTTCAAACCGTCGCTTGCGTACCAAAGTACGCGGCGCTTCTCTTTCACGGCAACCTCGGGCACCTGGGAAAGCCGTTTCCTTGGTTGGTTAAAAGGTTTGTTAAGGAGCTATATGCCGGAATATATTGAGCAGCCGTTGCCGTCCACGTTTGAGGAGTTCAACGAGCAGCGCAAGGCGGCGTTTATTCGCGTCAAGGATTACAAGCAGGCCGGTAATCGCCTGATCGGTTTTCTGTGCAGCTACACGCCGCTCGAGATTATCGATGCCGCGGGCGCCTCGAGCGTGGCTCTGTGCGGTACGTCCGATGAGGTGATTCCCGAGGCCGAGAAGGTGCTGCCGGCAAATCTCTGCCCGCTCATCAAGTCGACCTATGGCTTTGCCTACTCGCAAAAGTGCCCGTTTACGTACTTTAGCGACATGATCATCGGCGAGACCACCTGCGACGGCAAAAAGAAGATGTACGAGCTGCTCAACGAGCTCAAGCGCACGCACATTCTGCATCTTCCGCAGGGTCGCGACCGTGCCTACGAGCGCGAGGGCTGGTACGAGGAGTGCTGCCTGCTCAAGGAGGAGCTCGAGGGCTTCTACGGCATCACGATTACCGACGATGACCTGCGCGCTGCCGTCCGTCGTCGCAACCGCTTGCGTGCGGCCCAGCTCGAGATGTTTGCGCTGCAGGCCAACCAGCCGGCGGCCATGAGCGGCGTCGACCTGATGAGCACCATGTTTGCCGGTACGTTCAGCTTTGATATCGAGGCCTATACGCAGCAGCTGGAGCAAAAGGTCGCCAAGCTGCGCGAGGCCTATGATGCAGGCGAGCGCCCGATCGCGGCGGATGCCAAGCGCATTCTGATCACCGGCTGCCCGGTGGGCGGCGTGATCAACAAGATCGGTCGCACCATCGAGTCCAACGGCGGCGTGGTCGTGTGCATGGACGACTGCTCGGGCGAGCGCACGGCGGCCATGATGATCGACCCGGAGGCTCCCGACATCCTTCGCGCCATCGCCGACCGCTACCTGGATATCAACTGCTCGGTCATGACGCCCAGCGACGGTCGTATGGAAAACACGCTGGCCATGTGCGAGAAGTATCACGTCGATGGCGTAGTGGAGAGCGTGCTCCAGGCGTGTCACACCTTTAACGTGGAGAGTGCGCGCATGCAGGAGGCTGTCGAGGGTGCGGGTATTCCGTATATGAAGATCGAGACCGACTACAGCAACGGCGACATGGGCCAGATCGAGACGCGCATCGCCGCCTTCATCGAAACCCTGTAGGACAAATGCGGCAAAGGGATAGTTGCTTTGCCGCATAGAAGGAGGATGCCGTGGTTGGCATTGGTATCGACATAGGCTCGACGGCCGCGAAGGCTGCAGTGGTGGAGACGGACGGCGCCATTGCGTGGACCTGCGTCATGCCGACGGGGTATTCGTCGGTCGATGCGGCCGAGCGCTTGCGCGGCGAGCTCGCTGCAGCCGACTATGACGTGGCTGCCGACGACGTGCGCGTGATCGCGACCGGCTACGGCCGTGTCGCCGTGCCCTATGCGCACAAGGTCGTGACCGAGATCACCTGCCACGGCACCGGTGCCGTGCGCCTGTTTGGCGATCACGGCACGGTGATTGACGTGGGCGGCCAGGACACCAAGGTCATTCAGCTTAAAAGTGGCCGCGTGGCCAAGTTCGCCATGAACGACAAGTGCGCTGCCGGTACGGGGCGCTTTTTGGAGATCATGGCCGACCGTCTGGGTATTTCCCAACAGCAGATGGCCGACCTTGCGCGTTCCGGTGAGCCCACCAAGATCAGCAGCATGTGCACGGTGTTTGCCGAAAGCGAGGTCATCAGCCTGATCGGTCGCGGTGAGCCGCGCGAGAACATTGCACGTGGCGTGATCGACAGCGTGGTCTCGCGCGTGGCGACCATGGCCGGGCAGGCCGCGGGCGCCCCGTACTACCTGACCGGTGGCCTGTGCGAGAACGCCTTCGTGGTGGAGCGGTTGGGCGAGCTGCTGGGGTCGCCGGTGACCACCTCGCCCCAGGCTCGCTTTGCCGGAGCGATTGGCGCGGCGATTCGCGCACAGGCGCTCAATTAATGCATCCGCCGTAGGCTCGCATTCATGCGTATACTGGGAGAAAATGATTGACCGATGAGAGGAGGTATCGATGGCTGACGATCAGATTAAGCTTACGTCTATGACTGCCGCGAGCGGTTGAGCCGCTAAGTTGGCTCCCGGAGCCCTCGCCCAGGTCCTGGGCGATTTGCCAAATGTGCATAACGACAACTTGCTCGTGGGGTTCGATACCTCCGACGATGCGAGCGTCCTTCGCGTCGGCGATAACCTGGGCCTCGTTCAGTCCGTCGACTTCTTCCCGCCGATGGTCGACGACCCGTTTCTGTTTGGCCAGATCGCCGCGGCCAATTCGCTGTCGGACATCTACGCCATGGGCGGGCGGCCGAGCCATGCCATGAACCTGCTGTGCATTCCCAGTTGCCTGGGCGTCGAGGTCGCAGGTCAGATTCTGGCGGGCGGCGCCGACAAGTGCGTCGAGGCGGGTTGCTCCATCGCGGGCGGCCACACCATCAACGACGACGAGCCCAAGTACGGCCTGTCCGTGAGCGGCTTTGTCGCGCTCGATCGTATGCTTGCCAATAGCGGCGCGCGCGTGGGCGACGTCCTGTTGCTGACCAAGGCGATCGGCTCGGGCATCATCACCACGGCCATTAAGGGCGAGCTTATCGAGCAAGATGAGGCCGCGGCCATGTTTGACTCGATGCGCACCCTCAACGAGGCTCCGATTCGTTTGGCCGAGGGACTTGAGCTTCACGGCTGCACCGACATTACGGGCTTTGGCCTGATCGGGCATGCGTGCGAGATGGCCGAGGGCTCGGGCGTGCAGATTGAGCTTGCGTCGGGGGCGGTGCCGCTCTTTGATCAGGTGCTTGACATGGCGCGTCTGGGCATTATCCCCGCGGGCTCCTACCGCAACCAGGACTTCTTTGGCCCGCGCGTGACAGCTGACGATGACTTGGAGCCGGGAATGCTGGATGCGCTGTACGATCCGCAGACCTCGGGCGGTTTGCTAATTGCGGCGCCCGCGGCGGATGTGGATGAGCTTGCGCGTCGTCTGCACGCTGAGGGGCGCGTTGCCGCCACAATCGGCCGCGTGTGCGAGCCGGTGCCGGGCGGTCCTGCTGTTCGCGTTGTTCGCTAACCCGCACGTTTATGTAACTGTTTACCGTTCTCTAGAACGGTTCTTTCGAAAGGAATTTACTATGTCTACCAAGATTGAAGTCAATGCCATGGGCGATGCCTGCCCGCTGCCCGTCGTCAAGACGCTCAAAGCTCTGAAGCAGCTCGATGGCGAGGGCACCGTCGTGACCTCGGTCGATAACGAGACCGCCGTCAAGAACATCTCCAAGATGGCGCAGGAGAAGGGTTGCACGGCCTCGGTCGAGAAGGTTTCTGACGCCGAGTGGCACGTGACCGTGGCGACCTCTGGCGCCGTTGCCGTGGCCGATCCCGAGCAGGATGGCGCTGTCTTCTGTAATGCCAGCGCCGGCAAGGGCAAGCTCGTCATTTCCGTCTACACCGACTGCATGGGCCGCGGCGACGATGAGCTGGGCCACAAGCTCATGAAGGCCTTCATCTTTGCCGTGACGCAGCAGGAGGAGCTGCCCGCGACTATGCTGTTTTACAACGGCGGTGCCAAGCTCACCGTCGAGGGCTCGCCGGTGCTCGATGACCTGAAGGGCTTGGCGGAGCAGGGTGTCGAGATTCTCACCTGCGGTACCTGCCTGGACCACTTTGGCATTAAGGACCAGCTTGCGGTGGGCGAGGTCACCAACATGTACGTGATCGTGGAGAAGATGGAGCAGGCCGTGCGCGTCGTGCGCCCGTAGCGTATTGGTTGGAGTTGCCATGAGGGAGAAGCGCCCGGCGCTTGTCATCACGTTTCCCACCACGGCGGCCGCCATGGGTTGCGAGTCCCTGTGCATCGAGCGCGGTCTTCCCGGGCGGACGATTCCCGTGCCCGGGGAGGTCGCTGCCGGCTGCGGTTTGGCGTGGAAGGCGTTGCCTGTCGATGAGGAGCTGCTGCGCGGCGAACTCGCCGCGGCGGGCGTTCCCACTGAGGGCTATACCGTGATTAATATGTGGGAGGTCGTGCGATGATCTACCTGGATAACGCGGCGACGACCATGCACAAGCCGCAGACGGTCATCGATGCCGTGACGCAGGCGATGTGCTCGCTCGGCAATGCTGGGCGCGGTGCCACCTCGGGTGCGCTCGATGCGGCACGTACCATCCACGGCTGCCGCGCCAAGCTTGCGCGCTTGCTGGGCTGCCCGCGTGCTGACCATGTTTGTTTTACGCCCAACTCCACCGCGGCGCTCAACACCGTCATCAATGGCGTGGTGCGCCCCGGCGACCGTGTGGTCACAACGGTGCTCGAGCACAACTCCGTACTGCGTCCGCTCAACCGCCTGGCGGCAGAGCAGGGTGTGACGGTTGAGCATGCGGGCTGTGATACCAACGGCGTGCTCGACTACGACGAGCTCGAGCGGCTTGTCACGCCCGGTACGCGTGCTGTGGTGGTGACGCACGCCTCCAATGTGACCGGCAACGCGGTCGACATTGCGCGCGTGGCTGCCATCGCGCATGCGGCCGGCGCGCTGGTGATCGTCGATGCTTCGCAGTCTGCCGGCACGGCGAAGATTGACATGGATGCCATGGGGCTCGACGTCGTGTGCTTTACCGGTCACAAGGGGCTCATGGGTCCGCAGGGGACCGGCGGCCTGGCCGTGGCGGAGGGCATTGACGTGGCTCCGTGGGCCATGGGCGGCACGGGCGTGCACAGCTTCGATGCGCTGCAGCCGCTTGGGTGGCCCACGCGCCTTGAGGCGGGCACGCTCAACGGTCATGGCATCGCGGGACTTTCCGCTGGTCTCGACTTTATCGAGGCCCAGGGTGGGGTCGAGGCGATTGCTGCCCACGAGCGTGCGCTCGCTGATCGCTTCCTTGCCGGTGTGCGCAAGATTCCGGGGATTAAGCTCTACGGTGCCTTTGACCAGCAGGCGCGCTCTGCGATTGTGTCGCTCAACGTAGCCGATATCGACTCTGCCGAGATCTCGGATGCGCTCATGCAAGGGTGGGGGATTTCGACGCGCCCCGGCGCCCATTGCGCCCCGCTCATGCACCGTGCGCTGGGGACCGAGCGCCAGGGCGTCGTCCGCTTCTCGTTTGGGTATTTCAACACTACCGAAGAAGTCGACACGGCTATCGATGCTCTGTGCGATTTAGCCTGCTAAAGCTGCTAGACCGTTTATACTTGCGGGACGGGTGTATTTGCCCGTCCCGTTTTTGTTTCGACCCGAAAGGTGTGCCTATGGCCTCATCCGCTCCGCGCGGCCTGCGCTCCGACCATGTCGTTACCGTCGGCATTGCGCTGTTCTCGATGCTCTTTGGCGCCGGTAACCTCATCATTCCGCCGTTGCTGGCGCTCCAGGCCGGCACGGCCACACCGCTTGCCATGGTTGGCTTTTTGATTGCCGCCATCGGCCTGCCCGTCATGGGCTTTATCGCCGTGGCGCTTGCCGGAACGGCGCGCGAGCTTGCCGGCCGCGTGCACCCCAAGTTCGGTGAGTTCTTTGTCGCGGCGGTGTATCTGGCCATCGGCCCGTGCCTGGCCATTCCGCGTACGAGCTCCACGGCCTTCGAGATGCTGGTGCCGCTGCTGCCCGAGGGCGTTTCGCTTGGCACGGCTCGTCTGGTGTTTGCCGTTGGCTTCTTTGTCGTCGCGTTTGTGCTCACGCTGCGTCCGGGTGTCATAACACGCGTGCTCGGCCGCATTACGGGCCCTGCGCTCATTGCGCTCATCGTGCTGGTTGTGGGTGCTGCCGTGATCTCGCCGCTGGGACCCGCTGCCGTGCCTCAGGCTCCCTACGATGCAGGCGCTGCCGTGCAGGGCTTTTTGACCGGCTATCAGACCATGGACCTGCTCGCGTCGCTCGCCTTCGGCATCATCATCGCCGAGACCATCCACGAGCTGGGTGTTACCGATGACAAGCGCGTGGCCTTTGAGATTTCGCGTTCCGGCGTTATCGCCGGCGTGCTCATGGCCATCATCTACTGTGGCTTGGGCCTTGCCGGAATGCAGCTCGGCACCGTGATGCCCGACGCCACCAACGGCGCCGCCATCCTTGCCCGCTCTGCCTCCATGCACTTTGGCCTTGCCGGCACGGTCGTGGTCTTCGCCATCTTCTTCCTCGCCTGCATGAACGTGTGCATCGGCCTCATCAGCTGCTGCTCGCGCTACTTCTGCGAGACGTATGTGGTTAAAGGGGGAGCGGAGGCTTCCGAGGAGGCCATGCGCCGTCCCTTTGCGGTTCTCGCCTTTGTGTTCGCAGCGTTTTCGTGCGTGCTCTCCAACGTGGGCCTCGACGTGATCCTTATGTTCTCGGTGCCCATGCTTAACGCCTTGTATCCCGTCGCCATCGTGCTGGTTCTCATGGGTTTGGTACACGGCTTTTGCGACGCTCATCCGCAGGTGTGGGTCTGGGTCGGCGGTGTGGTTGCCGTGCAGAGCGTGATCACCTCGGTCCGCGATGCGTTCTTTGGGGGCACGTGGCTGCCCTTTGATGCGCTTCCCCTGGCAGATATCGGCGCCGCGTGGGCGCCGGTCGCCGTGGTGGCGTTTGCGATCGGTCTGCTCCACAGCCGGTTTGTCGCACATTCGAGGAGCTAGGGTTTCTGCGCTTGCACAGGCGGGGAGTCTCCCCTATAATTTCCTTCGCTTTGGGACACGCAAGGTTTAGACCTTAGCTGCTCAACACCTTCGGGACGTGGCGCAGTTTGGTAGCGCGCCTGCTTTGGGAGCAGGATGTCGCAGGTTCAAATCCTGTCGTCCCGACCATATCTTGCGGGCGTAGTTCAATGGTAGAACCCCAGCCTTCCAAGCTGATGACGCGGGTTCGATTCCCGTCGCCCGCTCCATAGGATAGTTTTAACGGCTTTGGCTCTATTTGGTGCCAGAGCCGTTTTCATATACATACCGGGGACCCCACATCCCCTCCTAAGTTGCGGTGAAATACGGACTGTTTTCCGGCTTTTATGGCCCATGTAGTCCGTATTTCACCGCAACTATTTGTAAGGTTGGATTTTGATGCCGTTGGGAGGGTCGTAGCGACCGTCTACCGAGAGTGGAAATATTTTTTGAAGCTCTGACCTGCGACGTCAAGCTTTTGGTCAGCTTTTGGCAAGGCCTGCGGACGGAAGCATGCGATAGCGTAATGGTATTCTCTCCGCCGTGATGGTTATGGGGTTGGCCATGCTCGATAAAGGCAAACATTTTCCGCAGTCATATGCAAGAATGCTATTCTCGGCCGTTGGAATTCATCAAGATGGACAGCTGCTTATAACAATTGATCCTTGGGATGAACGCCGTGCGCGTGAGCTTATGCAGGAAGAGCTCATGCTTCGTCTTTACAACCACGTGTATGCGGATCCGGTCTATTGGAATAATCTTGGGGTTGAAGATCGCATCTTTCAGCTGGCATCCGCTATTGCGGTCGTTGAACCGGATGCTGTGTTTTGCGGATCGACAGCAGCGCTGCTCTACGGCATCGGCTCGGCGTATACGCTTCTGGATAAAGTGCAAGTACTGCTGCCACGGTCTACAAGGCGTGATACGTATGAGTTCGTTGAATACAAGCGCTGGCGGGTGGGCGAAGTGTGGCGTCTCGGTCTGTTTACGCTGACGGATCCGTATCGAACGGTTGTTGATATCGCTCGAACGAGCGCCTTTCGTTATGCGCTGGGCTATGTCGATGGCTTGGCCCGTGAGTACGATGTCGAACGCGAAGAGCTGCGGGCATATGCGCAGGCAAATTGCCGAGGGTTGCATGGCATCGCGCGTGCTTTTGACGTTTTTGAGCATATGGATGGCAGGTCAGACAATGGCGGCGAGTCCGAGGCGAGAGCAGCGATGATTCTCGCTGGGGTTGCCGCGCTTGAGCTTCAAGTTGAGATACCGCGACCAGGAAACGCTGGCTATTATCTAGCAGATTATGGCTGGCAGATGCCAGACGGCTCATGGACGCTGGCAGAGCTGCATGGGCTGGGTAAGTTTGAAGACGAAGCTCAAAATGATCCGGAGCAAGCGGCGGCAAAAACCTATCGAGCGGCCCTCATGCGCGATGCGAACCTTCGCGCCATGGGCCACAACGTCATTCATTTCAAACTCTCGGACACCTACGAAGTAGAATCGTTCGGTGCCATGATGCGCGGTTACGGTATTCCGACAACAAAACCCTACGCCGACTCCCGATAGAGAAATCGTTCGCAGCCAACCTTCAATAAGTTGCGGTGAAATACGGACTATCGAGGCCTTTAAAGGCATGAAACAGTCCGTATTTCACCGCAACTTAGGAGGGGATGGGGCTGAGGGGCGGGCGATGCCGTTGCCTGCCGGTTAGTGGCGACCGTGGTGGCGGAGCTTGTCGATGGTGGAGTCGGTGCCGTGTCCGCGGGCGTCGGTGCTTCGGCTGCGGGCGTCGGCGGCGGTTTGGCGCTGGCGGCGGTAGTCGATCATGCCTTGGATGATGGGCTTGCCAAAGCTCACGACATCATCGTTGTAGATGGCGGTTCGGGCTGCGAGGAGGCAGTCGGTAAAGTCCATATGGGTCTTGCCGAAGAGTTTGACGGCAAGGGCGACAACGGTGGGCTCGTCGACCATGACGTCATCGAGCAGCCTTTTCATGGCCGCAGCAATTTCAACGCGGGGAACCTTATAGACGTCGCGCAGCGTGACCACGACGCGCGTGATGATTTCGGGGTAGACACGTGCGGTGCGCGTGGCGATGACCTTGGCAGCGCGCGGTGACAGGACCTCGTCGTCGTCAAGCAGGTAGCGAAGGATGACGGTCTCGTCGATGATGGTGCTACTCATGGATATCTACTTCCTCGGGACCCAAAACCGACTCGTCGCTTTCTGTGGCTAGGTATTCAATCCAGGCATTGCGCTCCTCGGAGCGGCGATTGGGGTCCCCATATGCTTTGAGCAGTCCATAGGCGGACGTGCCGTCCTTGGAGCGCACGGCGACCGGCTGAAAGGGGAGCTTGCGCATCAAAATACTCTGCGCGACAAATAGACGGACAGCCTCGGCGAGCGATGTGCCCATGGCGTCGTAGAGACGCTCGGCATGCTGCTTGTCTTCCTCGCGAATGCGCACCTGCAGGATGGCTCGTTTTTGAGTCGATGACATCACTGGCCTCCCTTAATGAGCGTGCAATTTGAATAGTCAAATACAACATCGGCTAATAATAGCCAATCTTACAACCACTACTTTATTGCACTAGAGTAATTGAGTGTAAACGATATTACAAACGTACTACATCTTTCAGAAACGAGCGTGAAATCTCCCTTGGATGTACGCATGTAATACACTCACCTTTATAGCTTCTAGAGAATAATTCCAACCTGCCAAAACCCCTGCAATACACCCGTATTGCAGGGCCTATGCTCAAGTTTGCCCCCTGCAACTGCGTATATTTAACCTGTATATCGTTGGAGAAACTCTACCGAGTGCATGTTTCGCCGCATGCATTCGATTCGTCGATGCCGGACCACGGGCGGTCCGGGGCAACGTCGACAGGGTCTCTCCGGCATGGGATTCAGGAGGGAGTGAACAACATGGGCAATAAACGAGTCGTGGCTGATTCTTCACGCTGCATTGGGTGCCAAACCTGTATGGCGGCGTGCATCGAGGCGCACGATATTCCCGGCAACATCGCCGCACCTCGCTTGCGCGTAACGCGCACCTACGAGATTTCCGCGCCGGTGGCATGTCACCACTGCGAGGACGCTCCGTGCGCCAAGGCCTGCCCCACGGGCGCCTTGTTCTTTGATCCAAAGAACCATCGCATCGGCGTCAACGAGGACAACTGCATCGGCTGCAAGAGCTGCGTCATGGCATGCCCCTTTGGCGCCGTGAGCGTGGCGACCACGCAGGTCCCCGTCTTGATGGGTGACGTTCGCGTGGGTTCGCAGACTAAGAGCTTCGTGCTCAAGTGCGACCTGTGCGTGGACCGTCCCGGCGGTCCGGCGTGTGCCGAGGCGTGTCCGACCAAGGGCCTCACCCTGGTAGACGAGGAGCGTCTGGCAGAACTGACTGCCGAGCGTGCCCGCGCCACCATCGAAAACGAGGCGTAAGCGTCGGGCGACAGGCCCAATGATTGTCAAATAAGTACCGAGCATTCGGTAGCAGAGAAAGGAAGGAGGGTGTCATGGAGAAGCATAAAGTGATCTGCCCGTACTGCGGCGCCGGTTGCCAGTTTAACCTCCTGGTCCAAAACGGCCAGGTCGTGGGCACCGAACCGCTCAACGGCATCACCAACCAGAGCGAGCTGTGCCTTAAGGGCATGAGCGGCTACGACTTCATCAACGACACCAAGATCTTGACTCCTCGCGTACTGCACCCGATGATCCGCCGCACTAAGGGCGCGGATCTTGAGCGCGTAAGCTGGGACGAGGCACTGGATTTCACCGCATCTAAGATGCAGGCCATAATTGACGAATATGGTCCTAACGCTGTCATGACCACCGGCTCTTCGCGAGGCGGCGGCAATGAGGCGAACTACGTCATGCAGAAGTTTACGCGTGCGTGCATCGGCACCCACAGCGTGGACAACTGCGCCCGTACTTGACACGGCCCTACTGTCCTCGGTCTGATGGACACGGTTGGTTCAGGTTGCATGTCATGCTCCATCCCCGGTATGGAGGATGCGGGCTGCATTTTCCTCTTCGGCTATAACCCTGCCGATTCGCACCCCATCGTCGCAAGGCGTATCGTGCGAGCCAAAGAAAAGGGTTGCAAGATCATCGTCGCCGATCCGCGCCATATCGAAACTGCGCGTATCGCCGATCTCTACCTTCCGATCAAGAACGGTTGCAACGTTGCGTTCCTCAACGCCTTTGCCAACTGCTTGGTCAACGATGGCCTCTACGACAAGGAATTCGTCGCCGAGCACACGAACGGCTTTGACGAGTGGTGGGAGACCATCAAGAACTACACTCCCGAATCCGTACAGGACATCACGGGCGTCGAGCCTGCGTTGATCCACCAAGCTGCCGAGATGTACGCCACGGCGAAGCCCTCTGCCATCATTGGCTGGGGCATGGGCGTATGCCAGCAGAAGCAGAACCTGAAGACGGTGCACACCATCGCCTCCATCGCCTGCGTTGCCGGCCAGATCGGCAAACCCAACTCCGGCCTCGCGCCCGTGCGTGGCCAGAACAACGTCCAGGGCTCCTGCGATATGGGCATGCTGCCCAACCTGTATCCTGGCTACCAGAAAGTCACCGACCCGGCTGTGCGTGCCAAGTTTGCCAAGGCTTGGGGCGTGCCCGAGGAAAAGCTCCCGCTCGAGGAGGGCTACAAGCTCACCGACCTGGGCCACCTGGTCGACGAGGGCAAGGTGCACTGCTTCTACAACTACGGCGAGGACCCGGTGCAGACCGAGCCCGATTCGGCCGGCATGCGCAAGACGCTCTCCGAGCTGGATCTGTTCATTTGCCAGGACATCTTTATGACGCAGACGACCATGCTCGCCGACGTCATCCTGCCCGCTACCTCTTGGGGCGAGCACGAGGGTGTCTTTACCGCATCCGACCGTAGCTTCCAGCACTTTGACGCGGCTGTTCCGCCCAAGGGCGAGTGCCGTCACGACTGGGAGATCTTCGCGGACCTGTCTACGCGCATGGGCTATCCCATGCACTACGACAACACCGAGCAGATCTGGAACGAGTGCATTAGCCTGTGCCCCAACTTTGTGGGCGCGACCTACGAGAAGATGGCTCCCGAGGGCGGTTACGCCCAGTGGCCCGTCAAGAGCACCGATGTGAACGACCACGGTACGCCTGACATGTTCGCTGGTGGCAAGTTCACCACCAAGGATGGCCGTGCCAACCTGATGGCGCACGACTGGGAGGCGCCCTCCGAGCTTCCCGACGATGAGTACCCGCTCATCCTGTGCACCGTCCGCGAGGTCGGCCACTACAGCTGCCGCTCGATGACCGGCAACTGCAAGACGCTGGCGCTGCTTGCCGACGAGCCCGGTTTTGTCCGCATGAATCCCGCGGACGCCCAGGCGCGCGGCATCAAGAATGGCGACATCGTCTCGATTCACAGCCGCCGCGGCCAGGTATACAGCCGTGCCGACGTGAGCGATCGCATCAACAAGGGCACGGTCTACATGACCTACCAGTGGTGGATCGGCAAGTGCAACGAGCTGACCATTCACAAGGTCGACCCGGTCTCGCATACGCCCGAGGACAAGTTCTCCGCCTGCCAGGTCGACGCTATCGCCGACCAGGTCTGGGCTGAGGGCGAGGTGGAGCGTCAGTACACCGAGCTCAAGCAGGCTCTGGTGGACGCCGCCGCTCCCCAGGACGTTGAGCCCGGTGCCGCCAAGTTCGACGACGAGACGCACGTGAACCAAATCGTGTAGTCCCGTTCTCGTTGGCTTTTTGGGCCGGGCGTCCCGTACGTTCGGGAGCCCGGCCCGTTATTTTGAAAGGAAGTGGGGATGAACCGCTTCATCGACATCAACCCGGAGAGGTGCATCGGCTGCGGAACATGCCAGTCCGCCTGTGCCGACGCCCACCGGATGCAGGGTCTTCAGGATACGCCGCGCCTGGCGCTCGTGAAGACCGGCGGTATTTCGGCCGCCCTTGCCTGCCACCATTGCGAGGGTGCCCCCTGCGCCGAGGTCTGCCCGGTGAATGCCATCGAGCACGATGGCGACCGCATCCACGTCAAGGAGCAGGAGTGCATCGGGTGCAGGCTGTGCGCCATCGCGTGCCCCTTCGGAGCCATCCATCCCGATGGCACGTCTATCGCCGGTGTCGCAGGCATGTGCGACCCGACGCCTTCGTATCCTAAGTCCCTGAGCAGCCTGCTTACGTGGGCTCCTGGCCAGTACACCTGCGCTGTCAAGTGCGACCTGTGCGCCTTCGATCCGGACGGCCCGCATTGTGTGGCGGCGTGCCCCACCAAGGCGCTGACCGTCATGGGCGGCGCGGCCGATCGCGAGCTCGACGAGGCCAAGCGCCTGCGCTCGATCGAAAACGGTCCGGTCGTCGACGTTACCGCTGTGGCCCAGGGCCTGTCCGAGAAAGCAGAAGGGAGCGTAAACAATGGATAGCATGACGCTGTTTATCGCATCGCTTGCCGTCTCGTGCATCGGTGCGCTCGCCTCGGTTCTGCTGATCAAGGCCGATAACGCCGCCAAGACCGCCGGCTGCCTAATCGGCGCCGTCGCCGCGGTGCTTTCGTTTGTGGCCGGTATCCAGGCCGTGCTGGGCGATGTCACGTCGGTCGACACCATCGTGTTCTTCCCGTTTGCCCATTTCCAGCTGCTGCTCAACCAGCTGTCCGGCCTGTTCGTGGCGCTCATCTCGGTGCTCGCGTTTGCCGGTTCAATCTACGGTCTCAACTACTTTGATGAGTACCCGGGCAAAAAGGGCCGCGCCGGCTTCTTCTTTAACACCTTCGTGGCGTCCATGATGCTCGTCATCACCGGCGACAACGTGTTTTGGTTCCTGGTCGCCTTTGAGCTCATGTCGCTGACCTCGTACTTCCTGGTCGTGATCGAGGAGAACGAGAACTCCATCCATGGCGGTTGGCTCTACTTTGTGATCGCGCACGTGGGCTTTGTGCTCATCATGGCGAGCTTCCTCACCATGACCAACTTCGCCGGTGGCTCGTTTGCCTTTGCGGATTTCCGCGCTACGCAGTTTAGCCCCGCGGTCGCATCCGTGTGCTTTGTGCTCGCCTTCTTTGGCTTTGGCGCCAAGGCCGGTATCATCCCGCTGCACGGCTGGCTGCCCAAGGCGCATCCCGAGGCGCCGTCCAACGTGTCGGCCCTCATGTCCGGCGGCATGATCAAGATCGGTATCTTCGGCATCCTCAAGGTGGGCCTCGACCTGCTCTCCGCCTCGGGCGTTCAGGTCTGGTGGGGCCTTATGGTCATGGTCTTCGGTGCGATCTCGTCGGTCCTCGGCGTGGCCTTCGCCCTGCAGGAGCATGACATCAAGCGCCTGCTGGCCTATCACTCCGTCGAGAACATCGGCATCATTCTGCTCGGCGTCGGCGCCTCCATGGCCGCTATGGCGCTCAACTCGGTCGGCATCGCCGTCCTGGCTCTGATGGCCGCCCTCTACCACACGTTTAACCACGCGATGTTTAAGGGCGAGCTGTTCTTGGGCGCCGGTGCGCTGCTGTACTCCACGGGTACGCGCAATATGGAGAAGATGGGCGGCCTGTTCCGTCGTATGCCGGCTACGGCCATCTGCTTCCTTATTGGCGCGCTTGCCATCTCGGCCATCCCGCCCTTCAACGGCTTTGTGTCCGAGTGGTTTACCTACCAGTCGCTCTTTAACGCTGCCATGCAGGGCGACAAGGCCGTCATGATCGTGGCCGTGTTCGCTGCCGTCGCGCTTGCCATTACCGGCGCGCTGGCTGTCACATGCTTCGTCAAGGCCTATGGCGTCTCCTTTGCCTCCGCGCCCCGCTCCGAGGCCGCGGCCAATGCCAAGGAGGTTCCCGCCCCCATGGTGTTTGCGCAGGGCCTGCTCGCGGCCATCTGCGTCGTGCTGGGCATTGGCGCTCCCGTGATCGCGCCCGTGCTGGTCGATGTCGCTGCGTCCGTGCTGCATCCGTACGGTGGCGTGTTTGCCGCCGAGGGCATGGAGCTCATGAACCAGTACTCCGGCGCTGCCACCTCCACGCCCGCGATCGCTATTGCGCTCGTGGTGCTCGTCGGCCTTGCCTGCGGTTATCGCAAGCTCAAGACCGTCGGCAAGGTGCAGAAGTCCCAGCCGTGGGCATGCGGCTATGCTCCCAACGAGCATATGCCCGTCGTGGCCACGACCTTTGCCTCCGAGGTGTCCTGGTTTATGCAGCCGCTCTACACGCTGCGCGACCGCTGCACGGCCGTCTGCTGGTCCATCGCGCACTTCTTCCAGAAGCTCACCGGTGTGGCCGAGGCTGTGGAGCCCGTACCCGACAAGGTTCTCGTCGATGCCCCGCATAAGGGTGTCGAGAAGCTCGCCGACCTCGCGACTAAGCTCGAGGGCGGCAACTACAGCATCTATATCTGCTACATCGTCGCGGCACTCGTGGTGTTCCTCGTGCTCGCCGTGCAAATGGGTTAAGGAGGGGAGAGCATGAACAACATCGTACTTGCCGTTCTGCAGGGCGTGGTCGTTATGGCCGTCGCGCCGTTCTTCTCCGGTCTCGGCCGCGTGATCCGCGCCAAGATGCACAACCGTCGCGGCCCCAGCATCATGCAGGACTACCGCGACCTGGCCAAGCTCTTTGCGCGCCCCGAGTCCCAGAGCGAGGATGCGAGCTTTGCGCTGCGCATCATGCCGCCGCTGTTCTTCGCCGTCGCCTTTATGCTCGCGATGGGTCTGCCGCTCTTTACGGCACAAAGCCCCATCCCGGTCTTTGGTGACGCCATCACCATCATGTATAGCCTGGCGCTCGCCCGCTTCTTCTTCGCCCTCTGCGGTGTGGATTCGTCCAACGCCTACGCCGGTATCGGCGGCGTCCGCGAGCTGCTCATGAGCGTGCTCATCGAGCCGTCCATGCTGCTGGCGCTGTTTGCCGCCGCCCTGGTGTGCGGCTCCACCGACATCGCCACCATGGGCCAGCACATCATGACGGGCGCCATCGACGCGCCGGTCGCTGTGATCCTCGCCGGCATCGCCTTTGCGATTGCCTGCTACATGGAACTCGGCAAGCTGCCGTTTGATCAGGCCGAGGCCGAGCAGGAGCTCCAGGAAGGTCCGCTCGCTGAGCTTTCCGGCCCGTCGCTTGCGATGGCCAAGCTCGCCATGTCCATGAAGCAGGTCCTGGTCGTCGCCTGGTTCTGCGCGATCTTCGTCCCCTGGGGCGAGCCCGCGGCCGTGGGTATCGCGGCCGTTCTGGGCGCGGTCATCTTCCTTGTTAAGTGCCTGATCGACTTTGTCGTATGCGGCGTGATCGAGAACTCCTGCTCGCGCTCGCGTTTTAAGGTGCTCGGTAATCAGACTTGGGCCGTCGTGGGCATCGCCGTTCTGGCGTTTGTCTTCGTGGTCGTCGGCGTGTAGGAGAAGGGAGAAACAATGTCATTTGCAGTCAGTCTGTCCCTTCTCGGCTTGGTCGCTATCGCGGCCCCGATGGTGGCCTCGGTGCTCGTCGCCCTGTTCCCCCGTCCGTACGCCAAGTGGTTCAGCGTTTTGGGTGCCGCCGTCTCGACGGTCTGCACCATCGCCCTCGCCGCGAATTTCGCTGGCGCCGGCATGCCCGACACGCAGGTCCCCCTGATCTCGTTTGGGCAGACCCTCGTCATGGGATTCACCTTCGATCGCATGAGCACGCTGCTCGCGCCCGCCTTTGTGGGTATCGGCCTGCTTGTCGTGATCTATTCGATTCCCTATATGAGCAAGAATAACCGTGAGCATCCCGACGCACCGCGTCGTCGCTTCTACGCGTACCTCGCGACCTTCATCGGCGCCATGGCCGGTCTTGTGTACAGCTCGACCCTTTTGGGCCAGCTCGTGTTCTTTGAGATCACGGGTGCGTGCTCTTGGGGCCTCATTAGCTACTACATGACGCCTACGGCCAAGAAGGCCGGCATGAAGGCTCTGATCATTACGCATATCGGTGCGCTTGGCCTGTATCTGGGCGCCGCCATCGTGTTTGCCCATACCGGTACCTTCGCCATTACCGCGATTGCCGGCCTCGACGCCAAGCTCAAGGCTATCGTTCTTTTGCTCGTGCTGTTTGCGGCCTGGGCCAAGTCCGCACAGGTTCCCATGTACATGTGGCTGCCTTCGGCCATGGAGGCGCCGACGCCTGTTTCGGCCTACCTGCATGGCGCCTCGATGGTTAAGGTCGGCGTGTGCGTGTTCGCGCGTGCACTCGTCTCTGCCGGCGAGATCCCCGAGATCGTGGGTTGGGTCGCCATTATCGACGCCATGGTCACCATGCTCTTTGGCTTCCTTATGTACCTGCCGCAAAAGGACATGAAGCGTCTGCTGGCCTTTTCCACGATCGCCCAGCTCTCCTATGTGTTCTTTGGTCTGGGCCTTTCGGTCTTTGGCAGCCAGCTGGCCTTCGATGGCGCCGTCTGCCACATCTTTAACCACGCTTTCGCCAAGACGCTGTTCTTCCTGATCGCCGGTTCGTTCTCCTTTACGCTCGGCACGCGTATGCTGCCCAAGCTTCGCGGCATCGTAAAGAAGTACCCGATCTCGGGCGTGGGCTTCGGTGTCGCCGCGCTCGCTATTGCCGGCGTGCCGCCCATGAACACGTTCTTCTCGAAGTTCCAGATTATCGCCGGCGGCTTCTCTGTGGGTGCCGGCAACGTCGCGATCCTGGTGCTCGTGTGCATCATGGTCGCCGAGACCGTCGCCACCTTCGCCTGGTTCCTCAAGTGGATGGGCTATTGCCTGCCCGGCGAGCCGAGCGACGAGGTCGCTGCGGGAGCCCCGCTTCCCCGCGCGATGGCGTTCGTGTTCATCGTGCTCATCATCATGGTCATCGTCAGCGGCCCGCTTTCGGCCAGCTGGATCGGTTAGGAGGTAGAACGACATGGGTTATTCGATCGTCAACATCCTTGGCGGCCTTCTGATCGTCACGTCCACCATGGTGGTCGTCTCCAAGAACATCAAGCACGCCATTCGCTGGTATGCGGTGCAGTCGCTGGTGCTCGTGGGACTGCTCGCTACGCTCGGTGCTACTACCGGTGCGCAGGAGCTGCTTATGTGGGCCGGATCTGCCTTTATCACTAAGGTCGTCCTGGTCCCTTACATCCTCAACCGCGCATACAAGAAGATGGGCGAGCCGAGCGACGCATCGCTCAAGGCCGGCCTTAAGCCCGCGTGGGCCATCTGCATCATCGCCGTCGAGGTCGCGATCTGCTTTGCCGTTGTGACGCAGATCAGCCTGCCCACGGCCGAGGTCGCAACGCCTGCGCTCGCTATTAGCTTCGCTCACTTCTTCGTGGGCCTCACCTGCATCATCTCGCAGCGCAACATCATGAAGCAGATCTTTGGATACTGCCTTATGGAAAACGGCAGCCACGTGACGCTCGCGCTTTTGGCCCCCACCGCTCCCGAGATCATCGAGATCGGTATCGCCACCGACGCCATCTTTGCCGTCATCATCATGTCCATCGTCGTGCGTCGCATTTGGGACGACTCCCACTCGCTCGATGCGCGCGACCTGTCCGAGCTGAGGGGGTAGTCCATGGAAACGTTGATTCTCGCCCTGCTCGCGACTCCTTTGGTGTTCTCGCTGGTCATGGCGTTTTTGCCCAAGAACACGTCCTATAACGTGTTTGCCGGTCTCAACCTGGTCTCCGTCGCAGCCGTCCTGGTGCTGTCGATTATGACGGCCGGCGACGTCCTTATGAGCGGCGAAACCGCGAGCGCTCTTGGCCTGTGGTTCCACCTCGATTCGCTGGGCGCCATCTTTGTGCTGCTCATCGGCTTTATCGGTTTTCTTACGGGGCTGTTCTCGCTGCCCTATGTAAAGGCCGATATCGAGGAGGGCTCCATGCCCGCCGAGCGCGCCAAGCAGTATTTTGCGCTGTTTAGCCTGTTTGTGTTCACCATGCTGCTCGCGTGCCTGTCCAACAACATGATCCTCACGTGGGCCGCCGTGGAGGCAACCACGCTTTCCACTGTGTTCCTGGTGGGTATCTACAAGAACAAGACGGCCCTCGAGGCTTCTTGGAAGTATGCGATGGTCTGCACCGCCGGCGTGGCCTTCGGCCTGTTCGGTACGCTGCTGATCTACGCCAACGCCGCCGACGTGATTCCCAACGCCCACGAGGCCGCATTCCTGTCGTGCGTGCTGCCGTATGCCGACCAGTTCGACCCGACGCTCATGCGCCTCGCCTTTGCGTTTGTCGTGATCGGCTTTGGCACCAAGGCCGGCCTGTTCCCCATGCACACTTGGCTGCCCGATGCCCACTCCCAGGCCCCGAGCCCCGTCTCGGCCCTGCTCTCGGGCGTGCTGCTTAAGTGCGCCATGCTTGTGATCATGCGCTTCTACGGCTTTACTATCCAGGCCGTGGGCGCCGAGTATCCGCAGCTTTTGCTGTTGATCGTCGGCACGCTGTCCATTTTGGTGGCTGCACTTTCGATGTTTCGCCAGGACGACCTCAAGCGCCGCTTTGCGTACTCGTCTGTGGAGAACGTGGGCGTTATCGCCCTGTGCCTGGGTATCGGTGGCCCACTGGGTATCGCCGCGGCCCTGCTGCACTGCGTGTTCCACGGCTTTACCAAGACGCTTGCCTTCTGCGTGTCCGGCAACATCCAGCACGCTTTTGGCACGCGTAGCCTGGCCAAGATCCAGGGCGTCGTCGAGGTTGCCCCCGCAACCGCCGCGCTCGCCGTCCTGGCGCTGCTCGGCCTTGGTGCCTTCCCGCCCTTTGGCATGTTTATCTCCGAGTTCCTGACTTTTGTCGCCGGTGTTACCGCCGGTCCCATGTGGCTGGTCGTCGTGGTCGCCCTCGGTCTTACCGTGGCCATCTCCGCGCTCACCCGCATCGCACTCAAGTCGGTATTCGGCCATGCACCCCAGGGTATGGGCAAGCATGAGGCCCCGGCGCTCATGCTTATCCCCGAAATCATCCTGGCCGTCATGATCTTGTGGTTTGGCATCGCCACCCCGCTGCCTCTCGTGCACGGTGTGGAGACCGCGACCGGCATCGTGCTCGAGCAGAGCACCGAGGAACTTCACGCGACGCCGATGTACCGCGCTGTGTTCGGTACCGAGACCGCTCAGGGCGAGGTGGAGTAACGAATGATTGAAACTGAGAACAAGGTGTATGCCCGTCGCTGCGAGAGCCATGTCGAGGCTCTGCGCCGCGCCGTTCCGGGCTGCATCGAGAAGGTCGAGTGGCAATGCGAGGACCAGCTGACGATTACCGTCAAGCAGGACAAGCTGCCCGAGGCCGTCCACTACCTGTATTACGAGCGCTACGGCTGGATTCCCGTGATCATCGGCAACGATGAGCGCAGCCTGTGCGGCCGCTACGCCGTGTACTACGTCATCTCCATGGAGGGGGAGGACCCCGGCTGGGTGACCGTGCGCACCGAGGTCGATCCCGCCAAGATGACATTCCCGTCCGTGACGCCGTTCGTCCCCGCCTGCGTGTGGGGCGAGCGCGAGCTGCGCGACATGTTCGGCCTGATCCCCGAGGGTCTGCCCGATCGTCGTCGCCTGGTGCTGCCCGACGATTGGCCCAGCGGCCTGTACCCGCTGCGCAAGGACTCCATGGACTACCGTTTCCGTCCCGCTCCCGCGAGCGACATGGAAAACTACGAGTTCTTGGCCGACACCAAGGGCAAGGAGACCACGCTCGTTCCCATGGGCCCGCTGCACATTACCTCCGACGAGCCCGGCCACTTCCGCCTGTTCGTTGAGGGCGAGACGATCGTCGATGCCGACTACCGTCTGTTCTACGTGCACCGCGGCATGGAGAAGGTCGCCGAGACGCGCCTGAACTATGATGCCGTGACGTTCCTCGCCGACCGCATCTGCGGCATCTGCGGCTGCGCCCACTCGGTGGCCTACGCCGAGGCCGTCGAGCGCGCCCAGGGCATTCATGTCCCGCCGCGCGCCCAGTACATCCGCGCTATCATGCTCGAGGTCGAGCGCCTGCACTCGCATCTGCTCAACATTGGCCTGGCGTCTCACTACACGGGCTTCGACTCCGGCTTCCAGCAGTTCTTCCGCGTCCGCGAGAAGTCCATGGACCTGGCCGAGAAGCTCTCCGGTCACCGCAAGACCTACGGCCTCAACGTGATCGGCGGCGTGCGTCGCGACATTTTGGCCGAGCAGAAGCTCTCCACCCTCACGACCATCCACCAGCTGCGCTCCGAGGTTCAGGAGCTCGTCGACGTCTTGCTCTCGACGCCCAACTTTATTGAGCGTACGAGTGGCATCGGCATCTTGGACCGCAAGATCGCACGCGACTTCTCGCCGGTCGGCCCGCTCATGCGCGGTTCGGGCTATGCCCGCGACGTGCGCTTTGATCATCCCTTCGACGGCTATGCCGATCCGGATGTCCAAAAGATGCACGCCGCTACGGCCGACACCTGCGATGCCTTCGGCCGTACCGCCGTGCGCATCCAGGAGGTCTACGATTCGATCGACATGATCGAGACCATGCTCGAGAACTGCCCGTCGGGTCCCATCCTCACCACGGATTGGGAGTACACCCCGCACAAGTACGCCATCGGTGCCACCGAGGCGCCGCGCGGCGAGGACGTGCATTGGGCCATGCTCGGCAACAACCAGAAGTGCTACCGCTGGCGCGCCAAGGCCGCCACGTACAGCAACTGGCCGGTCCTGCGCTACATGTTCCGCGGCAACACCGTGGGCGACGCGGCGCTGATCGTCGGCTCGCTCGACCCGTGCTACTCCTGCACCGACCGCGTGACGGTGACCGATGTCGCCGCCAAGCGCGACCACGTGCTCGATAAGGAGCAGTTCGAGAACGTCTGGCGCGACAAGTCGCCGCTTGCGGGCGAGGGCACCGTGGCCGCTCCGCTCGATGAGGAGGCGCTCTAATATGCTGAAGCTTTGGAAGGTAAACGCCAAGGCCGGCGACGCGACGGTCAAGTACCCGTTTGCGCCGTTCCCCACCAACAAGGACATGCGCGGCAAGCCCGAGCACAACGCCGAGCTTTGTATCGCCTGCGGTGCCTGCGGCGTGGCGTGCCCGGCCGATGCCATTCGCATGGACACCGACCTTGCGGCCGATACCATCACCTGGTCGATTGACTACGGTCGCTGCATCTTTTGTGGCCGCTGCGAGGAAGCCTGCCCCATGGAGGCCATCAAGCTCACCGAGGAGTTTGAGCTGGCCGTCATGAGCAAGGACGACCTCACCAGCAAGAGCGTCTACACGCTCGAGCACTGCTCGCGCTGCGGCAAGCCGTTTGCCCCGCATAAGGAGATCGACTACGCCAAGCGCCTGCTGCAAAAGGCCGGCGGCATGGAGGCCGAGCAGGCCGCCCGTACCGTCGGTATGTGCCAGGAGTGCAAGCGCGAGCTCGACGCCCTGCGCGCCGCCTCGGCCGTAAAGACCGGCAACGCTGCCGGCATGGCTGCCAACGAGACGCTTGCGTCCGGCGAGCCCCAGGGCCCCGGCATGGAGTATCTGGGCGGCCACGGCGTGAACCCGGAGTATATCGACCGCGAGCTCAACCCCGATGCGCCCGAGATTCCCGCCGGTCCGGCGCCGGTCGAGGGCATCATCATGGATTTTGATACGAAGGAGGAGTAACCATGGCCGAACCCACGCTTTTGCCCGAGCGGCTTCAGTACCGCCCGACCAAGATCGAGCTCGACGAGAGCATCGAGAAGGCCAAGGCGACCCTTCTTAAGAAGATCAAGCGCTCGGTGTACGTCTACCGCGTTGACTGTGGCGGCTGCAACGGCTGCGAGATCGAGATCTTCGGTTCCATCACGCCCGTTTTCGACGTCGAGCGCTTTGGCATCAAGGTCGTGCCCTCGCCCCGTCACGCCGATGTGCTCCTGTACACCGGCGCTGTGACGCGTGCCATGCGCATGCCGGCCCTGCGTGCCTTTGAGGCCGCGCCCGATCCCAAGATCGTGGTGTCCTATGGCGCGTGCGGCTGCACCGGTGGCATCTTCTACGACAACTACTGCGTCTGGGGCGGCACGGACAAGATTCTGCCGGTCGACGTCTACATCCCCGGCTGCCCGCCCAGCCCCGCGCAGACCGTCTACGGCTTTGCCATGGCGCTCGGTCTGCTGGACCAAAAGCTCCATGCCGAGACCACGGTGGAGGCCGCCGGCGAGCAGGCCGATATCCTGCACCCCGGCGTGCCGTACAAGCTGCGCGTTGCCATCGAGCGCGAGACTCGCGCCATGAGCGGCTACCGTTACGGCCGCGACCTGGCCAACGAGTTTATGGATACGCTCGAGGGCGCGCCCAAGGGCGATATCCGCGGTGCCATGGCGCTGCTCATCGACAAGCAGGACGATCCGCGCCGCGTCGAGGTGTACTCGGCGCTGCAGGATCTGGTGCTGGCCGGAGGTCGCTAGATGGAGCTCACGGACCGCTCTGGTTACTTTGCGGGCCCCGGTATGCTTGGCGGCTCCTTTGGTGATGCCTCGCGCGCAAGCGACGAGGCCGCCGAGGGCGTCGCCGACCCCTGCCTGGGCCATGCGCCCGACCAGGTGGTCTTCTATGAGCTCACGCGTAAGTTTGTGGAGACCGAGGAAGACGTTCCCCAGGAGGCCTGCGACGTGCTGTACTACACGCTCGCCGTGGGCCACCACACCGGCGTGCTCGATTGCTTTGAGCCGCGCCTGTCGGTGCCGGTGGATGTGTTCTATTCGCTCGTCGACGCGCTGCCGGAGGGGGAGGCCAAGACCAAGTTCGAGGCCATCCGCTCCTTTGGCGAGTGCCAGCTCGACAAGGCGGCGGTGCCGTCGCTGCTCGAGGCCTGCGATGCGCTGCTCGACGAGCGCGGTTTTCGCGGGTCGGCTAAGGCCGGCATCTCGGTGTTCGACGACGACTTTGGCCTGCATGCCCAGCAGGTCGCGTTCTTAATGAAGTTTCGCGATCTGATTGAACGCGTGCGCGATGTGTCGGGCGTGTATCTGACGGGGAGGTTGCAGTAATGGGTCGCGTTGTGGATGGTCGTGTGAACGGCGCCCCGTTTGCGGGCATTGTGCTCACGGCGGGAAGCGTGCTGCGTGCTGACGATGCCGCCGGCCCCGTGCTCTCCAAAAAGATGGAGGACGCGCCGCTTGCCGGCTGGTACACCATCGATGGCGGTCAGACTCCCGAGGATGACATCATCGAGGTCAAGCGTGAGCGTCCGCCGCGTTTGGTTTTGGTCGATGCCGCCGATATGGCGCTGCCCGTCGGCGCCATTCGCCTGCTCGACAAACGTGATGTGGCCCGCAAGTCGATGTTCACCACGCATTCGCTCCCTTTGTCGATTCTGATCGAGGAAATCGAGCAATCGTGCGAAGATATCGTCTTCATAGGGATTCAGCCGGGCGATACGGAGTTTTACAACCCTATGTCCCCGGAGGTCTTTGACGCCGTCGACGCCGTGTACGACGCCGTGGCCGCCAACGACTTTTCCCACTTTGTCCGCTTGGGACAAGAGCAATAGGAGCGCTTGTCCCTGCTGATTAGGAAAGAAGTGATTGACATGGCAGATTCCAAGGCAGAATATCCCGCTCCCGATTGCCTTGCGCCCGCCGCGATCGAGGCCAAGACCGAGGCCGCCGGCGTGACCAAGGCCAACCTGCCGGTCGCAAAGGCCTTTGTTTTGGCGATGTTTGCTGGTGCGTTCATTGCCTTCGGCGGCCTGTTCTTTACCGTGTTCTTGAGCGATAGCACGCTGGGCTGGGGTGCCCAGCGCGTCGTGGGCGGCCTGTGCTTTTGCCTGGGCCTGGTGCTGGTGCTGGTGTGTGGCGCCGAGCTGTTCACCGGCAACTCGCTTATGGTCTGCGCGCTCAAGAGCAAAAAGATCACCCTGGCTCAGATGCTCAAGGCATGGGTCGTCGTATGGGTCGGTAACTTTGTCGGTGCCTTGTTCATCGTCTTTTTGGTGTACATGGCCGGCATTTACAAGCTCAACGGCGAGGCGGTCGCCAATTCCATGGTAAGCGTCGCCGCCGGCAAGGTGACGATCGACTGGGTGACGATCTTCTTCCGCGGCATCCTGTGCAACATCTTTGTGTGCCTGGCCGTGTGGATCGGTACCGCCGGCAAGACCGTGGTCGATAAGGTTGTGGGCATTCTGCTGCCCATCGCCGCCTTTGTGGCCTGCGGTTTTGAGCACTGCGTCGCCAACATGTACTTTTTGCCCATGGGTGCCGTGATGCACGCGTGCGGCTATGGTATCGACGTCGCCGGCGCCGATGCACTCAACGTTGCGGGCATTGCGTTTAACCTGTCCGCCGCCACGCTGGGCAACATCGTGGGCGGCGCGGTTCTGATCGCGCTCGGCTACTGGTTTGTCTACGCCAAGAATTCCGAGGCGTAAAGTACCGCCTGTTTGACGTTGGCCTCCCGCGGGGCGTTGCCGTGCGGGAGGCTTTTTGGGTCTGGGGCTCGTTGACGGGCTTTTGGCCTGTTGTGTTTGGCTGATGAAAGGGGTAATCGAGATGGCATCTGCTGTGAAGCGTGACGGTCGCGCCGTGGTGACCACATGCGGGGGATGCTATGCCGATTGCGCCTTTGCGGCACGCGTTGAGGACGGTCGCGTGGTGGCCGAGCTGCCGGTGCCGGGGCATCCGTGCGCGACGCGTGCGCTGTGTGCCCGCGGGCGGCATCGCCTGGCAATGCCGTTTGACGAGCGCGACCGGATTTTGCACCCCATGCGCCGACGAGCTGATGGCTCGGGGTTCGATGTGATTTCGTGGGACGAGGCGTTTGCCCAGATTGCCGAGCGCCTTTTGGGGATTGTTGACGAGCGCGGGCCCCGTGCACTGGGTATGACGCTCGGCGTGCCCTCGTTCGACCGCTACTGGGCGCATCGTTTTATGCATGCGCTGGGCTCGCCCAACGTATACGGTGCCGACGGTGCCTGCGAGGTAAGCCGACTTACCGGTTGGGAGCACAGCCTGGGCTATAGTCCCGCCTCCGACCTGGCGCATACCGATTGCATCATGTACCTGGGGCGTTCCATCGTCGATTCGTCGACGATGGGGGCCGTTGATGCGCTCAACGATGCGCGCCGGCGCGGGGCGAAGATCATCGTGGTTGACCCCCGGCGCAGCGGTTCGGCCGCGCTTGCCGACCGCTGGCTGCGCGTGCGTCCCGGATGCGATCTGGCGTTGCTGCTGGGTATCGCACATGTGCTGGTAGCCGAGGACCTGTACGATCACGAGTTCGTTGCCCGCTATACCACGGGTTTTGATGAGCTGGCGCAGGCGGCCAGTGCTTGGACGCCCGAGTGGGCCGAGTCGATGTGCGACGTGCCGGCCGCAGAGATTGTCGCTGCGGCGCGCGAGCTAGCTGCCGCCGCGCCCGCCGCTGTGGTGGACGCGGGCTTTCATGGCGGCATCGGTATCGCGTATGCCAATAGCACCCAGACCGCGCGCGCTATTTGCTTGGTCGATGTGCTGCTGGGCTGCATCGGACACGCGGGCGGCGCGCTCAACCCGCCCACGCCGCTTGTGTTGGGCGACCTCGATCCCGCACGCTTTGCGACGCCGCCGGTGCCATGCGGGCCCAAGCTGGGGTCCGAGCGCTATCCACTGGTCGATCCGGTGCGCGGCCTGTGCACGACCATCGGTCAGTCGATTCTTGCCGGCGATTTGCGTGGGCTCATCGTCTATGCCAGTAACCCCGGTGCGGGCTATGGCAATGCGCAGGCTTGGTTGGGTATTTTGCAGCAGCTCGACTTGCTCGTGACGATTGATATTCGCTGGTCCGAGACGGCGCGTGCTTCGGACTTCGTGCTGCCCGACGTGACGTATCTGGAGGCCGACCGCGGTGTGGGCACGGTCGTGGGCGCCAACGATGCGCGCGTGTTCTACCGCAATGCCGTGCTGCCCGTGCAGCATGACGACACGCGTCCCGGCCGGGAGATTTTTGCCGGTCTGGCGCAGGCGT
Organism: Collinsella sp.; assembly: GCA_018367075.1. Lineage (GTDB taxonomy): Bacteria > Actinomycetota > Coriobacteriia > Coriobacteriales > Coriobacteriaceae > Collinsella. The sequence goes on from JAGZGX010000007.1 coordinate 99,722, forward strand.
GTGGCGTGGGCGAGTACTTCCAGTTTACGTCTGACGATCTGGCGGCTGCCCAGGTGGCGCCTTTTGGGATCAATCTGGACGAGCTCAAGGAGCGCGGCTGGGCCGACACGGGTGTTGCGTTGCCGTCGCGTACGGGCGATCCGGCGATTCCCTTGGATGGCGGCAAAATTGCGCTGGCAAGCGACGTATGGGAACGAGCCGGCCTGGGTCGTGTACCCAACTGGATCGCTCCCATGGTGGAGCCTAGCCTGGGGATGTTTCGCCTCATTAGCGGCAACCGTCCCTTTGAGTCGCATACCTCGCGTAGACTCGCGGCGGCCGGTGCCGCCGAGGCTGGATCGGATCTGGATGCCGTGCAGATGAATGCCGATGCCGCTGCGCGCATGGGCATTGCCGATGGCGAGGTCGTCGAGCTCGTGAGCGATATGGGCCGCGACCGCGTGCGCGTGGAGACGACGCCGTATCTGCATCCGGCGTGCATCTTCACCTCGGCCGCCCCCGGCGGGCGTTCGTTTGGCGCCGATGCCGGTGGCGCTCAAGCCTTGGGCGTGGGCCCGCTCGACCATACACCTTTGCGTTGGGACCCGTTGACGGGCGCCGCGCTCACCCAGGAAAACGCCGTTCGCGTGGAAAAGATCGCGGCGCGCGAGGATAATAACGAGTAATTGACTCAGCTGATGTATTCGACTGATCCACGTTTCTTTTGAAAGGCCGCACATGAGCGATAGCCAGAACATGTCCGATGAGGTACGCGCCCGCCTGCGCGCCATTCCTTCCGTCAACGAGCTGCTTGCCGAGTGGCCTGTTGTGAAGGCGGCGGGGGAGACCTGCGACGCGGTGGCGCATGCCGCCGTCACGGCCGAGCTCGACGAGGAGCGCGCCGCCATTCGCGCCGGTGCTGCCCCGCGCTCTAAGCGCGAACTAGCCTCGGCCATCGAGTGGCGTGCGCACCGCTCTGCGTTGCCGAGCCTGCGCCCTGCCGTCAACGCTACGGGCGTGGTCATCCACACCAACTTGGGCCGCGCCCCGCTCGCGGAGTCGGCCGCCAAGGCCGTGGCCGAGGTTGCGCGCGGGTATAGCACGCTCGAGTACAGCGTCGACACCTGTTCGCGTGGGTCGCGTAAGGAGCACGCTGCGCAGCTGATCCGCTCACTCACCGGTGCTGAGGACGCGCTCGTGGTCAACAACAACGCCGCCGCGGTGCTGCTGGTGCTGGCGTCCCATGCCGCAGGCAAAGAGGTTATCGTCAGCCGCGGCGAGCTTGTCGAGATTGGCGGCAGCTTCCGCATCCCCGACGTCATGGCGGCCTCGGGCGCCAAACTCGTCGAGGTCGGCGCCACCAACCGCACGCATCTGGGCGACTACGAGCGCGCCATCACGCCCGATACGGCCATGATCCTCAAGGTCCATCCCTCCAACTATCGCATCGAGGGTTTTCACGAGGAGGTGAGCTCTCGGGAACTTGCCGCTCTGGCCCACAAGCATGGCCTGCTGTTCTACGAGGACCAGGGGTCGGGCGCGCTGTTGCCCGACGACATCTTGGTGCGCGGCGGCGAGGAGCCCACGCCGGCTTCGGTCGCGGCGGGGCTCGATATCGTGTCGTGCTCGGGCGATAAACTGCTCGGTGCCGCACAAGCGGGCATTATCATGGGCCGTCGCGATCTGGTCCAGGCCTGCGGGTCGCATCCGCTCATGCGTGCCTTGCGCCCGGGCAAGCTCGCGCTGGCGGCGCTCGAGGCTACACTGCGCATTTACATGGATGGGGCGGATGTGGCCCATCGCGAGGTGCCGGTACTCAACATGCTCACGCTTCCACAGGCTCATCTGGAGCGTCGCGCGCGTAAGCTGCGCGAGCTGATGGTGGCGGGTCTCGATAAGGCCGGCTGCCCGTGCGCCGTTCAGGTGGAGATCGTCGAGGAATCGTCGACCCCCGGTGGCGGTTCGCTGCCTACCGTTGAGCTGCCCACGATGTGCGTTGCCGTGCGTCTTGTTGACGAGCGTCTGACGGTCGACGCGCTCAAGCGCTCGCTTGTCCAGGACTTCGACACGCCGGTCGTCACGCGAACCTCGCACGATCGCATTCTGTTTGATGTGCGCACGCTCGTGGGCGACCGCGATATTGAGACGGCGGCGTCGACGCTTGTCGCATGCGTTGCCAAGGCGGTGCACCGATGAGTGGGGCCGAAGCGTTGGTGGAATGTCCCGTTATCGTAGGTACGGCGGGGCACGTCGACCACGGTAAGTCGGCGCTCATCGAGGCGCTGACGGGTAAAAACCCCGACCGCCTGGAAGTTGAGCGTCGTCGCGGCATGACCGTTGAGCTGGGCTTTGGCGAGCTAGCGCTGCCGAGTGGCAAGATCGTTGGCCTGGTTGACGTGCCGGGCCATGCGCATTACTTGCGCGCCATGGTGCAGGGTGCCACAGGTATCGACGTCGCCGTGCTGGTGGTTTCGGCCGTCGAGGGCGTGATGCCACAGACCCGCGAGCACGTGCATGTGCTGGAGCTGCTGGGCGTTACGCATATGGTGGTCGCGCTGACGATGTGCGACTTGGCCGATAGCGAAATGATTGAGCTGGCCGAGCTCGACGTCGATGATTTTTTGTCGGTCACCGTGTTTGCGGACGCGCCGATCGTGCCCGTGTCATCCAAGACCGGCGAGGGGATTGGCGCGCTGTTGGCTGCGCTCGACGAGCAGGTTAGTACCTGCTGGGATTCCTGCCGCGACCGTGCCGAGCGTACCGATGCCGCGCCGCGCTTGCCGATTGACCGCTGCTTTACGATCAAGGGCGCCGGCACCGTCGTGACGGGAACGCTGCACGATGCGCCGGTCGCGGTGGGCGATGAGCTCGTCGCGCTGCCGTCGCGCACGGCCTGCCGCGTACGCGGGATCCAAGTGCATGGCGACACGCAGCAGGCGCTGCCCGGTCAGCGTGTGGCGCTCAACCTGGTGGGCGATGGCGTCGCTGCGCTCGATCGCGGCGAGATGCTCGGCGTGGAGGGTCGCTTTGGCCAGACGCTGCGCTTTATGATGGCGTTTACGTATTTGGGTCGCGAGGGAGCCAAGCCGCGTGTGCTCGAGTCGGGAGCGCGTGTTCACGTTATGGCAGGTACGGCCGAAGTCGTCGGCCGCATCATGCTCATGGAGGGCGAGGCCCCCATGGCGGTGGGCGAGACGCGAGTGGTGCAGGTACGCCTGGAGGAACCGCTGCCGCTGCGCGCCGGCGACCATGCCGTGGTGCTATCGTATTCGCCGGTCATGCTTATTGGTGGCGGCCGCGTGCTGTTGTCGCGCTGCCGTCGCTCGCGCGAGCTTGTTGAGGGGGAGCGCGCGCTGTACGCGGCGCTTGAGGCTGGAGATATTGCGGGCGCGGTGGATGCGTGGCTGGCGCTGCAAGCGCTGCCGGTTGCGGCTGCCGATGTTACCGCGGCGCTCGATCTTGTTGCCGGTGAGGCTGAGGCAGCGTTGCGCGAGTTGGTGGCGAAGGGCGCTGCTTGCGCGCTTGCTGGCTCGGATGGCTCGCTGTATGCAGATGCTTCCGCGCTCGATGCCGCGATGGGTACGCTGGCGGCGACCCTGTCCGCCATGCACACGGCTGCCCCCAAGGAGACGGGCTTTACGCCCGGCGCCGTCGCCCATGCTGCTTGGCCTACCGCTGACGATACAGTTGCCGCAGCCCTGATTTCCGAGGGCTGCTCGCGCGGCGTGTGTGCCTCAGAGGGCGCCGAGGTATTCGACCCACACTCCGCTGCCGCCGCGGCGCGTGTGGTGCGCGAGGCTTGCGAGCGCATCGTTTCCTTGTTGGACGAAGCTGGCCTCGATGCGCCGACGTTGCCAGAGGTGGGCGAGCAACTGCAGCTCGATCGCGACACCATGACGCGTGCCCTGCGCGAGCTTTCGCTCAACCGCTCCATCGTAAAGGTTGAGCGCGACGTTGCCTTGTCTGCTACCGTGGAGTCGCATGCGCGTGAGCTCGTCGCCGCTGCCATTGCCGACGCCGGTGGCGCTGCTACCACGAGCGCCCTGCGCGAGGCCCTAGGTGTGTCGCGCAAACGTGCCATCAGCATCTTGGAGCACCTGGATGCCGTTCACTTTACGGTGCTCGACAAGGAAGCCGGTGGCCTGCGCTCCCTGCGCTAGATTGGCTGCTCGGTTTGGTAAAATACCGGCGCACTTGGGAACGGATGGGCTCCGGTGGGCTCCGCGGTCCTCAAAACCGTTGCGAGGCGTGCAAAACGTCTTGGATGTGTTCGATTCACATACGTTCCCGCCATACGCTACCAGCGCTTTTGTGCTCGCGGTCTTGCTGCGTGCCGCAAAGGCGCTGTTTTGTTTTTGCATGAGCTTTTCGTAGCGCCGCTATTTCGGCGGCTGTATTTAGCTTCGTGCATCGGGTTTTGAGCATGCCGATGGGGGTGGTTTGCCGTATGACTACCGTAAGACGGGCCGATCTTTCTTGCGTCGTCCAGGCGGGCGGGCTTTCGTCGCGCATGGGTTGCGATAAGGCGCGGATGTTGTTTTGCGGCGAGCCGCTCATCGAACGCGTGCTGGGTCGGCTGGCGCAAGTTGCCGGCGAATTGGTCGTGACGACCTCGCGTCCCAGCGAGCTTTCCTATCTTGAGGAGCGCGCGTTTGGCGGTCTGGTGCCGCGCGTGGTAGCGGACCTTGAAGGGTCGGCGGGTGCCATGCGTGGCATCGCGAGCTCGCTGGCTGCTGCTCGGTTGCCCCTCGCGGCGATCGTTGCCTGCGATATGCCGTTCGTCTCACCAGAACTGATCGGCGCGCTTGCCGATCGTGTTGAGGCCGAGGCGCTCGACGTGTGCGTGCCGCGCGAGAAGCGGGGGATTGAGCCGCTGTGCGCCGTGTGGCGCCGCCAGGCTTGCGCGCCGGTTGCCCGTGAGTTGCTCGACCAGGACCGCCAACGCATCCGCTGTTTGATCGACCGGGTCCATGCCGGCTATCTGGATGAGCCCCAGATTGTCGAGGTTGCCGGTTCCACGCTCTGCTTCGAAAACGTCAATACGCCCGAGGAGTTTGCGGCGGCCGAGTTACTCGCCTAGATGATTGGAGTTGCCATGCCTCACGATATTTGCCCCGACACGGGAGAGCCTTGCACTTGCGATGGTTCCGAGCCCTGTACCTGCGGTTGCGGTGCCTGTGGACATACTGCGGAAGAGGAAGCGGCCGCCGCGGCGTATCGTGAGGCGCACCGCGAAGGCCCGTCCGGTGATGCCCTCGACCACGAGCGCAAGATTATCGTGTCGTTCGACAGCACTTTCGATGTGATGGAATGCGAGCAGCTGTGCCTTGCCGCCGGTGTGCCCGGACGCATCATGCCGCTGCCCGGCTCCATCACCGCCGGCTGCGGCCTGTGCTGGGCCATGCCGTTCTCGGGCGATGCACTCGCCGCTTTCCGCGCTGCCACCGAAGGCCGCATTACCCCTGCCGACTACCATCAACTCGTCCTCTAACTACCACACCACCACAAAGGTGCCTGTCCCCAATGTGGTGGTTTGGAACACGTGGACGAAACAGCTTCGAAACACGCGATTTGCGCGTCGGGCGCTCAAAAACGCCTCTACCTGCATCGTAATCAAAACGAAACATCTACTCGTCGGCTTATGCGAAACTTTGCTGCAACAGTGCGATATTATCCATACTCGATAAAGCTCGCGGCGCATAGGGCGCCTCGAACGACACTTTTCTTTTCCATCAATTGGAGGAAGCATGAGCTACACGCAGAAAGTTCTCGACGAGCTCAAGGCCCGCTATCCCGAGCAGCCTGAGTTCATCCAGGCCGCGACCGAGATCCTCGGCACCATCCAGCCGGCGCTCGACGCCCATCCCGAGTACGAGGAGGCCGCCCTGCTGGAGCGCCTCGTCGAGCCCGAGCGCATCGTCATGTTCCGTGTCCCCTGGGTCGACGACCAGGGCAAGGTTCAGGTCAACCGCGGCTATCGCGTCGAGTTCAACTCTGCCATTGGACCCTACAAGGGCGGCCTGCGCTTTAACCCGACGGTCACCCTGGGTATGCTCAAGTTCCTGGGCCTGGAGCAGATCCTCAAGAACAGCCTGACCACCCTTCCCATGGGCGGCGGCAAGGGCGGCTCCGACTTTGACCCCAAGGGCAAGTCCAACAACGAGATCATGCACTTCTGCCAGTCCTTCATGACCGAGCTCTATCGCCATATTGGCCCCAACACTGACGTTCCCGCCGGCGACCTGGGCGTTGGCGGCCGCGAGGTTGCCTACCTGTTCGGTCAGTACAAGCGCCTGACCAACGAGTGGACCGGCGTCCTTACCGGCAAGGGCCTCTCCTTTGGCGGCTCGCTCGCCCGTACCGAGGCCACCGGCTACGGTCTGGTCTACTTTGTGGACGAGTACCTCAAGAGCCGCGGCGAGTCCTTCGAGGGCAAGAACGTCGTCGTTCACGGCTCCGGTAACGTCGCCATCTACGCGGTCCAGAAGGTCGCCCAGCTCGGCGGCAAGGTGCTGGCCTGCTCCGACACCCACGGCTGGGTCGAGGATCCCGACGGCATCGACTACACCGTGCTCGAGCACGTCTACAACAAGAAGCGCTCCGGCCACGACAAGGGCGTCACGCTCGCTATGTACGTTGACGAGAAGCCCAACGCCGTGTGGCACGAGGGCGACGGCCGCGGCGTGTGGCAGCTGCCCTGCGACATCGCGCTGCCCTGCGCTCGCGAGAACACGCTGCTGCTCGAGGACGCCAAGGCGCTCGTCGCCAACGGCTGCAAGGTGGTCGGTGAGGGCGCGAACATGCCCACGACCATCGAGGCCACGACCTACTTCCAGGAGAACGGCGTCGCCTTTATGCCCGGTAAGGCTGCCAACGCCGGCGGCGTGCTCGTGTCCGGCCTGGAGATGAGCCAGAACGCCGAGCACCTGTCCTGGACCTTCGAGGAGGTCGACGGCAAGCTCGAGCAGCTCATGCGCGGCATGTTCCACAACGTGGACAACACCGCCAAGGAGTATGGCCAGGAGGGCAACTTTGTCATGGGCGCCAACATCGCTGGCTTCCTGAAGGTCGCCGACGCCATGCTCGCCCAGGGCGTCTGCTAAATCTTCGCTCGACATAGCATGTGATGAGGCTCCCAGCTATCCGGCTGGGAGCCTTTTCTATCCCGGAGGACTCCTCATAACTTGCGGTGATATACGGACTGTTTTGCGTTCCAGAACGGCTAATCAGTCCGTATATCACCGCAAGTTATAGATGAGTGGGTGGATTTTGTCCTAAAACGGTGTGCGGCCCCTCGTTTGGTACACTTAAAGGTACTGGACAAGTGGAGAGATGGGGGAGAACGTGCTCAAGTTCGGTACCTACGTCCGTGTTGGAAACGCGGCCGAAGCCTATGAGCTCTTGCAGAAGAACCGCAATAACAAGATTGTGGGCGGCGGCATCTGGATGCGCCTGGGTTCGCGTCGTGTGGCGACGGCGATTGACCTTTCGGCCTGTGGACTCGATCAGATCGAGGAGACCGAGACCGAGTTTCGCATCGGTGCCATGTGCACCCTGCGCCAGCTCGAGCGTCATGCCGGGCTCAACGCGCTTGTCAACAATGTCTTTGAGTTCGCCGTCCACGACATCGTAGGCGTGCAGCTGCGCAACACCGCCACGGTGGGCGGCAGCATCTACGGCCGCTTTGGCTTTTCGGACGTGCTCTCGGCGTTCCTAGCGCTTGATTCGTATGTTGAGCTGACGGGGGCCGGCCGCGTGCCGCTCGCGGAGTTCGTGGACATGGGCTACGTACGTGACGTGATCGAGCACGTCGTGGTCGTCAAGCACGATTATCGTGCGAGCTACGAGGCCGTGCGCAAGGCTGCGACCGATTTTCCCTCGCTGAACGTCACCGCTGCCTGGTGGGACAACAGCTGGCATGTCACCGTCGGCGCCCGCCCGCTGCGCGCGACCTTACTGCAGGGCGAGGCATGTGGCCTTACCGGCGAGCAGCCTTCCGAGGACGAGCTTCGCGCCCTTGCCGCATCCGTGCGTGCCCTGAGCTACGGTACCAACCTGTGGGGCTCGGCCGACTACCGCCGCTGCATCTCGGCCCCGCTTGCCGTCCAGGCTGTGCGTCGCGCCGCCGGCATCGAGCTTTCGGCCGCGCTTGCTCACGAGCTCGAGTGCGTGCAGATTCCTAAGTTTGCCACGGACGAGTATTCCTGCCGCCGCGTGCCCGGCGTCGATTCTAGCGAGGTGCGTTAATGGCTGCCAAACTCATCGATCTTTCCTTTACGCTCAACGGTCGCAAGGTCAAGGTTCAGATTGCCCCCGACACCATGCTCTTTTCGCTGCTGCGCGAGCAGGGCTGCGCGTCGGTGCGCTGCGCCTGCGAGACCACCAACTGCGGCCTGTGCACGGTGTGGCTCGACGGCGATCCGGTGCTGAGCTGCTCGGTTCCCGCCGCCCGTGTTGAGGGCCGCTCCATCACCACACTCGAGGGCCTCAAGGCCGAGTCCGAGGCACTAGCCCGTGCAATGGCTGCCGAAGGCGCCGAGCAGTGCGGTTTTTGCGCCCCCGGCCTCATCATGAACGTGCTGGCGCTCGCCCGCGCCGCCAAAGAGGACCCGAGCCTCGTCGCCACGCGCGAGGAGCTCTCGCGCCAGCTTGCCGGCAACCTCTGCCGTTGCAGCGGCTACGAGAGCCAGCTGCGCGCCATCGTCCGCTTCCTCAACGAATCTGGCGTGCAGGTGGGCTTTGAGTTGCCCGAGCTGCCGGTCAACGACACCAGCTGCGACGGCGTCACCTACAAGCAAATCACCCACAAGCAGCCCAAGAAGGATTCGAAGGCTCTGCTCGAGGGTCGTCCGGTCTACACCGGCGATATGGTGCCCGCTGGCGCGCTCATCGTCAAACTCAAGCGCAGCCCCTATGCCCGCGCCAAGATCCGCTCCATCGATACCTCGCGCGCCCTGAAGGTGCCCGGTGTCGTGGGCGTCTACACCTACGAAGACGTGCCCAAGCGCCGTTTTACCATCGCCGGCCAGAGCTATCCGCAGCCGAGTCCCTACGACCGCCTGATCCTCGAGAACCTCGTGCGCTACCAAAACGAGGAAGTGGCGATCGTCGCTGCCGAGACCGAGGAGGCCGCCGACAAGGCGCTCAAGCTCATCAAGGTCGACTTCGAGGTGCTCGAGCCGCTGCTCGACTTTACCCAGGCACTCGATAACGACATCGTGGTCCACCCCGAGGGCGACGTGACCTTTATGTTCCCGCAGGGCGGCGACGTCCCGCGCAACCTGGTGTGCAGCGGTACCAGCGATTTTGGCGACCTGGACGAGGTCTTCGCTCAGAGCGACATCGTCTTTGAGCGCACCTACACCAGCCAGGCCACGCAGACCGCGCCCATGGAGACCTTCCGCGCCTTCGCGATGACCGACGCATTCGGCCGCATTTCGGTGACCACGTCCACACAGGTGCCCTTCCACGTGCGCCGCATGATCGCGCAGTCGCTCGACATTCCGCAGTCGCAGGTGCAGGTTATTAAGCCGCGCATCGGCGGCGGCTTTGGCTCCAAGCAGACGGGCTGCTGCGAGATCTTCGTGGCGTTCGTGACCCAGCAGACCGGCCGTCCGAGCTACTGCTGCTACACCCGCGAGGAGACCATCACCGCGGGCAACTCGCGCCATCAGATGCAGATGACGGTAAAGATGGGCGCCATGAACGACGGCACCATCACGGCCATCGACCTGCACACGCTGTCCAACGCCGGCGCGTACGGCGAGCACGCCACCACGACGATCGGCCTGTCGGGCCACAAGAGCCTGCCCATCTACAACCATGTGAAGGCGAGCCGCTTTAGGTGGGACGCCGTCTACACCAATACCAACCGCGGCGGCGCGTATCGTGGCTACGGTGCCACCCAGGGCCAGTTTGCCGTGGAGAGTGCCGTCAACGAGCTCGCCGACATGCTGCACATGGATCCCGCCGACCTGCGCCTTAAGAATATGGTGCACGAGGGCGAGATCATGCCGCAGTACTACAACGAGAAGCTCAACGCCTGCGCGCTCGACCGCTGCCTGCTGCGCGCGATGGACATGATCGGTTGGCGCGACAAGCCGCTAGCCGTCGACCTGGGCGACCGCGTGCGCGCCCTGGGCTGCGCGCTCACCATGCAGGGCTCAGGCATTTCCAACGTGGACATCGCCGGCATCGACATGCGCCTGGAAGAGGACGGCTTCATTACCATCGGCACCGGAGCCACCGATAACGGCATGGGCGTCGACACGATCCTGGCGCAGATTGCCGCCGAGGAACTGGGCGTGAAGAGTTCGATGATCGTGGTGCGCGGCGTAGACACCGACGTGTCGCCGTTCGACGCCGGCTCGTACGCGAGCTCCGGTACCTACGTCACGGGCCTTGCCGCCAAGAACGCCGCGACCGAGCTGCGCGAGAAGATTTGCGCCAAGGCCGCCCAGATGTGGGACGTTGACGCCGCCGACGTGGTCTTCGATGGGCAGTACGTGCGCCTGTCCGACGAGCGTGCCGCGCGCGAGCAGAACCGCTACCTCACGCTGCGCGACTTTGCCAACCTGTGCGTCAAGAACATCGCGGGCGGCGACGCGCTGACCTCGCACGCCTCTGCCTGCCTGCCCGTTTCGCCTCCGCCGTTTATGGCCGGTATTGCCGAGGTCGAGGTCGACAAGGCCACTGGCAAGGTGACCGTGGTGGATTACGCCGCTGCCGTTGACTGCGGCACCGTGATCAACGAGGCGCTCGCGCGCGTCCAGGCCGAGGGCGGCATTGCCCAAGGCATCGGTCACGCGCTCTACGAGATCGTCGAGCACGACGACCGCGGCCGCCTGCGCACCGGCAACTTTATGAGCTACAAGCTGCCCACGCGCCTGGATATCGGCAGCATTCGCGTGGCCTTTGAGCCGAGCTACGAGCCGACGGGCCCGTTTGGTGCCAAGTCGATCGGCGAGGTCGTCATCAACACGCCGCTCGCCGCCGTGGCCTCGGCCGTGGCACACGCCACCGGCCACCAGGTCCGCTCGCTGCCCATCACGCCGGAGAAAGCGCTGCTGGGGGAGTAGGCGAGCTACCTCTACCGGCGTTTACCTGACTCCGTTCGGAAACTGCATCCCACTTTTCAGCCGAAATTTGGGATGCAGTTTCCTTTTGAAGCCCTTCGCGGAAAGCGCGACCCATTTTGAGGCGTCAAACTGGGATGCATTTTCCGGTTGATGCCTCAAGTGGAAAGTGCATCCCATAATTCTGGCTCAGAATGGGACACGCTTTCCGGTTGAGCCTTCTTGCGGAAACTCCATCCCATTCCGAGACGCCAAACCGGGACACGCATTCCGGCGCATGGCCAGCACCGCCAGACTGCCGGGTCCCACCGAAGTTGCGGTGGAATAGTTCCTGTTTTGGAGGACTGGAGCCCCAAACAGGAACTATTCCACCGCAACTTATGAGATGGGGTGGCGTGCGCTCTGTTGGCTTGGACTCGTGGTGAGGTCGTGAGCCTGTAAAAGGTGTGCGTGCGCTTGCCGTTCGTATCTGCTATCATTCCTAATCTGTGCGCTCATGCGGGCGTGGCGGAATTGGTAGACGCGCCAGATTTAGGTTCTGGTGGGATTCCCGTGAAGGTTCGAGTCCTTTCGCCCGCACCAACGCACCCGCGTCGGCTTATGCCCTCGCGACGCTTGTTGCATAAAGGTACCAGCACCTCAGATAAGCTGGGCAGTATGAGGAGGAACGTGTTGAACATCACCGCTTCTGACGTCAAGGACGCCAAGCTCACCGCTACGGTCACCATCCCGGCCGCCGACGTCGACGCCGCGATCAAGAAGGCCTACAAGGACACCGCCAAGAAGTACCGCTTCCCGGGCTTCCGCGCCGGCAAGGCCCCCCGTCCGGTCATCGACTCTGCTCTTGGCGCCGAGGCTACCCTCGCTCAGGCCACCAACGACCTGATCGCCGCCAACGAGCCCGTCGTCCTCAACGAGCTGGACATCGTCCCCACCAAGAGCGGTGACTACAAGGAGCTCGACCTCGCCAAGGATCACGAGGACTACACCTACACCGTCGAGTTCTCCCTGCGTCCTGCCGCTGAGCTCTCCTCCTTCGACGCCGTTGAGATCGAGATGCCGCCCGCGGAGGTCACCGAGTCCGAGATCAACAACCAGGTCGAGATGCTCCTCAACTACCGTGCTACCTTCGAGGACGTCGAGGGTCGCGCCGTCGAGGCCGAGGACTACGTTACCGTCGACCTCAAGGCCGTCGAGAACGCCGACAACTTTGCCGCCGAGGGCCGCATGCTCATCGCCGGTAGCGACAGCAACCCCAAGGAGTTCAACGAGGCCCTGATCGGTGCCAACGTTGACGACGTCAAGACCGTCACCTGGACCGACGAGGTCGAGGAGGGCGAGGAGGCCGAGACCCACACCGTCGAGGTCACCGTCAAGGGCATCAAGGTCCGCAACACCCCCGAGCTCACCGACGAGCTCGTCAAGTCCGACTTTGGCTTCGACAGCATCGACGCTATGCGCGACGCCATCAAGATTGAGATCGAGCAGGACAAGGCTTCCCGTCTCCCGGCCGAGAAGGAGAACCGTTGCGTCTCCGCTCTCGCCGAGCGTCTGCAGCTCGACGAGATGGACGCCGACTACGAGCAGTCCGTCTTTGAGGAGCTTGGCCAGAACTTCCTGTCCAACCTTGCTGCCCGCGGCATGACCCTGGACACCTGGCTTCCCGCTTCCGGTCTGACCATGGAGCAGTTCATCGGCGACCTGCACAAGCAGGCCAACGACGTTGCCCGTGAGTCCCTGGCTCTCGACGCCCTCGCCCGTGAGCTCAAGATCGAGGTCACCGAGGACGACATCAACGCCGAGTTCGAGAAGGCCGGCGTCAAGGACGTCGAGGCTTCCAAGGCCGAGTTCATCGCCGATGGCCGCATGCCTGCCGTCCGCGAGTCCATCCGTCGCTCCAAGGCCGTCGACCACCTGGTCGAGAACGCCAAGGTGACCGAGGTCGACGAGACCGCCAAGGACGCCGAGTAATTCTCGCCACCTTGCCCGCGAGCGCATGCGTGCGCCCGTGATGGGGTAAAGTTATACACCGGTTATCCGGTTGCTTCGTACGGTGCCAGCCAATGCATAGCATGCGGGCGCCGTACGTTTATCTAGAACCAATTTGGTCCGCAAGAGAGAAATGGAGATGCGTATGATCGCTAAGTTCGATTCCGCCCTCGTGCCATACGTTATCGAGCAGACGCCGCGCGGCGAGCGCAGCTACGATATCTATTCGCGCCTGCTCAACGACCGCATCATCTTCTTGGGCGAGGAGATCAACTCCGTCAGCGCCAACCTGGTCGTTGCCCAGCTGCTGCATCTTGAGAGCCAGGATGCCGAGAAGGATATCTCGCTCTACATCAATTCGCCCGGTGGCGAGGTCTACTCCGGCCTGGCGATTCTTGACACTATGAACTTCATCAAGCCGCAGGTCTCCACCATTTGCGTCGGTATGGCTGCATCCATGGCCGCTGTGCTGCTTTCGGCCGGCGCCAAGGGCAAGCGCTTCTGCCTGCCGCACTCCAAGGTCATGATTCACCAGCCCAGCGGCGGTGCCCAGGGTCAGCAGACCGAGATCGAGATCGTGGCCGAGGAGATCAAGAAGACCCGTCGCGAGCTCAACCAGATCCTGTCCGATGCCTCGGGCCAGCCCATCGAGAAGGTCCAAGCCGACACCGAGCGCGACAATTATCTGACTGCTGCCGAGGCCCTCGACTACGGCCTGGTCGACCGTATCGTCACCTCGCGCGATCTCGCCGCGAAGGACGCCTAGGATGGCAGGTAACATGCAGGACAACTTTGACGAGAACGGCAACCCCATCCGCTGCTCCTTCTGCGGAAAAGAGCAGGGGCAGGTACGCCGTCTCGTAAAGGGCCCGACCAACATCTTTATCTGCGACGAGTGCGTCGCCGCCTGCTCCGAGATCTTGGAGGAGTCGCTGGCTTCGGACTTTATGGACGCTGCCCGCAACGGCAAGCTGCCGGGCTTCCTCAACGACCACGGTCAGGCTGCATCCCAGCCCGCCGTGGACCCCGAGACCGAGGGCTTTGAGCTCGAGGACGACCGCCAGGTCATCACGCACGTGCCGACGCCGCACGAGATCTATGACGAGCTTTCGGCCTATGTTATGGGTCAGGAGGACGCCAAGCGTGCCATGTCGGTTGCCGTGTACAACCACTATCGCCGCGTGATCGAGGGCGGTGCTGCGGTGTCTGCCTTTGACGACGGTTTGGGCTCGCAGCTCGATGTTGATATGGACGAGGTAGAGCTCGCCAAGTCCAACATCCTGCTGCTCGGTCCCACCGGTACCGGCAAGACCTTGTTGGCCCAGACGCTCGCGCGCATCCTCGAGGTGCCGTTTGCCATCGCCGATGCCACCGCGCTCACCGAGGCCGGCTATGTGGGCGAGGACGTGGAGAACATCCTGCTCAAGCTCATCAACGCCGCCGATGGCGACATCGAGCGCGCGCAGGTGGGCATTATCTACGTGGACGAGATTGACAAGATTGCCCGCAAGGCCGAGAACCTCTCCATCACCCGCGACGTTTCGGGCGAGGGCGTTCAGCAGGCGCTGCTTAAGATTCTTGAGGGCACGGTGGCCAGCGTTCCGCCCACCGGCGGCCGCAAGCATCCCCAGCAGGAGCTGCTGCAGATTGACACGACCAACATCCTGTTCATCTGCGGCGGTGCCTTTGTGGGTCTGGACAAGATCATCGCCGATCGCGTGGGCAACAAGGGCGTGGGCTTTAACTCCGAGATCGCCGGCCCCACCTCGGTCGACGAGAACGACCTGCTGCGTCAGGTGCTCCCTCAGGACCTCAACGCCTTTGGCATGATCCCCGAGTTTGTGGGACGTACGCCCGTCGTCACCCAGACGCAGGCGCTCGACGAGGACGACTTGGTGTCGATTCTAACCGAGCCCAAGAACGCCGTGGTGCGCCAGTACCGCAAGATGTTCCAGCTCGAGGACGTCGATCTTGAGTTTGAGGACGCGGCCCTGCACGAGATCGCCCGCATGGCGCTCGCTCGCAAGACCGGCGCCCGCGGCCTGCGCTCCATCTGCGAGGACGTGCTGCAGCAGACGATGTTCGACCTGCCCAGCGAGGAGGGCGTTTCCAAGGTCATCGTGACCGAAGCCTCCGTAAAGGGCGAAGAACAGCCCCAACGCATCTACGGGTAAACCAGCCAAAAACGTGCTTGCAAATAGCCTCCGACCACCCGCGGTCGGAGGCTATTTTATATATACGCAATAACCCCAACTACCTGTGTTATTCTGTGTGTTTGTTTAAGCCTCAGCGAAGTCATATCAGACTGAAGTAATCGATACCTAAGGCGTGTCCGCCTGCTTGGTTTTCGTAGATTCCGCACGAGCCGAAGAGCACTTAATGTGCTCTTCGTGCGAGCCAGGACCTGACCGAGCGAAAACCAAGCAGGCGGACACGCCGGCGGGACAGGGAGAGATATATGGAAGAGATGCCCAAGAACTACGATCCGTCGACCAACGAGCCGGCGATCCTGCAGAAGTGGCTCGACGGCGGCTACTACAAGCGCCGTGAGGGCGTGGGCGACTGCACCGTCACCATTCCGCCTCCCAACGTGACCGGCAAGCTCCACATGGGTCACGCCACCGACGACTCCATCCAGGACGCCATCATCCGTATGGCCCGCATGCGCGGCAAGTCCACGCGCTGGGTGCTCGGCACCGACCACGCCGGTATCGCCACGCAGACCAAGGTCGACAAGAAGCTCAAGAGCGAGGGCATCAGCCGCCTGGAGATCGGTCGCGACAAGTTTGTAGACGCCTGCTGGGACTGGACCCACGAGTACGGCGGCATCATCGTCGAGCAGATCAAGCGTATGGGCTGCTCCGTCGACTTTGATAACGAGCGCTTTACCATGGACGAGGACTACGCGCAGGCCGTACGCAAGGTCTTTTGCGACTGGTACCACGACGGTCTGATCTACCGCGGCAAGCGCATCGTCAACTGGTGCCCCAACTGCACCACCGCCATCTCGGACGACGAGGCCGAATATAAGGACGAGAAGGGCCACCTGTGGCACCTGCGCTACCCGCTGACCGAGCCGGTCAACGGCCAGGATTACATCGTCGTTGCCACCACGCGCCCCGAGACCATGCTCGGCGACACGGGCGTCGCCGTCTCCCCGAAGGACCCCGAGAAGGCCGCCTTTGTGGGCAAGACCGTCAAGCTCCCCATCGTCGACCGTGAGATCCCCATCTTTGAGGATTGGCATGTCGACGCCAACTTTGGCTCCGGCTTTGTCAAGGTCACCCCGGCCCACGACCCCAACGATTACGCCATGGGTCAGACTCACGACCTGCCGCAGATCAACATCTTTGACGAGCACGCGGTGGTTGTCGAGGGCTACGGCGAGTTCACCGGCATGAACCGCGACGAGTGCCGCGAGGCCGTAATCAAGTGGTTTGAGGAGCACGACCTGCTCGATCACGTCGACGAACTCGATCACTCCGTCATGCACTGCTACCGTTGCGACTCCGCGCTGGAGCCGTGGCTTTCCGAGCAGTGGTTCGTGGCAGTCGACAAGCTCAAGGGGCCGGCGCTCGACGCCGTCAACTCCGGCAAGGTCACCTTCCACCCCGCGCGCTGGACGCAGACCTACACCACCTGGATGGAGAACCTCAAGGACTGGTGCATCAGCCGCCAGCTGTGGTGGGGCCACCGCATCCCCGTGTTCTACTGCGAGGACTGCGGCTGGGAGGACGCCCTTACCGAGGACACCGACGTGTGCCCCAAGTGCGGCGGCCATCACGTGCATCAGGACGAGAATGTGCTGGACACCTGGTTCAGCTCGCAGCTGTGGACCTTTGCCACGCAGGGCTGGCCGCAAAAGCCGGAGCTGCTCGAGGGGCATCACCCCACGACGGCGCTCGTCACCGCACGCGACATCATCGCGCTGTGGGTTGCCCGCATGGTCATGAGCTCGCTGTACTTCCTGGACGAGGTGCCGTTTAAGGACGTCGTCATCTACCCAACGATCCTTGCCAAGGACGGCAGCCGCATGTCCAAGTCCAAGGGCAACGGCGTTGACCCCATGGACCTCATCGGCATGTACGGCGCCGATGCCATGCGCTACAACTTGCTCACGCTGTGCACCAACAACCAGGACGTCAAGTTTGACGCGAACATCGACAAGAAGACCAAGAAGCTCATCGACAGTCCGCGCACCGAGCAGGCCAAGTCGTTTGTGACCAAGATCTGGAACGCCAGCCGCTTCCTGCTTATGAACATGGAGGGTTACACGCCCGGCGAGCCCGTCGTGGAGACGCCGGCCGACGCCTGGATGTTCAGCCGTCTGGCCAAGGCCGTCAAGATGGTCACCGAGGGCATCGAGAACTACACCTTTGGCGACATGGCCCGCGGCGTGCAGCAGTTCTTCTGGAATGAGGTCTGCGACTGGTACGTCGAGGTCACCAAGGCCCGCCTGAAGGGCGAGGGTCGTCTGCAGGCGCAGCGCAACCTGATCTTTGTGCTCGATACCTCCATTCGCCTGATGCACCCGCTTATGCCGTTTGTCACCGAGGAGATTTGGGACAACATGCCGGCGAGCGTGCTCGACTTGGATGCCGAGGGCAACGTTGATCGCGCCGAGGCGCTCATGATCGCCAAGTGGCCCGAGCCCGCCGACTACGCCAAGTATGTCGACGAGGACGCCGAGCGCGCGTTTGAGCTGTGCCGTACCGTCGTGTCTGCCGCCCGCGCCACGCGTTCGCGCTATCGCTTGAGCCCCAAGGCCGAGCTCGACGTGGTCGTGCGTGCCGGTGCCGAGGACATCGAGAAGCTCGAGAGCCTGCGCTCGACCATCGAGCCTCTGGCAAACACTGCCTCGCTGGTCATGGGTACCGATGTCGAGAAGCCGTCTGCGAGCATCGCTGTTGTTGACAGCGGCGTCGAGGTCTTTGTGGTGCTTGAGGGCAAGGTTGACCTTTCGGCCGAGAAGGCTCGCCTGGAGAAGGAGATTGCCGCGGCCCAGAAGGAGCTGGCCGGCTGCGAGAAGACGCTCGCCAATGAGGGCTTTGTGGCCAAGGCCGCGCCTGCGGTGGTCCAGAAGAAGAGGGACCGTGCAGCTGAGCTCAAGGAGATCCTGGCGGCGCTGACTGCTCAGGTTGCTGACTTCTCGTAAGGGTCACTGGGGGGGCGCGGTTTGGGGCATTGCTCGCTACTGCGAACAGTCCTGCTCGCACGAAGGCCACATTAAGTGGCCTTCGGCTCGTGCGGAACTTGTATCGAGCAAAGCCCCAAACCGCTCCCAGTTCGTTTACGTGGTTGTCTGCGCCCGGAATGTTAGGGCCACTGGGTTGTGGCCTTGAGGTCGCTGCAAAGCGGTGTTTGGCTGATTTTTTGAACGCGAGGGGCTCATTCTTTTTGGTGGGCCTCTTTTTCTGTTATGGGGGACTTTGAGTTATGGCTAAGCGTTCTGGGTCGTATGTCGTTCCGTTCTCGTTTGAGTTGCTTTCGTTTGATGAGGCTGTGGGGCTTGCTGCTGATACGGGGCGGATTTCTGGGGATGCTGGTCCTTTGCTTGAGACGGTTGTCGATATGCTCGATGAGTTGGGGCGCCCGGACGAGTACTTTGATTGCATTCAGGTCGCCGGTACCAATGGCAAGACTTCGACCACGCGTTTTTCGGCTGCCATCCTTCGTGGTGAGGGGTTAAAAACCGCGCTGTATACGTCGCCGCAGCTGGTGCGTTATCCCGAGCGCATGGAGGTCGATGGGCGCGTTGTGAGTGACGAGGCCTTTGCCCGTGGCGTTTCTGCCGCTGTTGAGGCGGGACGTCGGGTGAATGCGCACCGTGTGGCGGCGGGGGAGCGCGCCTATACCATTACTCCGTTTGACCTGCTGACGGCCGCCGCACTTGTGGTGTTTGCCGAGGCCGCGGTGGATGTTGCCGTGCTCGAGGTTGGCATGGGCGGTCGTTGGGACGCCACGAGTGCGACCGATCCCGTCGCCGTTGCCATTACGGGTATTGGGCTCGATCACACACGTATTTTGGGCGATACGCTCGAGGCCATTGCGGGTGAGAAGGCTGCGGTCATTAAGCCCGGACGCCTGGTTGTTCTGGGCGAGGGCACGCATGAGGCAAGTGTTCAGCGCGTGATGGATGCCCGTTGCCGCGAATGCGGTGTGGTGCCGCTCGTGGTGAGCCATGTCACGACTAAGGTGCCGGCGCATGTGGGCGACACGGTTGAGTTCAGCTGCACCACGCCGCGTGCGATCTATACGTCGAGTATGGTCAAGCCGGCATATCAGCCGCAGAATGCCGCGTGTGCGATTATGCTGTGCGAGGGCTATCTGGGCCGCGAGCTCGACCACGAGTCGCTCGACGCTTCTCTTATGGGCTGCCCCACGCCGGGTCGCTTTGATGTGCTGGGAACCGATCCGCTCAAGCTGATCGACGCCTGCCATAACCCCCAGAGCTGCGAGAACTTTGTGAGCGCGTTGGACGAGATCAATCCGTGCGTGGAGAATCGCCCCACGCTGCTGTGCGCTGCGCTGGCCGACAAGGACGTGGCAGGCATCGTCGACGTGCTGATTCCCGCCTTTCCACGCGTAGTCGTGACCCAGACCGATTCCGACCGCGCCCTGCCGGCGGAGGAGCTCGCTGCCCTCGTTGATGCCGATAAGCTCGCAGGCGTGTACTCCAGCGTTTCCGAGGCCCTTGCAGCTTTCAAGGCCGCAGGCGAGCCCTTCGTAGCAGCCGGCACCATCACCCTAGCCGGCGAAGTGGCCGGCCTGCTCCGTTAACCCATCCCCTCATCAGTTGCGGTGAAATACGGACTGTTTTACAAGCCAGAAGCCTCAAACAGGCCGTATATCACCGCAACTCAAAAGCAGTCAATTTGGGACGGGGCTTTTTTGGCTGCCCTGTGCCCCGAGTCGACTCGCTTGCCATGAAATTGGCCTGTCTACTACGTTTGACCGGTTACCCTCGACCACACGGAACATTGCGAAATTAAAACCGCAGGTAGACGGCTTGCGGATTTTGCGAAAAGTCGGTTATGGTCGACCCATGCGGGTTAAACGTAGTAGATAGGCCGTTTTTGTGGCGACATTCATGTGATGCGGCAAAGGGGCTGTCCCTTTGCCGCATTGCCTAGTCTAGGCGGACTGGATCGTGGGGGTAGGCGTTGAGAATCTCGACGCCGGACTCGGTCACCAAGGCCAAGTCCTCGATGCGGACGCCGGTGTGACCGGGGAGGTAGATGCCCGGCTCGATGGAGAAGGTCATGCCCGGCTCGACAACCTGCTCGTTGACGAGCGAGACGTCGCCCGGCTCGTGATCCTGCAGGCCGATCGAGTGACCCAGGCGATGCGTAAAGTACTGCCCATAGCCCGCATCCTCAATCACGTCGCGCGCGGCGCGGTCCAGGTCGCACATACGAACGCCCGGCGCGATAAGCGCTTCGGCGGCCTCGTTGGCACGGCGCACGATGTCGTAGATGCGTGCCGTCTCCTCGTCCGGCTCGCCCCAAAAGAACGTGCGCGTCATGTCCGAGCAATAGTTGCGGCGACGTCCACCAATGTCGAACAGCACCACGTCGCCACGCTTGAGCACGGTGTCGTCGGGCTCGTGATGCGGGTCGCCGGCGTTGGCGCCAAAGCTCACGATCGGCGGAAAGCTAAAGCCCTCGCAGCCGTGCTTTCGATACAGGCCGAGCATCTGGTCGGCAATTTCGCGCTCCGTTACGCCCTCGTGGACGAGTTTGATCGCGTCGGCCATCACGGCGTCGTTGGCGGCCGAAGATGCACGCATGAGTTCCTGCTCGGCGGCATCCTTGTAGGTGCGCGCGGCGGTGACGGCAAAGTCGCCCAGGAAAAACTCGCTTGCGGCGTGGCGCTCCAGAAGGGGCATCAAAAAGCCGGAGCGCATGACGGTATCGATGCCAAGCGGCTTGGTCGGATCGATCTCGCGCGCGATGGCATCGGCCACGACATCGGTATCGGTGTGGTAGGCAACGCGGGCATTGTCGTACTCGGGCAGCTGATGCAGGGCGTTGACCAAGATTACGGGCTCGTCATCGCTCGCGAGCAGCACACCGCAAAAACGCTCGAACATATCGGCATAAAAACCGGTCAGGTAATAAATCGACCACGGGTCGTTTACGAGCAGCTGTGCGCCGGGGTGCTGAGCCTCGAGCGCATCGAGCACGCGCGCCACACGCTGGTCATCGACATGTGCCATGAAACATCCTTTCGCTAGGCTGCCACCATGGTATCCCCAATGCCAGGGTAGTCAATTTGGGACGGGGCTATTTTAGCTGCGTCAAACTTGCGGGCTAATAGGTAAAAGTAGCCATAAGAGGCCAGTCCCAAATGGGCTGGTTTCAAAAGTATGGCGGATTACGGGGCTGGACCTGTATTGCTTGACCATGGAAATAATTGCGAATTTAAAACCGCAGGTAGACGGCTTATCAAAAATCGAAAATTGCCGGTATGGATGGGGGTCTACGAATCGGCCCCGTAATCCGGCATAGTTTTGAAATGACACTAAAGTAGACACAGGCTAAATACCGATTCCAAGGATAGTTGCGGTGGAATAGTTCCTGGATGCCGGGGTTTTGGCGGAAATCAGGAACTATTTCACCGCAATTGAGGAGGGGCGGGGTGGATGGCGGGGTAGCTAAAAGAGCCCGTCCCTAATTAGCTACTTGGGCTCGGTCGATGTCCATGCTGGCGATTAGGTTGATGTTGGTGTTGAGGAGGTCGGGGAGGACGACGTCGCCCATGCGGATGGGGGCGTTGACGACCAGGCCTCGGATGAGGGCCATGGCTTGGGCGTGGAGTTCTAGCGGGATGGCTTCGGCCGTGCGCACGGGTAGCAGCGCCTCGTCGCCGCCAGATACGGCCACGGTTGTGGTGAGCACGCGCATGGGGCAGGTGAGCTCCTGATGTGCGAACTTATCACCGCGCGGGCATCTGTTGCCGGTCACGGAGCGCACCTCTGCCACGGCGCCGTCTGCGTCACGCTCCACCTCCACGGTCAGGAGGCACTCGGATGGGCAGATGGTGCAGTTGAACTTGAGCGTTTCGATCACGTTATCGCTCATAGTTTATGCCTCCTCGACGGGGTCGACGGATAGGACAATCTCGCTGGCACCCAGGTCGAGTGTGCGCTGAATCACCTTTGCCGGCAGCGGGAAGCTTTCCATAACGCTCGGCTTAAACGCTCGGACCTTGCCGGCGAACAGCTCCTTGCCGTCGGCTAGGATTCGTACGCAGGCGGCGTCGACCGGTCGGCGGACGCGGAAGTTGAGTTTGGTGAGTGCCACAGCCGTAATGCGTGCCGGCAGCGCGTAGCCCGCGTTGCCGGCAGGGGAGACCTTGAGCTGGCAATTCGCGCCCGCAGCGCCCGCATCGGCCCCAGCGCTGCCGCCCAGCGCGTACGCCGCCGCGGCCGCACCGGCGCGATCGGACTCGGTCGTCACGTTGTCGGCCAAATCGTGCACGTGCAGTACGTTGCCGCAGGCAAAGATGCCCGGCACGCCCGTTTGCAGGCTCTGATCAACCACGGCGCCGCGCGTGCGTGGGTCAAGCTCAACGCCCGCGCCCACTGAAAGCTCGTTCTCGGGAATCAATCCCACCGAAAGCAGCAGCGTGTCGCACGGAACGATGCGCTCCGTTCCGGCAATGGGCGCCAGATGTTCGTCGACTTGGCTTACCTCGACCGCTTCCACGCGGTTGTGCCCGATCACGCGTGTGACGGTGGTGGACAGGTGCAGCGGAATTCCAAAGTCGTGCAGGCAGTTCTTCACATTGCGGCGCAGGCCGTTGGCGTACGGCATGAGCTCGTACACGCCCTCGACCGAAATCCCCTCGAGCGTGCAGCGGCGCGCCATGATAAGTCCGATGTCACCCGAGCCCAAAATGACGGCACGCGAGCCGGGCTTGAGGTTTTCGATATTGATGTATCGCTGCGCCAGGCCGGCCGTAAACACGCCGGCGGGGCGGCTACCGGGAATCTTGATCTCGCTGCGCGTGCGCTCACGGCAACCCATAGCAAGAACGACCGCACGTCCTGTGAGCTGCAGCATGCCAGTGGGGCTCATGAGCGTGACGGTGTGGGCTGCGGTGGCTCTCGGAGCCTCGTTCACGCCCGACGCGCTCGCGGCCGCGCCCTCACCCGAATCAATCCCAATCACCATGCTGTCCAAGAACGGCGCAATGTCGGTCGCGCGCACCTGGTCGATAAAGCGCTGCGCATACTCGGGGCCGGTGAGCTCCTGCTTAAAGTGCGATAGTCCAAAGCCGGGATGGATGCACTGGCGGAGGATTCCGCCCAGATGCTGCTCGCGCTCCACGATAGCCACGCGCGCGCCGGCCTTTTGCGCGGCAAGCGCGGCCGCCATGCCAGCGGGGCCGCCTCCGATGACGACCACGTCGAAGGCTTGCGTTGCCACGGCGCTCGCCTCCGCGCGTCCGTCGTGCATATCAATCGTCGCCATCCTAGCGCACCCCCTTCAACGGTCCCTCGACCAACCAAGATCCGGCATCCTCCAACAGCACCTCGCTGGGGTCGCAGCCCAGCTCCCGCGCCAGGATCGCAACCACGCGGCTCTGGCAAAAGCCGCTTTGGCACCGACCCATGCCGGCACGACAGCGGCGCTTGACACCTTCGACCGAAACCGCGCCCGGCTGGCGTCGGATCGCAGCCATAATCTCGGCCTCGGGCACCGTCTCGCAGCGGCAGACAATCTGTCCCCACGCGGGGTCGGACTCGATCAGTTTCTCCTTGCGCGCCAGCGGTGCGCGGTCAAAGTCGTCCGGTGCGTGGCGAATTGGGTTCCAGTCCGCCCGCTCGTGCAGCTCCACGCCTGCCTCACGCATCACAAGCTCCATGCGCTCGGCAATGGCCGGCGCGCTCGCCACACCCGGCGACTGAATGCCCGCCGCCTGGAAAAGCCCTGGCACCACGGCCGACTGTCCAATCAAGAAGTCGTTCGTTCCCTGAATAACCGGACGCCCACCGGCAAATGCGCGCACCACGCGGCGCGTATCCAGATCGGGCACCAGCTTGCGCGCGCCGGTCAGCAGCGCGTCGACATCGCTCGCATAGGTCTGCGTGTCGCCAGGCTCGCGCACCGCGGCCGTCGCGGTAATCACAGTGTTGCCGTGTACGGTGCCCGTGACGATAACGCCCTTGGAAACCGGCGTGGGAACGGGATAGAGCGGCATGAGCACTCGCGGCTCCTTGTCCAGCACCACAATGTTGCCCTGGCGCCAGACCATCTGAAACTCCTCGGCGCCCGCCATATGCGAGATGTCTGCGGCACCGTTGCCCACGGCGTTAATCAGGTAACGGCAGCGCACGTCTCCGGCGGGCGTCACCAGCGTAAATCGCGCGCGGCCCTTGTCGTCGGCGGCAGCGCCCCCGTCAGCGCCGCCGGCAACTTCAATCGCCTCCACCGGCGCGGAACGCATAAACGTCACGCCGTTGGCAACGGCGTTTTCCAGTGCGGCGATGGCCACTTCAAACGGGTCGACGTAACCGGTCGAAGGGCACCACAGCGCGCTCGTTGCCTCGGCGCTCGCGCGCGGTTCCAGCTCGTGGATGTGCTCGGGGCCGATAATCGACAGCTCGGGCACACCGTTGGCCAGGCCATTCTGGCGTAGTTTCTCCAGGTGCGCGCGGTCCTCGTCGTTAAAACCCAACACCATCGACCCGGTGCGGCGGAATAAAAAGCCTAGCTCCTGGGCCCATGTGCCATATAGCTCACAACCACGGGCGTTGACCTGCGCCTTTACGGTGCCTGGCGCCGGATCGTAGCCTGCGTGCACCAGGCCGCCGTTGGCCTTTGAAGCCCCCAGCGCGATATCGTTTACTGCCTCGACCACGCAAATGGACAGGTCAAACCGCGCGAGCTGCCGCGCGATGGCGCATCCGGTGATGCCCGCGCCGACAATCGCGATATCAAACGTTTCTGTCACAGTGCCTCCCAGACGAGTTGACAGGCCGTCAATAAGACTATCCTACGGTTCGCACACCCCCAGTGCGGCGGCAATGCGGCGAACAGCCCCGCAACACCCGCCAACGGCAGACGAGGGGAGACCCGGCAACGCCGACAAGCTCGTCTGAAGACAACTACGGCAACCGTTCGTCTCGATCTGTAACAATTAGATGAGGATTTGGGTTCCAGATGTTACAGATTGAGACGTTTGCCAGGCGGCCCCTCTGTTTATCTCGATCTGTAACATCTAGACCCGGATTCCGCTCCTAACTGTTACAGATTGAGATGTTTGTGTCCGCGCCAGCCCCGTACCCAGCCGTAGTCCCATATAAACAAACCCCGTGGTAAACTTGACCGGACTGTTAATATTCCGAAAGGTACCCGTAATGTCCAAGTACATCTCCGAGCTCATGTCGCCGCAGCTTATGGGCGTCATCTATGCCTTTGTTGGCTTTATCGTCGCCCTGTATGTGCTGTCGGTCGTATATGTGTTCATCGACGCTCGCCGCCGCGGCGCCAGCGCCTACGTGGCATGGGGCATCATCGCCCTCATCCCGTTTGTGGGCCTCATCGCCTACCTGGTTCTACGTCCGCACTCCTACGCGTCCGACCGCGAGGAGCAGGAGCTGGACATGGCCCTGCGCGAGCGCCAGCTTGCCCAGTACGGCACCTGCCCGCAGTGCGGCGCGCCCATCGAGAAGGACTTCGTCGTCTGCCCGGTGTGCGATACCCAGGTTCGCAATGTCTGCCCCAGCTGTCATCGCCCGCTCGATGCGCACTGGAAGGTCTGCCCCTACTGCCGAACTCGCATCCAGTAACGCATCCATCGCCGGGCCGGCCGCAAGCCACGGGCACCGCGCATCCCGCGCAACCGCCCCGCGCCACGGGCACGCCGCAAACCACGCGCGCCCCGCAGCCTCGCCCCCACACGATGAAGCATGCGTAGAAAATCGCCCGCCGTGCCATTAAGGTGCGGCGGGCGCTTGTATACCAAGGCAACCTGCCTATAATGATGCAAGTCAAAAACGCCGAGCGCATCGCACGCACTTGCATCAGGCATCCGAGAGGAGAAAACATACCCATGAAGGCACTCTACAATGACGGTTCGGTGGCCGAGCTCCCGCAGGACGAGGTCGCGCACGTCATCCGCCACTCCGCCGCGCACATCATGGCGCAGGCCATCAAGCGCCTCTATCCCGAGGCCGACTTTGCCTACGGTCCCGCGACCGACAACGGCTTCTATTACGACGTCGACCTGCCCGAGGGCGTCAAGATCAGCGAGGACGATTTCCCCGCGATCGAGGCCGAGATGAAGAAGATCGTCAAGGAGAACCTCAAGTTCTCCGTGTACGAGAAGCCCCGCGCCGAGGCCATCGCCCTTATGGAGGAGCGCGGCGAGAAGTACAAGGTCGAGCACATCGGCGACCTGGACGACGACGCCCGCATCACCTTCTACCAGCAGGGCGACTACATCGACATGTGCGTCGGCCCCCACATCTGCTACACCAAGGCGCTGAAGGCCTTTAAGCTCACCGGCGTCTCGGGCGCCTACTGGAAGGGCGACAAGGACAACAAGATGCTCACCCGCATCAACGGCGTCGCCTTTGCCACCAAGGAAGAGCTCGACGAGCACATGCATATGCTGGAGGAGGCCAAGAAGCGCGACCACCGCAAGATCGGCCGCGAGATGGACCTCTTTATGATGCGCGACGAGGCCCCCGGCTTCCCGTTCTTCCTGCCCAACGGCATGATCCTTAAGAACACGCTGCTGGACTACTGGCGCGAGATCCACCACAAGGCCGGCTACGTGGAGATCTCTACGCCGCTCATTATGAACAAGCAGCTGTGGAAGACCTCGGGCCACTGGGACCACTACAAGGACAACATGTACTCCACCGTCATCGACGACGAAGAGTACTGCATTAAGCCCATGAACTGCCCGGGCGGCGTACTGGTGTACGCCTCCAAGCCGCACTCCTATCGCGAGCTGCCCATCCGCGCCGGCGAGATTGGCCTGGTGCACCGCCACGAGCTGCGCGGCGCCCTGCACGGCCTGTTCCGCGTGCGCTGCTTTAACCAGGACGACGCCCACCTGTTTGTGCGTCCCGACCAGTTGACCGACGAGATCGTGGGCGTGGTCAACCTCATCGACTCCGTGTACCAGAAGTTTGGCTTTAAGTACCACGTTGAGCTTTCCACCCGCCCCGAGGACTCCATGGGTTCGGACGAGGACTGGGCGCGCGCCGAGGAGGGCCTGCGCACCGCTCTGGAGCAGCTGCATATGGACTACGAGGTCAACGAGGGCGACGGCGCCTTCTACGGCCCTAAGATCGACTTCCACCTGGAGGACTCGCTCGGTCGTACCTGGCAGTGCGGCACCGTCCAGCTCGACTTCCAGATGCCGCTCAACTTTGATCTGGAGTACGTGGACGCCGACGGCACCAAGAAGCGCCCCATCATGCTGCATCGCGTGTGCTTTGGCTCCATCGAGCGCTTCATCGGTATTCTGATCGAGCACTTTGCAGGCAAGTTCCCCACCTGGCTGGCTCCCGTTCAGGTCAAGGCGCTTCCTGTCTCTGAGAAGAGCCGCGACTACGCCCACGAGGTGTGCGCCAAGCTGGAGGAGGCCGGCATTCGCGTGGTCTGCGACGACCGCGACGAGAAGATCGGCTACAAGATCCGCGAGGCCCGCAGCATCGACCGCGTGCCCTACATGCTCATCCTGGGCGAGAAGGAGGTCGAGGCCGGCAACATCTCCGTCCGCGATCGTTCCAACGAGACCGTTCAGATGAGCGTTGACGAGTTTGTGGCCAAGGTGACCGAGGAGATTAAGACTCGCGCCTAACGCAACCTACACAACAACTAAAGGCGACCGTCCACAAAGGGCGGTCGCCTTTTTTCATGCCCAAACGAGAAAAAGCCGCTGGATGAGCGGCTTTTTTGTTGCACAAAAAGGTACAGGTTTTTATAGAGGGGTATGGAGATGCACCTACTGGTTGATTTCCGATCTCAGCCGAACACATTGAGCAAATAGGCCATTCCCGCAGTTAGCCGAACGCCCCCGCGGCCCCTCCTGGGGTCCGG
>JAGZGX010000039.1:0-12698 GCA_018367075.1 Collinsella sp.
AAGCAGCATGAATTCCACCTTCCTTCTCCGTTCGATGCTCGGAACCACTTTCCCTTTATAGCACCTGAAAGAGACATATTCCTTGTAAATATTACGGTCGCCCGACTCCAGTTTCTTCAACAGCCGGCTCTTCGGTCTTTTCCCATATCCTTTTAATCTGTAGGGTCCCACATTATATGAAAGGACTGCTGCCAACAAAGAATCACGTCCCAGATAACTGAACATGCGGCACAACTTACGGAGGTCTGCTCTCAGAATGGAATCGCCCTGTGCTTTTGTAATACCGTTGGTAAACCTCTCCCCGGGAAGAACTTTGTGACCCCACCCGACATAAGGCCAATGCTTTTTCTCTCCATGCCAACCCTCGAATCGCTTGACACACTCGACCGCAAGACTGAACTTGTCCGGACTTGCCTTTACCGGATTCTCCGCCCTTGAAGGCATACCTGAAAAAAAGACCGCAGCGGAAAGCACCGCAAACCATATTGCTTTTAACTTCATCATAGGCAGGACCGGCTTAGTGTCTGACTGTTGTGACCGGCAATTCCTTACTATCCGCAGTCACGACGGAATCCTCGTCCTCCGTCTCGTTGTTGAAGTCAAAAGTCAATTGGCAAAGCTGTGCCGGTTCGCTATTGTCCTCGAAATAGATGTCTATCGTCTGCTGGTCCTCGCTTTCAGAAGTGTAGTATAGCCTGAACACCTCCCTGTCAAGGGGATAGCGGTCATTGGGCAGCAGCACCATCCCGTCATCCATACGGAGCGTACCCTTGCCGTCCGGCTGGAAATATCGGATGGTGTAGCGGGCATCGGAAAACCGTCCCTCACGTTTGAGTTCACACCGTATTTCCACCGTCTCGCCTTTCACAATACGTGTGGGGACAGGCAGGGTCTCCACCTTGAACGGATAGGACTGCTGTACATCCACTTCATCATT
Organism: Collinsella sp.; assembly: GCA_018367075.1. Taxonomy (GTDB): domain Bacteria; phylum Actinomycetota; class Coriobacteriia; order Coriobacteriales; family Coriobacteriaceae; genus Collinsella. The sequence continues at coordinate 938 of JAGZGX010000039.1, forward strand.
GCAGGCGGACAACAGACAAGCCACCAGACCCAGGAACAGGATTGCCGTCATTCCGACCAATCCTCTTTTTTTATTCAATGCATTCATATTCAATCAGATTTTAAAACGTTATACTTAATTCTATTTTTACAGAAACTTGTTTTGCAGGTATTCGTTCAGATCCTTGTATCCTTTGTACAAAGAGGAACAGTCCACTATTTTATCCGCGTAGCGTTTGCGGAGAGCCTCCAGCGTGCGCCGTCCGGCTTCGTCCCGGTCCAGGTAACAGTTGACTCTCTCATACCTGTCAAGAACGGGGAACGAGCGTTCCAGCAATGCCACCGAGTTCAGTACGAGATAGTCGTCGCCACATCCCAATTCGAGTTGCATCCACGAGAGGCAGTCGATAAACCCCTCGAAGAGATTGCAAGTATCCGAACCGTTGTCCATCAGCGAAATGTCTTTCGGGGAGAGACTGGCCTTAAAAAAGCGGTTGCGCACCTCGTATCCACCGCTGACATTCCTGAAACCGATGGCGAAATACCGCTTCCCGTGCAAGGTATACCTGATCTCCTTGCAGTTCGGCATAGCCACATCACCGCTAATGCCACGTTCCGCCAGATAACGGAGCAGGACTCTGTTGTGCAGCGGTCCGGACTGTACCTTCGTGAAACTTTCCTGCCTATGGGAATCCTCCCTGTCATTTTCCCCGGAGCGGAAAACGGTCTTGTGTTCGGGAGCAAGACCGCCCCATATCTCTGTTATGAACCTGGCCTGCGCCTTGAAATCCCCGCTGCCGATAAACTCCCCGGCAAGGGTGAATATGTCGCCTCCCTGTCCGGTACCGAAGTCATGCCATATATCTTTACGGACATTCAGCTGGAACGAGGCGGTGCGCTCCTCCCGATACGGGGCCAGATACCAATATTCATCCCCCCGTCTTCTTGCCGGTTCATATCCCATCCGTGCCAGAAAAACGGCGATAGGAATGTCTCTTATCTCTTCTATAGTCATAAGCGGTACGGTTTTAATGGATTATGAATTTTACGCCCAGACCGAACTGTGTCGTGAACAGGTCCAGCGAGCTTCCCCACAATACACGTTCCCGGATACCGGCAAGAAGGACGATGCGGTCTGTCAGGTATGCCTCAAGCTCCAGGGTTATCGCGCCGCCATAGACAAACGCATCCTTGGCGAGCAGCGTTGAACCGTCAAACAGCATCCTGTCTCCCCAATTCACGGTTTCATAGCCGGTCAGTGCGGAACCGCCGACCGAGAGGAAGACCGTCTTTGTCGGATCAGACAGGAATTTCAGGTAATAGCCGCCTTCTGCCGTGAACTGCGCACGGGGTACGCTCGCATTCCGATACCCGTAGTTCTTCATCAGATACTCGGCGCCTATGACCCAGCGGTTGGCTTTTGGGGTGTATCCGGAAACGGCAAATCCGGTATAATAATTCAAGGGGGACTTTGAGCCGTTCGCAAATCCTCCGCGCAGTTCCACGCCCTTCATCCCGGGCAGGTACCGCTGGGCGTGCGCCCGCCCTGAAAACAGGGCAAGCGACACGACTGTAACAAAAAGGAACAGATACTTCTTCATGGCTACTTCACTTTAAGTTCGTTGATAACCCCGGCTCTCACGATGTCCTCACTTTCCACGGTGAAGGTCTGGTGTCTGCCACCGCCTTTCTCGTGCATCTCCACCACCAGTACCTTGTCCGAGGGGATGGTGAATTTGTCGAAGACAAAAACGGTGCGCCCGTCCTTTTTTCCCGCGACGGACGTTACATAGTCGTAAGCACGCAGTGGGAATATCACCTGTTCCTGGATGGCGGTACGTTTCATCAGCTTCTTGTCCACAATTTTAAAAGTCACGAAATCCACCTCATAAGGCACGTTGGAGCGGTTCTTTATCTGTGTATGAAAATAAAGCAGGCCGTTGTGCGTATAGAGTCCGCGGAGCAGGTACTGGATGCCGAACGCCTTGCACCCGATATGCTTGATGTGCCGTCTGTTGTCCTTGTGGATGGACTTCGAGATAAGGTGTACCAATTTAGGCGATTCGCAGCCCAATTCCTTCAGGTAGATGTCAAGGGCGTTGTTGGGGCGGTTCACCTCACTTCCGTCATGAATGAAATCCTTCATCTCGATATTCAGCAGCAGCGGCTCTTCCGCATACTTCACATTGAAGGTGTAAAAACTTCCGCTTTCGGTAATCACGGACATGTTGGTCTCCTCACGGAAGTCCTTCACGGTGGCCTTTACACGGATGACATTCTCCGCACCGTCCGCCTTGCCTGCAATGAGGTTCGGAGAACCGAGGTCCACATAACGCACCGATGACGGGAAAATGATGTGCGTGGTCTTTCCATAGGTCACTTCCAGCCCGTATGGAGGTATCATCCTGTCAAAGGTGAGTTTACGGGTCAGACCGTGATAGAGGTCTCCGTCCTCCTCTTTTTGAGGATACACATCCTTGGCCAGTGTGATGGCATTGTTTACCGCCGCTACGCTGTCGGCTTCATTTTGGGCGAAAGCACCCACAGTGCCCCATGCAAGGGCAAGCATTACAAAAAACTTTTTCATGTCGATTGAATTTTAATGGATTGTTATTGATCGTTGTCTTGATAAAGCATCAGGGTATAGCCTGACTTGAGATGCACCTTCTCCTCACGCATCTTCCGGGATATATACTGCGATACACCTTGTATGGCACCCTTTCCGAGTTCGGAAAGCAGCTGGTCGCCTGCCGACTGGTTAGTGATGGAGATGCTCGTGCCGAGATTCTGCCCCAGATTGGCGGCAACCTCCCTGACAGCGTTAGCCTCCATTGACCCCGGAATGAATATGCCGCCCTGCCCGTCATTGTCATACACGGCAAGTTCCACGGGGATGATGATACCGCCATATTCCACCTGAAGGATATTGACGTGAAGCCTTTCACCCTGTATGCGCCCTTCTCCGGTAAGCAGGGAGTTTTTGGGCAGGATATGCTTCCCTACACGCATCGGCTCCAGCAGTCTCATCCTCACTCCCTGACCGCTGATGACGGTCTGGTCCCCGTGGATGCAGGCCCGGATGGTATTCCTCACGTTTCTCTCTTCTTTATTACCGATTGGCGTGTGGAATCTTTCCGGTTGTGCCATTCCCGTAAGCTGTATAGAATCACTGACCGGTTGCGGCAACGATGATACCACCGGTGTGGAAACCAGTCCCACGGGAACGGCTTTCGCCTTTCCGTTCCGCCCGGGACTTTCATTATCGGAACGGCTGTCCGTATTCACACCGCCATTGCCCGGCATATACCTGGCCGCAAGCTCATAGGATTTTTCCAAGAGAGCCACCTGCTCCTCGTAACCCGGCTGCGCGTTCTGTGTGGCGACCGCCTGCTTGAGTTGTTCCACCTCGGCTTTCAAAGCCTCCTTCTCCGGATCTTCCTGAGGCGACTCGTAAAAGTTGCCGAGCGTCCTGTTGATGTCATTGTAGGCGGAGACGGATGAAGAACAGGCTTCATTCCTTCTGTCACCTTCACGTGAACTGCCATCCTTGGCATCCGCATCCGGTGACAATTCCACGACAGTCCCGGAGTTCCCATCTGCCATCTCGGAGAAATCCTCCAGCGTACGCAGTTTTTCCGTCTGTTTGCGTTTCATGTCAGCCTGCTCATAGGCGGCAATCTTGTCCCCTTCTATGCCCGCTCCCCTCGGATCGGGAAGCTCGGTGTTGAATCCCGCATTTTTTTCCTCTTTCCTTTTTTCCTCTTCGGACGGTGCGAAAATGAGCCACATCGCCCCGAGGAACAGGAGGAACATCCCGGCAAAAACCAGGTATTTCCTGATTTCCAGCCTCTGTTTCAATTTATTGACATCATTACCCATTTTCTTTCTGATTGAATCGGTTAAAAAACTCTTCCATTTCCTGCACCCTTTTATCCGGGAGTGTATCGGCAGGAACGATATCCGGAATTTCCATCGGGGGTATCTCTATGATTTCCGGCCGTACATCCTCCCGTCCGATGTCATGGATGGCACGGAAAATCATATAGAAATTTCCGATGGCAAACAGGGCAGCCAGCACGACAATTGCCGGCACTCTCTTTTCCGGGCTAAGCCCGGAACACAGCTTCCGCAGCTTTTCTTCCACGGATTCCTTGATTTTTACAAACATCTTTTTCATACATTCTGAATTTTAACGGTCATACACTCTTATATCCCTGTTCTCCACCACACGGAAGGCTTCGAGGATGAAGCCGTGCGGATTATTGTCGCTACGGGTGGAGTTCAGCAGCCTGCCCCGCGTGACGAGGCTGCGCTCGGTCACGCTCTTCTCCCTGATAATGGAAAGCTTCGCGTAGGTCACGACCTCATACGGATAGGTATGGAAATCGCACTTGACGCTGTCAATCCCTACACGCTGGTTCACGTTACCGGAAATTATCCGGTTGTAATATCCCTGCTCTGCCAGATCCACATAATGGGCATAGGCGGAACGGTCACTGAGGAACATGGCCCTCCGGATATTGCCTTCAATCGCATTCTTGTCAGGCGAGAGCGTAAAGAACAGTTCGTGGAACCGTCTGACATGCTCCCTTGCCTCTACCGGGCGGTTCTGCTCCAGGTCTTGTGAAAGGGCCAGCATCAGTGACTTGCCTTCATCCAGCACATAGATCTTCTCCCGTTGCGCTTCCGCGAAGCTGTAAGCCTTCCATACGGAAAATCCCACAAGCAGGGTGCATACACACAGATAGACGATTCCGAACAGACGCAGGTGTCGGAAGCTGGTCTCGATATTTTTCAATGATTTGAATTCCATTCTGTAAATGTTTTATACTGTTATTACTTGATAAGCCTGCCGGCAATGTTTCCCACCGCCGCTCCGGCAGTCCCGGCCACCACGGAGCCTGTCTTGGATGCCGCCTGGTTCACGTTCTTTCCATAATTGCCCGCACCGCCTCCGGCCTGCACAATCCAGTTCGATACGGTCGGGATGGTGAAATACCCGATGATGCCGATAATGAGGAAAGTGATGTAAACCCCGTTTGAGCTGTCGGGGATGAAATCCGGGTCGGAAAGCTGTTCGATGTCCCTCTGCAGCATCAATACCTGGATTCTCGCCAGCACGCTGCTGAACAGGTCGCTTACGGGAAGCCACAGGTAGATACTGATGTAGCGGACGAACCACTGGCTGAGAGAAGCCTGGAAACCGTCCCAGCAGGAGATGGCAAAGGAAACGGGACCGAGTATCGAAAGCACGATCAGGAAGAATGTCCTCAGCGTGTCGATGACCAGCGCCGCCGCATTGAACAGGAGTTCCAGCAGTTCGCGGAAGAAATTCTGCACGGCCCTTTTCATGTTGTACATGGCACGGTCCACATACATTCCGCAAGCTTCTATAGCGTCAAACGCGCCCAGCTCGTCCAGCCTGTTGTCAAAAGTCTCCTTGTCGACCAGATAGGCTGTCTCGGGATTCCGTTTCATCGCCTCAGTCTCCAGCTTGTCCTTCTGCGCCCTGTACTCGTTCATGTCAAAGGTCTGCGACTCCAATATGGTATGGGTCCCTTTCACGACGGGCGAGAGGATGCTGTTCAGCGTACCCAGAACGAGTGTCGGAAAGAACATGATACAAAGCCCCAAGGCGAACGGACGCAAAAGTGGAAAGACATCCACAGGCTCGGCACGGGCCAGAGCCTGCCATACACGATACGCCACATAGAAAAGCGCTCCCAAACCGGCAAGGCCTCTTGCCACACCGGTCATCTTTGAGCAGAGCGGCATCATTTCCACATACAGATTCTGTAAAATCTGATGCAGGTTGTCAAAATCTATAGCCAACAATAACATAATGAAAGCGGATTAGGAATAATTACCAATAACGTTCGTTCGGTGAGCCGTAGAGTGCCATCACGCGGTCCAGGTCGTTCCGTTTCTTGGCGCGCAGGTAGGACACCCCGATGTTCTTGTTGGTGTAATACTGCACCAGGCTACGGTTTTGCAGCATGTCGTTGTAGCAGCGGTCGATAATGTCCATACGTTCCTTGTCGTTCATCGAAAGGCCGTTCTCGTTGACCACCGTCTTCAGGTCGTTCAGCAGGTGGGCACTTTCTTCCAGCAGTTTGGTGTACCCAAGGGCAATGGCACTCAGTTCTTCCGGTGTAAAATACGGATCGCTGAGCATACGCTCGAAGTTGGTGACATAGATGTCCGTGATATCTCCCACCATCAGGACGGTCTGCTGGACTTTGCGGGCATCCCGGACAAGGTTCTTGACCTTGCGCAATCCGTCGTAATACTCCTTGCCCTGCTTGTAGATTTTTACAGTCTCCTGAAAATTATTCGCCATATTAGTGGCTGTGGAGGACGTGTGAACAATGTTCTTGGCGGCATTGATGATGCCCTGTGCTAGATTGCCCGGGTCGCTCACGACCCATTGCGCTTTTGCTGTGAGGCTGGCAAGGAAGCAGCCCATGCACAGCATGAGAATTTTCTTTTTCATGATGTTTCTGTTTTAATGGTGAATAAAAATCTGTTGAAAGTCAAAGTCCCATTTTTCGCCCTTTGGACGGCGGATTACGGAGGATAGGCTTGTGCACCGGTCTCGGACGGTCTACCTCTGCCACTTTTTCTTTCCCGTGTCTGAGGGATGCGAAGAATTCGTCAGCATAAGGTCTGCGGCTGGTAACCCGGACTAATCTGTTATCCAGTTCTTTGTAGGCTTTCTGTGCCTGACGGGATTGTTCTTCCGGGGCTGCGGTCTTGTCAATACCGTATTTGACCAGAAAATCCGGTTGCACATTGATAAGGTCGTTTGAAGCATCCGGTGACACGGCGATACGCCCCAATTTGTCAAGCTCCCGGTCAAGTCCCTCAAGATAGAAGTCCGGCAGACGGACTCCGGGGATATTCTCGACCGCCTTTTCAGCCGCCGCGCACATCTCGGCTTCTATACGGGGAATGTTCATCCTGACATCAGGCTCAATGCAGCAGTCATCCCTGTCCATCAGATAGCTTTCGAGCCATTCATAGGTACTGCATTTGTCCTCAATGCCATAGCGCAGCTTGACGTAGGTCGATGGCACCATGCTGTATGAGGCGAGTTCGCATAGTTCAGATACATCCCGGCTCTTTCTCTGGAAGTCCAATATTCTTATTGCGGATATTACTTCACTATGTGGCGGGCGTTCAATTCTATTCATCGGATATTTCGTACATCCCCAATCACGCATAATGGTGTACATTGCGAACAAACCATGCACTGATGTGGCTTCCCATGGTGGGATATCCGTCAGTTGAGAGCCGTGTTTCGCCATAAATGGAGTATCCGTCAATACATCCATCATATCTACGGATTCCTTGTTCATCGTTGATATGGGAGAATCGAAGGGTTCGGATTTCGCTATCAGCAGGGCGATCTGTTCAATAGCTTTTTCCGAATGACTGTACTCCCGGATAAGCTTTGCAAGTTCCCCGTGATTGTACACACCGGCAAGACGTTTGGCTTTTTGAGCAATCTCCTGCAATTCCCGGTGGTCCGGTTCCCGGAAGCGACCGACAATCCGATGTCTTATCCATTCGGTAAATTTCATGTCTTTCTTGATTTTTGAATGTTACTTACTGTTACGTTTGCTCTCTGCGAGCTGCCTTATTGCAAGCTCTATGTTGCCGCCGAGTTTGTCCGTAAGGCGCATGAGTTCCAGTTTTTCCGTTTCTTCAGTGGTGTAGCAGTAGGCTAAGCACCCAGCGCCTTGTCATATTTCTATGGTAGGTTTCCGAGTACTCGCCTCCGAACCGGACTTACAAGTCTCCCTGTATCCGGCTCTCCACTAATTAATTCAGTCTGATTCTTCGGTCGGGGTCTATTTTTGCATGACACTTTGAGCAGACAGCCAAAGTTTTTCGTCTTCGAGCTATCATTTTCTTTTCCCAGTCGGATTTACCTTTCAGGTCTTTAAGTTTGCGAACGTGATGCATTTCGAGTTTATCGGTAGCACCGCATAATTCGCAAACTTGGAGCTTCAGCCTTTCCATAAGGCTGTTACGTCCACCTGTTATGGAAACTGTCCGTGGAATAGTGTCACAGTAAATATTCCCTGCAACCTTTTTGCGTTTGAAACCATCATGATAAAATGATTGGTAAAGTGTCTTACCCTTGCTATTTTCATATGCCACTTGGAAAACCTTGTTCTTTTTATATTTCAGAAGTATTTTCTTTACAGATGATTTGTATTTGTTCGCAAATACCTTATACATGCTGTATGACATAATGTGATAGAAAGAATTGATGACATAGCTGTTATTGGCTATTGAGTAGTAATTATAGAACCCTCGGATTTCGGCATTGAACTGACTGACTATTTCCAAGTCATCCAAGTTCAGCATGTACGTTCTGACGATGGATTTCCAAACCTCTTTGCCATTGACGACCGCGATTCTTGCGGCTTTATAATCAAAGAGTTTCTTCCGCATCGTTTCAAAATTCAGGTACAATACAGGCTTGTGTCCGAATGCACGAACCGTTTTACCGTACTTATCCTTACGTAAATCGTTACACCTACGTATAAATACGTCATATCCGAGAAATTTCGCTGGTTTCTGCGCATTGGTTATCAGTGTCTTTTCGTCTGACAGTTCCAGTTTAAGAGCTTCATTCAAATAATTCTTAATATCCTCTTTTACTGTTTTGCAGTCTTCAAGATTACCGGTAATTCCAATCAGAAAGTCATCTGCGTATCTCACGTATTTTAACCGTTTGATACTGCTGTCCATTTCATTACGTGTCGGATAGTTGTTCCGTTCTTCTCGTAGCCGCTTAATTTCGGCGGTCATCTGTTTCCTTACCTTTACATCTTTCTCATTCTTTAGTTTCTTTGCCAGTCGGTATCTTCGCTGTTCGTAGAGCTTGTATCGAGCGTCGCCTTTTCTTGTTACCCCTTTATTGAACCGATTGATGTATTCCTTGATGTACTTGTCGAACTTGTCAAGGTAGATGTTAGCCAGTATTGGGCTGATAATCCCGCCTTGCGGAGTTCCACTGTACGTTCTATGAAATACCCAGTCTTCCACATATCCGGCATTCAGGAATTTTCTGATAAGCCGCAAAAATCTCTCGTCGGCGATACGTTCCCGAAGAATATTAATCAGTACGTCATGATTGATATTGTCGAAGAATCCTTTAATATCGCCTTCAATAAACCATTTCACGGCAGTGAATGTCTTTTGTATATCTATAAGAGCAGTATGACAACTTCGTTTGGGACGAAACCCATGTGAAGTATGTTCAAAACTACCTTCATAGATTGCTTCAAGTATCATTCTGACTACTTCCTGTACCAGCTTATCATCAAAAGAGGGTATGCCAAGCGGACGTTTTTTCCCGTTTTTCTTAGGTATGTACGTCCTTTTGGACGGATTAGGCTGATAAGTCTCATTTTTAAGACTGCCAATCAGTTGTTCAACTCGGTCAATACTCATTCCGTCAATGGTTTTACCATCGGCTCCTGCCGTCATGTTGCCTGTCTTGCTGTAAATATTCTGATAGGCTACATAAAACATTTCCTCGTTAAACAGCACTCTATACAGCCGCTCAAACTTATAGTTCAAGTTACCGCTGTGTTTACTCAGACTGTTCAACACATTTTCTGGATTTCTCATGTCTCTCACATCTTCCTTTAAATTGTTAAACTTAATTAGCTGCTCCCCTTCGCCATGTACAGGGCGTTACCCTGCTCAGACTACTATGGAAGCTCCGTTGCCATGCCGGATATTCAGGGGCAGACCCCATAGCCCTACAACTGGCTTTCCGGTTTAGGCAATCCCCGTTTAGAAATTTGACGACTATTTGGCTCGATAGATTGTCGGATACGACTTTCGTCCTTTACTACTTATGGTAGTTGCCTTGCGGTAAGTTTATGCTACTCCTGCTACGTGTCATCAGTGTAGTACCGCAACATAACGGTATAATTCCGAAGAATTATTCAACTGTCTTCCGTCATTGCCCAAGGATACGACTGCTCGGACTATCGTTCAACCAATGCAGGCTTTATCCTCATATCTATCATTTTAACTTGCCATTCGGTCGCAGCCTGACAGTTGGCTGACTTATGGCTTTACCAACGTGCTATGTTCCCTTGTGGGGTTTTCCCCTCCGGTTAGCGGTTGTTAATGGGCATTTTAAACACTTGCCCAGTCGCTTGCCAAAGCGACATTCGTCAAATTCCCTTTACGGGCGCACCATATATTCTTCAAGCGACACCTCGGTGGCATAGACTGCTGACTGTGAGCCTCCGAGACCAATCCACACTTCCTTGTACTTTCGGGAAGGATTGTTTGCCATGTTGATGGAAAGTATCTGCGCCCGCTCCTTGTCGGTCAGACCGAGCAACGCTTGGATCTCATCGAACTTGTTCATATACTTGCGCTGGTCAAGGAGAATCTTACAGTCACTATTATTAATGATGGTACCCTTGACAATCGGGGAAGAAATGATGTCCTCCACTTCCTGGGTCACGACCACGGCCTCACCGAAAAACTTTCTGACGGTCTTGAAGAGGTACCGAAGATATTCCGCCATACCCTCCTTGCTAATGGCTTTCCAGGCTTCTTCCAATAATATCATCTTGCGGATTCCTTTCAACTTTCTCATTTTGTTTATGAAGGTTTCCATGATGATAATGGTGACTATCGGGAAGAGTACTTTATTGTCCTTGATATTGTCCAATTCAAAAACTATGAAGCGTTTACTCTGTAAATCAAGCTGTTTGTCAGAGTTAAGCAGGTAGTCATACTCGCCACCTTTGTAGTAAGGCTCCAATACATTGAGGAATCCCCATACGTCAAAATCCTTCTCACGGGTTCGCTTCTCTTTTAGGATATCCTGATACTCGTCACGGATAAACTCATAGAAGGTATTGAAGGAGGGTTTTATGCTGCTGTCCCTGCGGATTTTCTCCAGAAAGAGATTGACCGCATTGGATAGCGCCACCTCCTCGGCACGTGTCGGCGGCTCGTCGTCACGCTTCCACAGGGTAAGGATAAGCGTCTTGACGGATTCTTTCTTCTCGATATCGAAAATCCCGTCTTCCACGTAAAAAGGATTGAAAGCTATCGGATCTTTTTCTTCATAAGTAAAATAAATCCCGTCCTCGCCGTGTGTCCTGGCATGGATAAGGCTGCACAGTCCCTGATAGGAGTTTCCGGTATCCACCAACAGCACATGCGCACCCTGCTCGTAATACTGGCGTACCATGTGGTTGGTGAAAAAAGATTTCCCGCTGCCCGAAGGTCCGAGGATGAATTTGTTCCGGTTCGTGATTGTGCCGTTCTTCATCGGCAGGTCGGAAATATCCAGATGGACGGGTTTTCCGGTCAGGCGGTCCACCATACGGATGCCAAACGGGGAGAGCGAGTCCTTGTAGGAGGTTTCCCCGATGAACAGGCACAGGGCCTGCTCGATAAAGGTGTGGAAACTCTCCTCGGACGGGAAATCTCCGGCATTGCCGGGTATTGCCGCCCAGAAGAGGGTCGGCACATCCACCGTGTTGTGGCGCGGTTTGGCTTCCATCAACGCCAGCTGGCTGCCCACATCGTTCTTGATGCGCTTCAACTTTTCCCGGTCATCGCTCCATGCCATGACATTGCAGTGCGCACGGATGGAAACCAGCCCTTTGCTGTGTGCCTCGTTCAGGTACTCCTCAATGTCGAGTAGGTCAGCCCCCTTACGGGAGCTTTCCCCTCTAAGAACCGTACGTGAGAGTTTCCCCTCATACGGCTCAAGCAATTCAAAACTT
>JAGZGX010000040.1:0-11681 GCA_018367075.1 Collinsella sp.
GCCCGGTCGGCGGCCCGTTCTGGGCGCGCCTCAATCGTAGCCCGAGACGGGCCCGGGCTGACAATTTCGACTGTAATGGACGTTCTTGTTTGACTAGTCGTTTAAGAACGTCCCCAACGATTGCATAGCATGAGAGTGGATAATCTCCCGGTTTGAGTCTGCATTCAAGCTCAAAGTGGGAGATTATCCACTCTCATTTTGTTTGTTGATTTCGATGCCTACATTTGTAGAAACATTTCGTGGAGGCGGGTGTCTTCGTCGAGTTCGGGGTGGAAGGTTACGCCGAGCTGGTTGCCCTGGCGCGCGGCGACGATACGGCCGTCGACTTTCGCTAAGGCCTTTGCGTCGCCGTGGACCTCGACGATGCGGGGCGCGCGGATAAACGTCAGCGGCACTTCACCGTCGATGCCAGCTACCTGCCCCTTGGTTCGAAAACTGCCGAGCTGCCTGCCGTAGGCATTGCGCTCAACGAGCACATCCATGGTTGCCAGGCGCGGCGTGCCCTTATCGTCATGGGCGGCAAGGTCGTGAGCCAGCAGAATCAGGCCGGCGCAGGTGCCCAGGACGGGCATGCCTTCAACAATGCGGGTGCGAAGCTCCTCGAGCATGCCCAACTCATCTAGCAGCTTCCCTTGAACGGTAGACTCGCCGCCGGGAAGTACCAGACGGTCAAAGTCCTGCTTTAAATCAGCCGCCTGCCTCAGCTCAATACAGCGCGCGCCCAGCTCGGATAGTCTTGCCTCGTGCTCGGCAAATGCGCCTTGGACCGCCAGCACGGCGACCGTTTGGTCTGCATAATCACTCATGTGCGATCCTTTCTGCTGGACTAGCGCCCGCGCTCTTCCATGATAATCTCGATCTCGTCGGCGTTGATGCCCACCATGGCCTCGCCCAGGTCCTCTGAAAGCTCGGCAATGAGCTTGGCATCGGTGAAGTTTGCCACGGCCTTGACGATGGCGGCTGCGCGCTTGGCGGGGTCGCCGCTCTTAAAGATGCCCGAGCCGACAAACACGCCTTCGGCGCCCAGCTGCATCATCAGCGCGGCGTCGGCGGGGGTCGCTACGCCGCCGGCGGCAAAGTTCACGACGGGAAGCTTACCCGTGGCATGGACCTCGCGCACCAGCTCGACCGGAACCTGCAGTTGCTTGGCTGCCTCAAAGAGCTCGTCGTTGCGCAGGGCAACAACGTCACGGATCTGCTTTTGGATCTTGCGCATGTGACGCACGGCCTGAACGACGTCGCCCGTACCCGGCTCACCCTTGGTGCGAATCATCGTGGCGCCTTCGGCAACACGGCGCAGCGCCTCGCCCAGATCACGGGCGCCGCAGACAAACGGCACGTCAAACTGGGTCTTGTCGATGTGATAGACGTCATCGGCAGGGGAGAGAACCTCGGACTCATCGATGTAGTCGATCTCGATGGCCTGCAGGACCTGCGCCTCGACGATGTGACCGATGCGGCACTTGGCCATGACGGGGATGGAGACGGCCTCCTGGATGCCCTTGATCATCCTGGGGTCGCTCATGCGCGAGACGCCGCCTGCGGCACGGATGTCGGCCGGGATGCGCTCGAGGGCCATGACGGCGCAGGCGCCTGCCTCCTCGGCGATGCGTGCCTGCTCGGGCGTGGTAACGTCCATGATGACGCCGCCCTTGAGCATCTGCGCGAGCTCGCGATTGAGTTTGACGCGGTCGGCCTTGCTGTTCTGTTCTGCCATGGTTGCTCCCTTGGTTGGCATGTGCATTGCTTGACGGAACATCCTATCGGGGAGCTGGGTATGACAAAATACTCAGTTTTCGAGATAATTACAAGGTCAGACTAATACCAGATTGAATGACTTAATAAGGTCAGGTGATAGGCTCATGCTTGACTACAATTTGGAAAAACGCGGCGAAGCATCGCTCTATGAGTATGTTTACCAGCAAATTCGAGATGATATCGTAGCTGGACGCATTGTGGCGGGGGAGCATTTGCCGTCTAAGCGCGCCTTTGCCAGTCATCTGGGAATCAGTGTTATTACCATCGAGAATGCATATAGCCAGTTACTCGCTGAGGGCTATATTTGCTCAATACCACGTCGTGGCTACTACGCTTGCGAGCTTCCGGATGCACCGGTTTTGGCTTCGGCTGCGGAGGGCATCGACCGAGATGCCGTCTCTGTGGGCCCCAGCGTGCATGATGTCAACGGACAGGTCGAGCGATTCGATGCGCTTTCTCCTTCTGCTTTGGAGGCGGCGCGGCTTTGGCAAAGCGCGCTACGGGCGACGCTGGCATCCGAAGACGAGCGCGAAATCTTTTCGCCCGCACCGGCGCAGGGCACTGCTCGGCTGCGACGCGCAATTGCTCACCATCTGCACGGGACAAGGGGTATGAATGTCGACCCCAACAACATCGTTATCGGTGCGGGCGCCCAGCTGCTCGATACCATGTTGGTTCAGTTGCTTGGCGCGGACAAGGTGTATGCGGTTGAGGATCCGGGCTATTTGCGTCTGACGCGTATCTATCAGGCTATGGGCTGCCAAGTTCGACATATCCCGTTGGATGATGAGGGCGTGGACTTGAGCACTCTGCAGAAAAGCGGGACCGATGTCCTTCACCTGATGCCGTCCCATCAGTATCCGACCGGCCTTGTGACGAGCATTGCGCGTCGCTATGCGCTTCTGAGCTGGGCCGCCGAGCGACCAGGTCGGTATCTCATCGAAGATGACTTTGATTGTGAGTTTCGCCTTGCTGGCAAGCCGATTCCTGCGCTCGCATCGATCGATGCCGCCCAGTCGGTTATTTACACCAACACGTTTTCGAAGAGCCTGTCATCGGCGTTGCGTCTAGCGTACATGGTGTTGCCCGATGAGCTAATGGAGCGGTTTAGGCGCAACCTTGGTTTTTACGCCTCGTCGGTTAGCTCTGTTGACCAGGTCGCTTTGGCTCGTTTGCTGGAATCGGGTGATTACGAGCGACATGTGAACCGCGTGCGCGTGCGCGCTCGCGAGGCGCGCGATGGCCTGGCGGCGCTTGTGCGGAAGGCGTTTCCGGCAGGGGAAGTCTCGATCGAGCATGCAGACGCGGGCCTTTACTGTATCGTGGTTGCGGAGCGTGGAACGGGCGGAAGCACTTTTGCACGGGCCCTCACGCGCTCGAGCATCCCTTTTATCGATATTGGTGACTGTTTTTGGTGTGCCGATGGCGCATCTGTCCCTGAAAACTCAACTCAAATTCTTGTTCAGTATGACGATCTGAGTCCAAAAGTGCTAACTAGCTTGGAATTGCAGCTAATGGGGGGGCACTCTGCAACCTAAGTGAGTAGACTTTTAGCACTTTGGCGACCAGGCAGTTTTGTAACAAGCTATCTACCTGCGGTTTTGAAAAGCAGGATGACCGGCCTGCTCGGGATGTTCAAAAAAGTCTACTCACTTGCCGCGCAAAGCTCCTGCATGAGAAAAAATGGGGTTTTCAACAGGGCTTCGTCCAGCTCTCGGCAAGCTTTTGGCCAGTTGGGGAGTGCTGTTGAAAACTTGGCAGTCCGTTCGGCGCCATTTTTGGTGCGTTCGCGCCAATACGTGACTGACTGGGTTGAAATTCGTGTTTTCCTGTGCCTATGAAGGATCTACTTTGTGACATATCGGCTTTTAGGTACTGGCGTTTGCCTCCTCAAGTCCGCGCTTTGTGTCCGCCGCTTCCACGGCCGGAAGAAGACCGGCAGCGATATGACCTTGCCCGTAACCCGACGGCTGCGGTTGTGCTCGGCTTTCCGTTGTATACATTGGTCCGGACGAGAAACAAGCGGACTTGTCCTGCCAGTATCAGGCAGCGGCTGTTTCTTGGTGAGCTCCCCAGGGAATCCGTGCTGGAAACGGAGCATGGGTTTTTGGTTACATCTCCTCTACTGACGACATTCATCATGTCGCGGCATCTGACGGATCTTCAGCTTCTTTTGGTATTGGCGGAGATGTGTGGCTTGTTTGCGGTGTGTGCCCTGCCGGCGGCACTTGAGGCGGATCTTTCGCGTGCAATTGATTCGGGCGCGATTTCGACAACGTTCGGTTGGGTGCGCTGCCCGTCCGAGGACGGCATCGCCTCAAATTTATGGCGTCGAGACGCTTTGGTTTTGGGCGGAGACCTTGACCGTTTTTGTTCAGATGTTTGCGGGATGCGTTACGGCAATAGATTTATGGCGGTATCGCAACTCGTTCCATTGGGTGCCGCGTCGCCTTTTGAGGTCGAGGCGTTTTTGTTGCTTGGACTGCCGCGAGCCCTGGGAGGCGAAGGGTTTTGCGGCATAGAGCTCAATGTCGAAGTGACGTTAAGCACAAGTGCTCGAGCGATTGTGGGAAAGTCCCGTGTATATATCGACCTACTTCTTTCTTCGCCGGACGGTAGGCGACAGGTGGCCATTGAATGTCAGGGAAAGGCCTCGCACGGACGCGCAGGGGATGGCTTGCGTGACGCTGACCGCATGACGGCCCTTCAGGCCATGGGCTACGATGTGCTTCTCCTTACACACAGACAGATATCGGATGAGGATAGATTCCGCGCGATCGTTAAGGCCATATGCAGGATGCTCGATGCTGAATATCGTGATAAAAGCTCAGATGAGCAAAGGGCTGAGACATTACTCAGGTCTGAACTATTCGTTGACTGGACAAAATTGGGAGTAATCGACGGAAAGATGCCCGCTAGACACAAAATGGCTCGATCGTGGACGGCTGCGAATCTAAGTGAGTAGACTTTTGGCACTTTGGCGACTAGGTCGTTTTGCAACAAGGCATTTACCTGCGGCTTTATAAAGTGATATGGATGGTCTGCTCGGCAAGTTCCAAAAAGTCTACTCACTTAGTTTTTGACGAGAAGCCGATGCCGAAGACGGTCCTATTTCAGGGCGTTAACAAGTTCGTGAGGCACGAAAAAGGCCCGGACCAATACGGTCCGGGCCTCATCGAGCTAGAGGTTATGTCTCAAGCGGTTGGCTTAGCCAAAGTAGCGCTTAAGCAGGCCGGCAAAAGCTTTGCCGTGGCGGGCCTCGTCACGAGCCATCTCGTGCACGGTGTCGTGGATGGCATCGAGGCCAGCGGCCTTGGCGCGCTTAGCAAGATCGGTCTTGCCGGCGGTGGCGCCGTTCTCGGCCTCAACGCGCATCTCGAGGTTCTTCTTGGTAGAGTCGGTCACGACCTCGCCCAGGAGCTCAGCGAACTTGGCGGCGTGCTCGGCCTCCTCGTGGGCAGCCTTCTCCCAGTACAGGCCGATCTCGGGATAGCCCTCGCGATGAGCGACGCGAGCCATGGCCAGGTACATACCGACCTCGGAGCACTCGCCCTCAAAGTTGGCGCGCAGGTCGGCAACGATGTCCTCAGAGACGCCCTCCATCTTGGCGACGCCCACGACGTGCTCGGCAGCCCACTCGAGCTGGCCCTCCTCCTGCTTCAGGAAACGAGAACCGGGAACGCCGCACTGGGGGCACTTGAAGTCCTCGGGCAGCTGATCGCCGTCGAACTCTTCCACATAACCGCAAACGGGGCAAACAAACTTCATGATTCGATCCTTTCGATCGATGGCGATTGTGCGCTCGTCCGGTCCCGTAAGGGCCCTCTCCGGACGTGCGTCTTGACGAGTTCTATTATCCATAAATGCAACCAAATGTGAAGCCTATTAGGAATGATTTTTAATAAAACAATTTTGAGATATGAAGATGTTGATTGATTAACGGTTTGCAAGTCATATACGGACGCCGCTGAGTACAATCGGTCGAGCAAATGTTGATCTATCAACAAATGAAGGAGTTTCCTTTATGCATCTAGCCCGTCGTGCCTGGTGCCGAACATATCAGACGGTTTTTCGCATTGCATTGCCGATCCTGCCCTATACCGAGCCGCGCATTTTAGAGCATGCCGAGGATGTGCCCGCGGTGCTTCAAAAGCGCTCGATCCAGAAGGTCCTTATCGTGACGGATCCCGGCATTGCCCGTCTGGGGCTCACGGCACCGCTTGAGACGGCGCTCGCATGCAGGGGGATTGGCGTTACGGTCTATGCCGAAACGCGTGCAAACCCCACGGTTTCAAACGTGGAAGAAGCGGCGTCCCTGTATCGAGAGAGCGCCTGCCAGGCCATTATCGGCTTTGGCGGTGGCTCGGCCATGGACTGTGCCAAGGGCGTGGGCGCACGCATTGCGCAGCCAAACAAGCCCATCAACAAGATGCGCGGCCTGCTGCGGATTCATCGTCGCCTGCCGCTGCTCATCGCCGTTCCCACTACCGCCGGTACGGGAAGCGAAGTCACGCTTGCGGCGGTAATTACCGATGACGGGACGCACTACAACTACCCCATTAACGACTTTGTGCTCATCCCGCGTTTTGCAGTCCACGACCCCGAGTTTACGTGCGGCTTGCCCGCTTCCATTACGGGGCAGACGGGCATGGACGCCCTGACGCATGCCGTTGAGGCCTTTATCGGGCGAAGCACCACGCCCTATACGCGCAAGATGGCGCGACAGGCGGTGCAGCTTATCCACGACAATTTGCTCGAGGCCTATGAGCATGGTGACGACATGCGCGCTCGTCGCAATATGCTTTCGGCGGCGTATAAGGCGGGCGTTGCGTTTACCCGCTCCTATGTCGGATATGTGCATGCCATCGCGCACAGTCTGGGCGGCCGATACGGAATTCCGCACGGTTTGGCCAACGCGATCATCCTGCCGCACATGCTTCGCGCTTATGGTGACGCCGCCGCCCCCAAGCTTGCCGATCTTGCTCGCATGGCGGGCATTGCGCCGGCTACCGCGCAGAATAGTCTTGCGGCCGAGGCCTTTTTCGATTGGGTCGACCGCATGAACGAGATCCTGGGAATCCCCAAATATGTCTCGGGCATTCGCCGCTCCGACATTCCCGAGATGGCGGCGCATGCCGATGCCGAGGCCAATCCCCTGTACCCCGTTCCACTTTTGATGGACCGCTCGGAGCTCGAGCATATGTACGAGGTCGTCGCGGGTGGTATGTTTGAGGACGAGAACTAGGAGGGTGCCATGAACACCGAGGAAATTGCGCGCATCGTCGGCGATCAGCGCGCCTACTTTAAGACGCACGCCACGTTTGATGTCGATGCTCGACGTCGCGCGCTCGTGAGTTTACGCGATGCGGTGCGGGCCCACGAGGCCGATATCGCTCATGCGCTCAAGACCGATTTGGGAAAGTCGCATGACGAGGCCTATATGTGCGAGATTGGCACATCGCTTTCCGAGATTCGACATCAGATTGCGCATGTGGCCCGATGGAGTCGTCCGCGCCTGCGTCCGTGCGATCTCGCTAACGCCGTGAGCGTGTGCAAAACGCAAGCCGTGCCCTATGGCGTCACGCTCATCATGGCTCCGTGGAACTACCCGTTTTTGCTAACACTCGAGCCGCTCGCCGGCGCCCTTGCCGCGGGCAATACCGTGGTCATCAAGCCGAGTGCCTATGCTCCGGCATCGAGCGCGGTGCTCAAGCAAATCTGTGAAGAGGCATTTGATCCGCGCCTGGTGACGGTTGTCGAGGGCGGGCGCGCCGAGAACGAAGCGTTGCTCGATGAGTGCTGGGACAAGATCTTCTTTACCGGTAGCGTTCCGGTCGGCAAGCTCGTCATGGAGCGCGCGAGTAAAAACCTCACGCCCGTGACGCTTGAGCTGGGCGGCAAGAGCCCCTGCATCGTGGATGCGACGGCAAACTTGAAGGTTGCGGCGCGGCGTATCGCCTTTGGTAAATGGCTCAACGTGGGGCAGACCTGCGTGGCGCCCGACTACCTGCTGGTCGATGCGCGCGTGCACGACGAGCTGCTGGACCTCATCAGGGAAGAGGCCCGCCGTATGTTTGGCGAGCATCCGCTCGATAACGAGGACTACGGGCATATCGTCAACGCCAAGCATTTTGCGCGCGTGCGCGGGCTGATCGATCCCGATAAGGTCGTGCTGGGAGGCACGGCGCGCGAGTCGTCGCTCAAGATTGAGCCGACGATCCTAGACGGCGTGACCCCCGATGACGCCGTGATGCAGGAGGAGATCTTCGGTCCCATCTTGCCGGTGCTGACGTTTGAGAGCCTAGACGAGGCCGAGACGTTTATTACGGATCGTCCGACGCCGCTGGCCCTGTATATCTTTAGCCAGGACCGTTCGGTTCAGCAACGCTTTGTGCGCTACGTGCCCTTTGGCGGCGGCTGTGTCAACGACACGATCATGCACTTGGCTACGAGCCATATGGGCTTTGGCGGCATGGGCGCGAGCGGTATGGGGCAGTACCATGGACGCGAGAGCTTCGATACGTTTAGCCACAAGAAGAGCATCGTGAACAAGGCAACCTGGCTGGACGTGCCGTTTCGGTATGCGCCCTACGCAAGCTGGAAGCACAAATTCGTGCGCATGTTTGTGCATTAGAAAAGGGCGCAGGTAATACGAACAAGTGTTCCTATTACCTGCATTTTGCGTTAGACTACTGTTATGGAGCACGGATGGGCCAACTCCCTTTAGAAGGGATTTGGTATGAACGTAAGCGATGTTATTTCGTTATTGGCGTTGTTGATTGCGGCTATCGAACTCGGTCTGTTTATCGGCCGAATGAAATAGCCGCCCCCGCGTAAGCGAAGACGGCCACTTCTCACGATGAAAACGTGTATCGGAGTTGGCAAGACCCGCGGCAACGGGTGCCATCCGTGTTCCTATCTTATCTGCAAGCGTTCTGTCGCGCAAGCGTTGAGGCAAACGATTGAAGGACGCAGACAGGATGTATTTGTGTCCGCGCGGGACCGTAGACTTCTCAATAAGGTTACACACCGGTTTATCCGGCCGTTAGAGGAGCTGCTATGTACGAGCCTTCACGTGTTCTTCTGTCATTTCACATTGCAGGATTTCAGTATGCCGATGGCGCCTTGGTCCTGGGCGATCTTAAAGCGGGCGATAAGCTGACGCTGTGTGCCGAGCGCGATAATCCCCATGACCCCGAGGCAGTTGCGATCTACTATGGCAAGACCAAACTTGGCTACGTTCCGGGAAACGAGGTCGGCCCGCTGTCCTTGATGATGTATTACGGCCACGAGGACGTATTTGAGGCCCGCGTGCAACAGGTTGCCCCCGAGCGCAGCCCGTGGCACCAGGTGCGCGTTGGCCTCTATGTGGTGGATGCCCGCTAGTCGGCAATGGAGGCGGCCATGTTTGACGACGATGACCTGTTCGATTTGACGGATGATCCGTTTGAGTGGGATCTGCTGCTCGACGACGATGATCTGGAACAGGACCGTAAGAAACGGCGGGACAAGAAAACTTAGGGTGACGCTTCGAAAAAGCAAGACAAGCGCCGCCGCGGACTGTTCGGCGGGCTCTTTGGATAACCGCCGCATCGCTGCGTCTGTATACTTAGCACGAGTTGAACACGTTGCGAAATGAGGACACAGACGATGATGTGGTTTACCGCCGACTTGCACCTGGGCGATACGAATATCTTGCACGACATGGACCGGCCGTTTGGCTCGGTCGAGGAGATGAACCGCAAGGTCATCGATGCCATCAATGAGTGCGTGGCTGCGGACGACCGCCTCTATATTCTGGGTGACTTTACCTATCGTTTGCCCCTGGCGGAGGCGGTGCGCCTGCGCGAGCGTATCGAATGCCAGAACGTGACGCTCATCCGCGGTAACCATGACGGCGACTGGGAAGATTCCGACGTACCGCGGATTTGGGAAGACGTGCGCGATTACCTGGAGATTGCTCCCGGCTATGCCAAGGGCCATCGTCTGGTTATGAGCCACTACCCCATGCTCAGCTGGAACGGCAAGGCACGTGGCGCCATTATGCTGCATGGGCATATCCACAGCAGAGGTGACCGCGCCAACGCACGCAACCGCGATCGCGAGCGCCCTATCTTTCGCTACGATGTCGGTCTCGATGCCAACGAGTACAAGCCCGTAAGCCGCGATCAGATTCTTAGCTTCTTTGGGTTATAGGGCGCCAGAGCCACCACAAAGGGGACAGGCACCTTTGTGGTGGTTCTGGCGCCGTTGCCATTATGGCGGCGGCGCCTTTTTTGTCCGCGCGGCGCGGTAGAGTGTAGCCGGTTGATATTTGCGTCCATCGAGGAGCTGCTATGAACGAGATCAAGTGCCCGCATTGCGGCGAAGTTTTTAAGGTCGATGCATCCGGCTATGCGGATATCGTCAAGCAGGTGCGCGATGCCGAGTTCTCGCGCGACCTGGATGAGCGTGTGAAGGCAGTCCAGCGTGAGGGTGAGCAGGCGCTGGAGCTTGAGCGCTCGCGTTCGACGGCTGCCTTGCAACAGGCAAAGTCTCAGCGCAATGCCCAGCTTGTCGAGCAGAAGAACACTGCGGATCAGAAACTGGCGCAAGAGGTTGCCAAGCGCGATGCTGAGCTTGCCGAGCTGCGCGCTAAGCTCGAGGGCGCTGCCGCAGAGCGCGAGAGTGCAAGCCAGCGCGCGGCGGTTGAGGCACGAGCCAATGCTCAAAAAGAGAATGCCGAACTCCAGCGTGAGATTGATAGCCTGCGTGCGCAGCTTGGGCGCAAAGATGACGAAGCAAAGCTTGCCGAGTCGGCGGCGCGCAACGCTGCTCAAAACGATTTAGCTGCACGCGACGCTCAGATTGCCGAGCTGCAGGCCAGGCTTGCCGCGGCGGACAAGGCCCAGGAGATGGCGCTTGCCGCTGCCGCGGCAGAGTCGCAGCGTGAGCTCGATGCCGCTCGCAGCGAGGCTGAGCGCGCGCTTGCTGACTATCGCGCGAAGGTGCAAGAGAAGTTTTCCGCCGCAAAGGCTCAGTCCGAGCAAGAGGCCGAGGGCCTGCGTGCCCAGCTGCGCGAGCAGGAACTGATGGCAAAAATGAACCTGTCAGAGGCGGTCGCCGCGGCGGAGCGAGAGCGCGATGAGGCGCGTGCCAAACTGACGAGCGAGCTGGCGGTGCGCGATTCTCGCGAGGAACAGGTCAAGGCGGCACACGAGCTCGAGCTTGCGCAGGCCAAGCGCGCGAGCGATGACCTGATTCGCTACAAGGACGAAGAGATTGAGCGCCTTAAGGACATGAAGGTCCGCCTGTCCACCAAGATGGTGGGCGAGTCGCTCGAGCAGCACTGCGAGACCGAGTTCAACCGTCTGCGCATGACGGCGTTTCCTAACGCGTACTTCGAGAAGGATAACGATGCGTCCGAGGGCACCAAGGGCGACTTTATCTTCCGCGAGTGCGACGCAAGCGGTAACGAGGTCATTTCGATTATGTTCGAGATGAAAAACGAGAACGACGAGACCGCGACCAAGCACAAAAACGAGGACTTCTTTAAGAAACTCGATCACGATCGTCGCCAGAAAGGCTGTGAGTACGCGGTGCTCTGCACACTGCTCGAGCCCGAAAGCGAGCTCTATAACGCAGGGATAGTCGACGTGAGTTACCGCTATGAGAAGATGTACGTGATCCGCCCGCAGTTCTTCATTCCCATGATCACGCTGCTGCGCAACGCCGCCATGGGTTCGCTGCGCTATAAGCAGGAGCTGGCGGAGTACAAGCAGCAGAATATCGACGTCACGAACTTCGAAGCCAAGATGGAAAAGTTCAAGAATGATTTCGGCCGCAACTACGAGATCGCGAGCCGCAAGTTCCAAACGGCGATCGATGAGATCGATAAGACGATTAGCCACCTGCAGAAAACCAAGGAGGCGTTGCTGTCCTCC
>JAGZGX010000008.1:0-68403 GCA_018367075.1 Collinsella sp.
CGCGGTATTGTCAAGTGGTTCAAAGGTCGTGAAATGGCTCTTGCCATGGGATCGGAAATGGCTCTTCCGATCTCCCGCGAAGCGCCCTGCGACCTACCGGGAATTGCCATGACGTACGTTGGCTGATGAATTGGAAGGAAAGGTCAACGGAGACTGAAGGCAATTGGTTCAGCGAAAAACCCTGACGAATCTAATTCGTCAGGGCCCCACCAACGCTCACTCGTCGTTCATCGTTAAAGCTAGATATTCTCTTCCGCCCATTTCTCGAAATCGAGTTCTCGTCTCTGAGCAGTTCGGTAGACTTCCATGTCTTCGCGAGCGCCTACCACTACGATGGCCATCTTTTCTTTAATTCTGATGAGGCGGTACACGATTCGAATGCCACTTCCCCTGAGCTTGATTTTCATAAAGCCAGTCAAATCCGTACCTGCCTTGTTTCCAAGAGGCTTGCCGAATCCACCTTCGTTCTGCGGCAATGGGTTCGTTCTGATTTTTTCTATAGCCTTAAGGACGATCTTTCGTTGGGAGCCGTCCAGACGCTTAATATCCTTGAGAGCATCCGGGTAGAAAGCGACTTCGTACCCACTCATTCAAACTCGACCTCATCCATCTGATCGAGTTCGTCCTGGCTCACACCCAGCTCTTCCATAACATCAGACAGGGAAACAAGCGCATCGTCACGTGCCACAGCCACTCTCTTAAGTGCCAACGTTAACAAGGCGAGGTCCTCCTCCGCTTGCTTCGCTTCCCTATATTCATCGGGTGTCACAATCACAAACGCTGGCTTGTTGTGTTTGAGAACCACAACTGGATTGTCGTCCCCAACCTTCGAAAATGCAGCCGAGCCCTTACCGTGGCTGAAATCGCTAATTGGAACAAGGTTGTCGAGCATCTGCAAAGCAGGCATACATACCTCCTAAAAATGAATTCTTTTTCGAATTCATTTTATCATTCTTTTTTGCTATATTGTACCACGCAACCGAAACAACCTTTTAGGATACGAATCCGAGCTTAGAATGACTGTTGGCCCTCGCACCGCCCTTGCCTCTTTTATTACGTCAAGTGGTATACAGCGAAGCAAAATGGCGATCTAAAGTGCGCGGCACTCACCTCGTATCGCTACAAAAAACAAACTGCTCCCCACCCACTCGGGCAAGGAGCAAGCCTCATTTTTAATCAGACTGAGAACCACGAATGCAGAAACACAGGCGACTTCAGTCCCTTATCGCCGAGAGACGTTATTGTACAGCCATTTCTTTAAGCTTCTCAGCCATCAACAAACACACGTCTTCCGATTGCGGGTACACGCCAAAATGATCGAAGAAACCATGGTCACATCCGGCATATTCGATGACCTCGACATCGATTCCTGAAGACCGTAATTTTGTAGCCCATTTTTCATCGGGGATACGAAGCGGATCGTATTCGGATGTCACGATAGTCACCGGGGGGAAATCAGTGCAGTCCTCAAGCATTAGCGCAGAAATCAACGGGTCATGAGGAGACATTTTTCCGTGTGCACAAAGTTCGACCATCGGGCCGTCCGAATCGCGAAGATGGTCGATGCGAAAACGCGCAACGTCCTCTTGATCGGCTATCGCAGGAAAATCCTCATATCCCTCGCCCTGTTCGCCCGCAAGGTCGACTTCAGGATAGATTTCGAAGGCATGGGCTACAGCTCCAGCACCCCTGAGCTGAACACACGCATTAGTAAGGCTTCCTCCCGCAGAGTCGCCGGCGACCATTATTTTATGAGGATCGATTCCGAGATCCCCGGCATGCTCGCGCACATAATCAAGAGCAAGAACGCAATCCTCGATCTGCCCGGGAAATGCCGTCTCCGGCGCCAAGCGGTATTCCGGATAAACCACCACTGCACCAGACTTTTCGGCGATGAACTCGAGCTGATGTTCAAATTGCAGAACATTCCCCGCCATAAACGCGCCGCCATGCAGGTAAACTAGCGCTGGACTTGCCTCCTTATGATTTGGTGGCGTCCAGACGAATAAATCTATATAGCGATCGGCTGCCTCCATGAGGACCTCATCGCGCTGAACCTCACCATCGAGTAGGCGGTATGTCGGCTTATCCGGGCGATGACGCATTCCAATAAGGCTCGTCCAGCTCGGAGACATGCTAACATTCCGCATCTTCTTGCGGGATACCTCGAGAATTCGCGGGTCAAGCACATGCTCTCTTTCATCATCAGGAACCGGACGAATTTGAACCTCGAGTCCCCTCTTCTCGGTTATAAACGAGCGACCGGAGATGGCGCCAATCAACGCCTCGTCGTATTGTCTGCCCATCTTAAATCCCCTCTCGGCGATAACGCCAAATCGATATTTCCATAACTTTTGAGATAACGGCTTATGATGTCCTCAGTTGTCGTATATCTATGTACTAAAGAAACTGAAGACCAAGGGGTCCACCATGCCTGCAGCAAAAGACGAGCTCACTCAGCCAGAGCTTCTCTATCAGACCGTTGAAAACGATATCCTCAAGAAAATAGTTTCTGGCGAACTCCCCGGCGGCAGTCAGATTCCCACCGAAACCGAGCTTTGCAAGCAATACAAAGTAAGCAGGATCACCGTAAGACGCGCCGTACAGAATCTCATTGACCAAAACTTGCTCTACCGCCTGCGAGGCAAGGGGACATTCGTAAACCCATCGAAGCTCACCCTGAAACGAGGAACAAGCACCATTTTCAATTTGAGCTCCGACCCCCAATACGGCGATAAAACAACCAAGTCCATCTTGGAAACAGGCTTGATCAAGGCTGATGCCCACATTGCACGGGAGCTCAAAATTGACAACGGAACCGTAGTGCAACGAGTTGCGCGCTTGGTTTATATCGAAAATGCCCCCTGCGCCATCGACACCATTTATGCAACGCAGGGCACTCTACCCGGACTACTGGAGCTTCTCACAGACAATGCCAGTCTTTTCGACCTGATCGCCAACCATTACAGCATCGCAACCGGTATTGAGAAACTCAAAATCACCGCAGGAATAGCGGGGCTCCAAGAAGCAAACCTTCTCGGTTATATCGTTGGAGCCCCCGTGAGCGTTGTCGAGCACGTCACATATGCCTGCAATGAAATGCCGCTCCACTATTCGAAAACCGTTTGGCGAGCAGACGCATCGTCCTTCGAGTTCAGCATCTCAAAAGATGGACGCCTTCTCTAGCCCAAAATCCCCAGGACGCCGAGCACAATACCCGCAGCGAGAATGCCCACAATCTGCCAAATAATTTTGACCTGTTTCTTATTGCAAAGACACATGATCCCGAACGCGCAGAGCGGCAAAAGAGCCGGGAATATCCCATCGAGCGTTTCCTGCAACTTAAACGCGGTGTCGCCGAAGTTAAGAGCGAGCGGAGTGGTAACTGCAACGGTGGTCGCCACCATTCCACCAACTACCATTAGTCCCACAATCGCCAGGCCGGACGTAACTTTGTGCATTACATCAGAATCGTTCAGCTTCGAAATCATGCCACTGCCAAGCGAATAACCATACTGAAGCCCAAACCAGCGGATCAGGATCGTTGGGACATTATAAAGAAGCAGGAACAGGATTGGGCCGAGCAGACTGCCCGAAAGGCAAAGTCCTGTCACAACGCCCGTCGCAATCATGCGAAGCGTACTGGCAATCAGTGAATCTCCAATACCGGAAAGCGGAGCCATAAGCGATGCTTTCATGGCGTTAATTGAGGCGGTGTCAAAGTCCTGATTGTTGGCGTTTTCCTCCTCCATGGAGGCCACAATGCCGGCGACCAGAGGATTAAACGTAACTTGAATATTGTAGAACTCAAGATGACGCTTATATGCCTCGATCCGGTCTTCAGGCTTATCGTATAACCGCTTGATTGCCGGAATCATGTCGTAGCAGAAACCAACGTTCATTTGTCGGTCAAAGCTCCACATGATGTTGAGTGGAAAGCTGCGCCAAAATAACGCCTTTAAGTCTTTCTTGGTTATTCTCTTATCGGTCGATTTATTTGACTCCGGCGAGAGCTCAAGAACATCATTAGAATTCGTTGTCATCGTCAACCTCCTTAGCGACCGCCGCACTGGCAGGCATAAAAATGTGAGCCATATTGAGAATCCCAATCAGGATCAGCGAAAACGCCACGATACCGATCGTCGGAATGTTTAGATAGGCACTCAGCAAGAAGCCTCCAAAGAATAGGAAGCTCAGCTCCTTGGTGGACAGGATTGACATAAGCTGCGCAAATCCAAGCGCGGGCAGAATACCCGTTGCGATCGTAAGCCCATTCGTAAGCCAATCAGGAATGGCGTCAATCAGTGCCTGAACAGCATCATTTCCAACGTAAAAAGCCACGCCGCAAATCAAGCCAAGCGCAATGATGTAGAGAATTCCATTGGTCCACATAGCGGCTGCAATCGTTTTGGGGTCGTCTTTTTCGGCACCACGATCAGCCCAGACAGCCATAGGAGGCGTAACAACGCTATACATAAGGCTGTCAAACATGCCGGCAAGCACCGCAGTGGGCATAGCAATAGTCAGAGCGGTCTCGGGACCCGCACCCATAGTAATCGCAAAGGCTGTTCCCAAAACTGAACCAACAATTACGTTGGGCGGCACGGCAGCACCAACCTGCCAGACCCCCATGAACGCGAGTTCGAGCTGGAAACCAACAATAACGCCAGTCGGAATATCACCCAAAAAAATACCGACGATCGCTCCGAGGACAATCGGCCGCTCGACCATCGCAGTACCGAGTAAATAATCCGATTGACCTATCGCAGCGGCAAGACCAACCAGAAAAGCCTGAAGCAGCATATTTCTCCCTCTTCCTACAAATCAAAACTTGTTACGATGCGTTTTTTCTCGCTAGCAACCTGCCTTACCTCGAACTCGATTCCATCAGCCATGGCTTTCTTAATTTCATTAATATCGGATTGGGAAAGGCGCACAGCAGGGCCAAGCTCCTTTACGCTATCCCCCAACGGTCGAGCGCCGCCTAAATTCACAGACGTTATTTTTGGACACGCACGCGCAACTTCACAGGCGTCATGTACATTTCCCGCAACAACAATTAGCTCGTATTTATCCACCGCGCTTCCGTTAAGGGCCACGATGGAATCTTCTACACTTTTGACAACCAATTTGGCATCAGCGGGTTTTGCAATTCGCAGCGCTTGAATTCGCTCTTTGCTTGCGGCGTACTCATCTGAAACCACAAGAATAGCGTTTGCTTCAAGCGTTGGATACCAAGAGAACACGGTCTGCCCATGCACTAACCGGCTATCGACGCGACACAGTTTAATCATTTTGCCCCTTTCTCGACTTGAACACAGACAATCATCCTTGACTGCTAATGGCATATTACGTCATATGACGTAATATGCCATTACACAATATCTTGAACGGTTGAATATCACCGCTAAATGGTATTTATCTCTAGAAACAGGGGGAGGTGCAATCCGTCTAGACACAGTGCGTCGGGGGCGGGCTGGGTTTTTATCTTCGCTCCCCTTGCTTCGCAAAGTCGCTCAGCTAAATAACCCAGCCCGCCGCGGGACACCCTGCGACCTACCGGATATTGCCATGACGTACGTTGGCTGATTTGGTTTGGAATGGGAGGTTGACGAGGCTGAAAGTCCCTCCTATATAACGTGGGCGCCGTCGTTCGAATGAACGACGGCGCCCGCACTCATTTTCTATTCAGCCCTAGTCATCGCGCAAAGCCCCTTCGGCAGCACACGGTGCTATTGAATCACCGCAGGCCGGGGCGGGAGGCGGTCCTTTCTCTCGGAAAACTTCGCGAAGCCCAGTTTCCGAGAGAAAGTGTCCGGCTGCCGCCCCGGCCGGCCAGGTCAACTACACCGTGTGCTGCGGCAGGTCCTGCAGGGCGATGACGTCCATGCCCATGTCGTTGGCGCTGCCGTGACCCTGCTGGTCCTCGCGCACGGCCTCGATGGCACTCACGTACGTGTTGGCGGCAGACATCGCGGTCACGCAGGTCACGCCGCGGCGCACGGCCTCGGTGCGCAGCAGATAACCGTCGCCACGCGAGCCCGGGCCGTATGGCGTATTAATGATCACCGCAATCTTGCCATCGGCGATGAGGTCGCCGATGTTGGGACGCTCGCCGTCGTGCGGGCCGCTGATCTTCTCCACAACCTCGCAGGTCACGTTGCCGCCGCGCAGCACGCGCGCCGTGCCCTCGGTGGAGCAGATGTCAAAGCCCAGGTAACGCAGGATACGCGCGACCGAAAGGATATGACGCTTGTCGCGGTCGCACACGCTAATGAACACCTTGCCGGCGCTCGGGTCGGGCAGCTTGTAGTCAATCGCCAGCTGCGTCTTGGCATATGCCTCGGGATAGCTCTTGGCGATACCCATGACCTCGCCCGTAGACTTCATCTCGGGCCCCAGGATAACGTCGGCGCCCGGGAAACGGCCCCAGGGCATAACGGCTTCCTTCATGCAGAACCAGTCCAGCTGACGCTCGTCGCTCGGCAGGCCCAGGCTCGCGATGGAATCGCCTGCCATGATACGCGCCGCGCACTTGGCCAGCGGCACGCCGGTGGCCTTGGAGATAAACGGCACGGTACGGCTGGCACGCGGGTTGGCCTCGATCACATAGACGGTCTCGCCCTTAATGGCGTACTGCACGTTGACCAGGCCGCGTACGCCCAGCGCCATCGCGATGCGGCGCGTAGTCTCGCGAAGCTTTGCCTGCAGGCTCTCGCTAAAGCTGAACGGCGGAATGCAGGTCGCAGAGTCGCCGGAGTGAATACCGGCCTCCTCGATATGCTCCAGAATGCCGCCGATGTAGACCTCTTCGCCATCGCACAGGGCGTCGACATCGGACTCGATCGCGCCCTCCAAGAAGCGGTCCAGATACACCGGGTAGTCGGGGCTAATGCGCGCAGCCTCGGCCATGTAATCGCGCAGATGCTCGGCATCGTAGGCGATCATCATGCCGCGGCCGCCCAGCACGTAGCTCGGACGCACCAGCAGCGGGTAGCCAATATGCGCGGCCACGGCCTCGGCCTCCTCAAACGAGGTTGCCTGGCCCGCCGGCGGATACATAATGCCCAGCTTGTCGAGCAGGGCGGCAAAGCGCTCGCGGTCCTCGGCAAAGTCGATGGCATCGGGCTTGGTGCCCATGATGTTCACGCCGCTCTCCTCGAGCATGCGCGCCAGCTTAAGCGGAGTCTGGCCGCCGAGCGTCACCACGACGCCGTCGGGTCGCTCAACATCGATGACATCCATGACGTCCTCGTAGGTGAGCGGCTCAAAGTACAGACGGTCGGACGTGTCGTAGTCGGTCGAAACGGTCTCGGGATTGCAGTTGACCATGATGGTCTCGAAGCCGCGGGCCGCCAGCGCATAGCTCGCGTGCACGCAGCAGTAATCGAACTCGATACCCTGGCCAATGCGGTTGGGGCCGGCGCCCAGGATCATCGCCTTGGGCTTGTCCGCCGGCGTGGTCTCGTCGGGAGCCACGCACTTCTTGGCATCCGGGCTCGTGCGGTAGATGTTCTCGTACGTCTTGTAGTGGTACTCCGTGGCGCTCGAGAACTCCGCAGCGCAGGTATCGACCGTCTTCATGCTGGGAACCACGCCCAGACCCTTGCGATAGGCGCGCACAAAGCGCTCGTCCGAGCCGGTCAGCGCAGCGATCTCGGCATCGCTCGTGCCGTACTGCTTGAGCAGGCGCATCGCGTCGGCGTCGATATCCTCCACACGCAGGCCGCGGATGCTCTCCTGAACCTGCACCATGTCGTTGATGCGGTTGAGGTACCACGGGTCGATGCCGCAGATGGCATGGATGCGAGCGATGTCCCAGCCACGGCGCAGGGCCTCGACCACAAAGAAGATGCGGTGCTCGGTCGGCGTGGCCACGGCTTGAGCGAGCTCATCGTCGCTCAGCTTATCGGCACCCTCCTTGCCACCGGCGCAGATACCCTGGTGACCGTCCTCCAGCGAGCGCATGGCTTTGCCGAAGGCCTCCTCAAAGGTGCGGCCAATCGCCATGATCTCGCCCACGGCCTTCATGCGCGTGGTGAGCGTGGGGTCGGTACCCTTGAACTTCTCGAAGGCAAAGCGCGGCACCTTGACCACACAGTAGTCGATTGTGGGCTCAAAACAGGCGGGCGTAGCCTTGGTGATGTCGTTAACGATCTCGTCGAGCGTATAGCCCACGGCCAGGCGCGCGGCAGCCTTGGCGATGGGGAAACCTGTGGCCTTGGAAGCGAGGGCGGACGAGCGGCTCACGCGCGGGTTCATCTCGATGACGATCAGGCGGCCGGTGTTGGGGTTCACGGCAAACTGTACGTTGGAACCACCGGTCTCGACACCGATCTTCTCCAAGATGGCGAGCGAGGCCACGCGCATGCGCTGATACTCAAGGTCGGAGAGCGTCTGCGCCGGCGCCACGGTGATGGAGTCGCCGGTATGCACACCCATGGGGTCGAGGTTCTCGATGGAGCACACGATGATGCCGTTGCCGGCGTGGTCACGCATGACCTCCATCTCATACTCTTTCCAGCCCTCGATGGACTCCTCGACCAGCACCTCGTGGGCGGGCGAGAGTTCAAGGCCCTGGCTCACGATGGAGACGAGCTCCTCGTGGGTATGCGCGATGCCGCCGCCGGCGCCACCGAGGGTAAAGCTCGGACGCAGCACGCAGGGATAGCCCACGCGCTCGGCGATGGCCTCGGCGTCAGCCACGCTATAGGCATAGCCCGAGCGCGCGACCTCCAGGCCGATCTCGGCCATGGCCTCATTAAAGAGCCTGCGGTCCTCGCCGCGCTCGATAGCGGCCAGGTCGCAGCCGATCATCTCGACGCCGTACTTGTCGAGCATGCCGTCCTTTGCCAGCTCGACGGCGGCGTTCAGACCGGTCTGGCCGCCCAGCGTGGGCAGCAGCGCGTCCGGGCGCTCTTTCTTGATTACGCGCTCGATAAACTCCGTGGTGATGGGCTCGACATAGGTGCGGTCGGCAAGACCCGGGTCGGTCATGATGGTCGCCGGGTTGGAGTTGACCAGGATGACCTCAAAGCCATCCTCCTTGAGCACCTTGCAGGCCTGGGCGCCGGAGTAGTCGAACTCACAGGCCTGGCCAATAACGATGGGGCCCGAACCAATGACGAGGATGCGCTTGATGTCAGTACGTTTCGGCATGTTTAAAACCTCCTAGAGAGGCTGACTCAATGTTTTGGAAAAGTCAGCGAGGGTGCAGCTGGTGCATCAGGTTGCCGTGATGCGAGGGCGCGCTGGGCTTATGCCCGCGCGTCCGAAGCAGAGCGGCAAGATGATGTGCCAGATGCAGCCGCAGCGTCGACCGGTCCGCCGTTCGGTAGAACGGCGGAACCATCGTCGGCAAAATTCCAGCCGGCAAGGCGGTCCTTCGCGGTGTCGATGTCCAGGTAGTTCTCCTCGCCGTCCATGAGTCGCGTAAAGGCGGTAAAGAGATAGTGGGCATCGGTGGGGCCAGGCGAGGCCTCGGGGTGGTACTGGACCGAGAAGCACGGGGCGTCGAGCAGCTGGATACCCTCGGCGGTGCCGTCGTTGAGGTTCACATGTGTTAGGCGAATGCGGCCAAAGCGCTCGTTCATCACGACCGGCGCGATTCCGCGGCGCACCCAGACGCGCAGATCTCCATCGGCCGCATGCTCGGTCTCGCCGCCGGAAAGCTCGGGGACAAGCTTGCCCAGGCTGGGGAACAGCAGGCCAAAGCCATGGTTTTGCGCGGTAATCTCCACGCGACGGCTTACCAGGTTCATGACCGGCTGGTTGCCACCGCGGTGACCGAATTTAAGCTTTTCCATCTGGGCGCCGCAGGCCAGGCTGATCATCTGATGGCCCAGGCAAATGCCAAAGACCGGCACCTTGCCGATCAGCTGCTGCACCTGCTCGTAGGTCTCCACCACGGCGTCGGGGTCGCCGGGGCCATTGGACAAAAAGACGCCGTCGGGATTCATGTCGAGCACCTCACTCGCGGGCGTGTCCCACGGCACGACGGTAAGGTCGCAGCCGGCGCGGACCAGCCCCTCCAGAATGCCGCGCTTCACACCGCAGTCGTAGGCGACCACTTTGTGACGGGCAGGAGCGGCAGTCGAAAGCGCAAAGTCATGCGTGGCAGGCAGGTCGACGGCGGCAAACTCGTGAGGCGCGGGGCAACTTACGGTCTTGACCAGGTTCTCGCCTACCAGCGCGGGCGCTGCGGCCAGACGCTCGGCAAGCTCGTCGACATCGAAGATCTCGGTCGAGATAATGCCCATCTTGGAGCCGTTGTCGCGCAGGTGGCGCACCAGGGCGCGGGTGTCGACGCCCTCGATAGCGACGATGCCGTGTGCACGCAGGTACTCCGGCACGCTGACGGCCGAGCGCCAGTTAGAAGGCGTGGCGCACATGTCGCGAACGATCATGCCGCGCATAGCCGGAGCGCTCGCAGGGCGCACGGCGTCGCCGGGGAAGGCCGACTGGACGTCGGTCTCGTCGATACCGTAGTTGCCGATCTGCGGATAGGTCATGGTTACGATTTGGCCGGCATAACTCGGGTCGGTCATGACCTCAAAGTAGCCCTCGAGCGAGGTGTTGAAGCAGACTTCGCCGGTCGCGGTGCCCTCGGCGCCGCATGCACGTCCATAAAAAATGGTCCCATCCTCAAGATACAGGATGCAGGGACCGCAGGTGCCCTTGCTGGTTTTGGCCAGCATGCGCTGGCAAAGCTCGCTGGGCGCGAAGGTGCGGGCGGCAGCGCCCGCGGTATGGTTGTTCGCCATAATTCTCCTTCCCGGTCTCACAGGACCGGCTTAAAGGTGTGTAGTTAGGCCTCGCGGTATTGTAACCGCAAGCATGCCTCATGGCGTTAATTTCATCGAAATGTTTACGAAATGATAATTATGACTTTCTATGCATAATGTTTTTTAATCCCCGTCCCAGAAAAATCATCCCGCGAGGCTTGTGGCTCACGCGGGATGATGACGTCTTACTTTCTCTTGTCCTGCTCCAGCAGTTCGGACGGTGTGCGATCGGGCTTGCCGCCGCGGAAAATCTCGCGGCCATGCAGACGATGTTCCAGGTCACGCTCGGCCTTTTCCTCGTCAATCTTGGTCTGGCTCACCACCGGGTCCTCAATCAACGACGACACCGAGTTCACCTGCTTCTGAATGCGCTCGGCGATGGTGTCATCCATACTCACGATGCGCATCTTCCAGTCGATACTCGTGGCGTTGGATGAGCTCTTGGTCCACACGAACGTCAAAATGGCGCTCTGGTGGCCCCGCGCGGGGAACATGCCAAAGAAGGAATCGTGCTGAATGTTGCTATCCTCGTCGATATAGGCGTGAACGTTATACACCACGCGGTCGATCTTGTCGTTGAGCAGCGCGTTGGTCGCAAGCGCCGCGGCCTGGATCTGCCCGTTGGACAGCAGCTCGAGCTCGTTGGCAGACGATGTGTCCAACACCGTCACCTCGACCGTGCCCGTACGCTCATCGGCTTCATCGACGGTAAAGTCGAGCGGGAACTGCGTAAAGCCGTTGCCCCACTCGAGTCCACCCTTGAGTGCTGTAGAAACGGTATCAACCGAAACGCTCTCGGACAGGTTGGCGGTATTCAGACGGCGCATCACGCCGTAGCCGATCTGCATGCCCACGATCAGCACCAAAATACCGATGACCACGGCCATCGCGGTCTTCGTAATGGTATGGCTCACCTGCGAGCCCGAAGGATCGTCCTCGGACAGCGGGTCGATATGTTTTGCCTGGCTCGCGCGGTCCTCGCTGCGCAGCTGTGCTAGCGCCGCTTTGTCACCGCGCTTGGCCGCAGCCTCCTTCTCACGCATGCGCTCGGTACGCTTTTTGGCGAGCGTGGGATCCAAGACGCCGGATGCATCGATTTCGGAGAATAACTCCGTCACTTCTTCCGGAGTCAAAGGGTTCTTGTCAGCCATAAACTTCCTGTCATATCAATCAGTCGAGCTCGTGCGCACGCGCACCTTCGAACTGCATTCGATAGTAACGGGCATAGGTGCCGCCACGGGCGAGAAGCTCCTCGTGCGTGCCACGCTCCACAACGCGACCATGCTCAACGGTCGCAATCTCATCGGCATGCTTAATGGTCGAAAGACGGTGGGCGATAATAATCGTGGTGCGGCCGCGTGCCAGCTCTTCGAGTGACTCCTGCACCGCCTCCTCGCTCTCGTTATCCAAAGCACTCGTCGCCTCGTCCAAAATCAGGATCTTGGGGTTCTTGAGAAACACGCGCGCGATGGCAACGCGCTGCTTCTGTCCGCCCGAAAGACGGCTGCCGCGCTCGCCCACCACGGTGTCGTAGCCCTGCGGAAGCGACTCGATAAAGGCATCGATGTTGGCGCGACGGGCGGCCTCGGCGATCTCTTCTGCCGTGGCGCCCGGCTTGCCGTAGGCGATGTTCTCGCCAATCGTACCGTCAAATAGATAGACATCCTGCTGCACCAGGCCGATGGCGCGGCGCAGGCTCTGCTGCGTCACATCGCGCACGTCCTGGCCGTCGATGCTAATGGATCCGGCAGCCACGTCATAAAAGCGCGGCAGCAGCGAACAGGTCGTGGACTTGCCACCGCCCGAAGGGCCAACCAGCGCGATGGTCTGCCCGGGCTTGATGGACAGATTCATATGGTCGATAACGGGACGCTCGTCGGCATAGCCCTCGCCCAGCTCGACATCCTCGTAGTTAAAGCACACGTCGTGATACTCCACGGCGCCGGCAGTCACCTGCAGATCCGTAGCGCCCGGCTTGTCCTGGATATCCGGCGCGGTCGAGAGCACCTCGTCCATACGTTTAAAGCCGGCGATAGCCTTCTGATACGTTTCGGCCGAATTGACGAGCGTCTCGAGCGGCGTGCAGAACAGCGAAATATAGAGTGCAAAGGTCGCCATATCGACCGCCTGCAGCTGTCCCTGGGCGACCAGCCAGCCGCCCAGCAGCACCACGATCACATAGAGCACACCCGAGAGCAGGCCATACGTCGCGGTATAGACGCCCATGGCGTGATACATGTTCTCCTTGGACGAAAGGTAGCGATCGTTAGAGGCACGGAACTTGGCGCGCTCGGTCTCCTCGTTGGCAAAGCTCTTGACTACGCGCATGCCCGCAAGCGAATCCTGCAGCTGCGCATTGATGCCGCTGATCTTTTTGCGGTTGTCGCTAAAAACCTCGCGCATACGCATGTTCTGCCAAAACATGATGACCGCAAACGCCGCCGTCACCACGGCCATGGCGAGCGCCAGCACCGGGGCAATGGTAAAGAGGATCACAAACGAGCCGATGATCTCGATGCCGCAGATGATGATCCACTCGGGCACGTGGTGCGCCGCCTCGCAGATATCGAACAGGTCGTTGACCACGCGGCTCATCATGTCGCCCGAGCTGTTGCGGTCGAAGTATGCAAAGCTAAAGCGCTCATACTGGTCAAACAGGTCCTCGCGCATTTTGGACTCCATACGCGCGCCCATCACGTGACCCCAATAGCTCACAAAATAGCGGCAGGCGCAGCGGACGGCATACATCAGCACCAAGCCCACCGCGATCATGCCGAGCGCCTGCATAATAGCAGCCTGACCCTGAGTAAACAGCCCACCGGTCAAATTGCGCAGGATAATGGGGAACGCCAGGTCAATGGCGGCAAGCACCA
Organism: Collinsella sp.; assembly: GCA_018367075.1. Taxonomy (GTDB): domain Bacteria; phylum Actinomycetota; class Coriobacteriia; order Coriobacteriales; family Coriobacteriaceae; genus Collinsella. The sequence goes on from JAGZGX010000008.1 coordinate 13,658, forward strand.
GAGCACAAACAGTATCAGCAACAAAAAGCCCCATCTGGGGCTCGTAATACGAAAGAAACCTCTTAAACATAATCACCTTACGCGGTTTTACCAAACCGCGTTTCGTCTCGACGCTGCAAGTGCTCCATTTGGACAATCTGGCCTTCAATCGTCGGTCGCGTATATCCATACGCTTCCCTCCTCTTTTAGGCCACCTTGTCTCAAATGGAGCACTTTCGCTGACTTACACAAACCTGCGGGATCATCCCCGCTCGTTAAAGCTCCGCTCCGCCTAGTCGGTGCGCGATGCTATCGCAGGCCAAGGCGCCCACGACGGTCTTGGCGTCTTCGATCTTGCCGTCGAGCACGGCGTCGATCAGCTCGTGCAGCGGCACCAGGTCCACGTTGACAAACTCGTCATCATCGGGGTTGGGCGCATCAAACTCGAGCTTGGTGGCCAAGTAGATGTGGATGATCTCATCGCAAAAACCGCAGGACGTGACAATCGACGTCAAAAAGCGAATACGACCAGCCCTAAAGCCCGTCTCCTCGTGCAGTTCGCGCTTGGCGCAATCGAGCGGGTCCTCGCCTGGATCGAGCTTGCCGGCGGGAATCTCGACCGTCACGCGGTCGATGGCGGTGCGGTACTGACGCACCAGTACGATCTTGCCGCTCTCGGTCAGTGCCACAACGGCCGCCGCACCCGGATGGCGAACGATATCGCGGGCGCTGCGGTGACCGTTGGGCAGCTCAACCTCAAGACGGTGGACGTCAAGGATCTTGCCCTTCCAGGCGCACTCCTCCGAAAGAATCTTCTCGTGCAGCTCGGCATCGTGCGGGTCGTCGTCGCCCAGCACCAGTGCCGGCTCGTCAGCGACCTCGCCACCAGGCTCGCCCTCGGCGTGCCCATACATGCGGCTGTCCTCTTCGACGATCTGCGCGTCCATGAGCTCTTCGTTCTTCTCGTCCATCCGTCTCATTCCTCTCGGATTTTAGGCATCCCAGGCGTCGCGGCCGCGCAGCGCGCGCAGGCCGATGTCGTGACGCAGGGTCTTGCCCTCAAAATCAATCTTCTCGCAGGCCTCGTAGGCAAGGTTGCGAGCGTTCTCGAACGTGTCGCCCAGAGCGGTCACGGCAAGCACGCGGCCACCATTGGTCACGAGCTGGCCGTCCACCACGGCAGTGCCCGCGTGGTACACGGTCACGTTCTCCATGGCCTCGGCATCGGCGATACCGGTGATGACCTTGCCCTTCTCGTAGCTGCCGGGATAACCCGCGCTCGTCAGGACAATGGCCACGGCCCACTCGTCACGCCAGTCGAGCTCAATCTGATCGAGCTCGCAGTTGGCACAAGCCAGCATGACCTCGACCAGGTCATTCTTAAGGCGCGGCAGCACGACCTGCGTCTCGGGGTCGCCAAAGCGGGCATTGAACTCCAGTACCTTGGGACCGGCAGGCGTGAGCATAAAGCCGCCGTACAGGCAGCCGCGGTAGTCGATACCCTCGGCAGCAAGCTCGGCCACGGTCTGCTCCATGACCTTCACCATGGTGGCGTGCTCCTCGTCGGTCACGATGGGCACCGGGCTGTAGACGCCCATGCCGCCGGTGTTGGGGCCCTTGTCGCCCTCGAGCGCGCGCTTGTGGTCCTGCGAGGTGGCCATGGGGCGCACGGTCTTGCCGTCGGTAAAGGCCAGCAGCGAGCACTCGGGGCCGGTCAGCATCTCCTCGATGACCACGGTGTTGCCGGCATCGCCGAAGGTGCCGCCAAAGCACTCGCGCACGGCCTCCTCGGCCTGCTCGAGCTCGGTCGCCACGATGACGCCCTTGCCTGCGGCCAGGCCGTCAGCCTTCACGACCAGCGGTGCGCCCTGCTCGCGCACGTAGGCGAGAGCCGAAGCCTCGTCGGTGAACGAGCCGTAGGCGGCCGTCGGAATGCCGGCACGCTCCATGAGCTGCTTGGAGAATAGCTTGGAGCCCTCCATACGGGCACCCTCGGCACCCGGGCCAAAGCAGGGAATACCCGCCGCGCGCACGGCGTCGGCCACGCCCGCCACGAGCGGAGCCTCGGGGCCAATTACCACGAGTCCGCATCCGTGGCTCTGAGCAAACGCCGCCACGGCCGCAGGATCGCAGTCGTCGAGAACAACGTTCTCGCCGCAGCTCGCGGTGCCGCCGTTACCCGGCGCGATGTAGAGCTTGCCGGCGCGCGGTGATGCTGCGAGCTTAGCTGCCAAAGCATGCTCACGGCCGCCGCTGCCCAACAACAGGATGTCGATGGTTTGAGTGTCCGCCTTCAAGGGTGCCTCCTCTATGGATTAACGGCCCGCTCCGCGCGAGCCCTTTGCAAGCAAATATACCCCTCGGCCGCCCGTCCGGGCTGCAAAGGGGTATATCGCAATAACCAAATAGTCCCGATTACTTCCAGAATCGGTTGATGATCTGCTCTCGACCAGCGCCAACGCCAATGAACGTCACGCGGGTGTGTGCCAGATCCTCGATAAACGCCACGTAGTCCTGAGCCTCTTGCGGCAGCTCCTCAAAGCTGCGGCAGCCGGTGATATCGCACTTCCAGCCAGGAAGCTCCTCGTAGATGGGCTTGGCGTGCTCAAAGCGAACCTGATGCTCGGGCACGCTGGTATAGCGCTCGCCATCGACGTCGTAGGCCACGCACACCTTGATGGTGTCGAAGGCCGAAAGCACGTCGAGCTTGGTCATGGCGATATCGGTGAGGCCGTTGACGCGCGAGGCGTAGTTGGCAATGGGGCCGTCGAACCAGCCGCAGCGACGACGGCGACCGGTGGTCACGCCGTACTCATAGCCCTCCTCGGTCAGCGTGTGACCGGCCTCGGACTCATAGGAAAGCTCGGTGGGCATGGGGCCCGAACCGACGCGGGTGATATAGGCCTTCATGACGCCCAGCACGCGGTCGACGTTCTTCATGCCGACGCCGGAACCGGTAATGGCGCCGCCGGCGGTGCAGTTGGAAGACGTCACGTACGGATAGGTGCCATGGTCGATGTCGAGCAGCGTCGCCTGGGCGCCCTCAAACAGCAGGTTCTTGCCCTCATCGATCATGTTGTTGAGCAGCAGGCTCGTCTCGGTGATGTAGGGACGCAGGCGCTCGGCCATCGGCAGGTACTCGTCGCAAATCTGGTCCACGGTGTAGGTGGGCAGGTTGTAGATGAGCTCGAGCTCGGGGTTCACGCGGGCGAGAGCGGTCTCCAGCTTGTCGCGGAACAGCGCCTCGTCCAGCATGTCCTGCATGCGCAGGCCAATGCGGGCCATCTTGTCCTGATAGCACGGACCGATGCCGCGCTTGGTGGTACCGATGTTCTTCTTGCCGAGCTTCTGCTCAAAGGCGCCATCCAGATCGATGTGGTACGGCATGATGACATGCGCGTTGCCGCTAATCTTGAGGTTCTTGGTGGTGATGTCGTCGGCCTCGAACATATCGATCTCCTCAAGGACAACCTTGGGGTTGACGACGCAGCCGTTACCGATCACCGACACGTGGTCGGAATACATGATGCCGGAGGGCACCTGGTGCAGGCCGTACTTCTTGCCGTTGACGACGATGGTGTGACCGGCGTTGTTGCCGCCCGAGTAGCGCACGACGGCATCGAAGTCGCCGGCGACCAGGTCGCAAATCTTACCCTTGCCCTCATCGCCCCACTGGGCACCGACCAAAACGGTTGACGGCATGTTTACTCCTTACATTCATGGACTGTCTACGCGCCACGCCGGCACGCAGAAGCACAAAACATTCCCAGTATACCCGTGCAACGGGCGCCTGTCCTACTCCTCGGCATGTGCCCCATCAAGCTCATAGAACTTGGTGGATGCCGGCAGGAACATCAGGTCGACGTCGCCGATCGGGCCCGAACGGTTCTTGGCCACGACGATACGCGTGACGCCCTCGTCGGGTCGATCGTCGCGCGAGGCCTCGGCCTCGTCGGCGGAGCGGTCCAAGAACATAACGATATCGGCGTCCTGCTCGATGGAGCCCGATTCACGAAGGTCGGAAAGCTGCGGGCGCTTGCCGGTACGGGATTCAACCTGACGCGAAAGCTGCGACAGCGCGATGAGCGGGATCTTGAGCTCCTTGGCCATGATCTTCAGACCACGCGACATCTCCGAAACCTCGACGGTACGGCTCTCGGAGCGGCGTCCCGGCGGAGGACTCACCAGCTGCAGGTAGTCCAGGATGATGATTGCCTTCTCCTTGTTATGGAGCATGCGGCGGCTCTTGGCGCGAATCTCGGTCACTGTGGTGCCGGGCGTATCGTCAATCAGAATATCGAGCTTGGACAAGGTCTGCGTGGCCTCGTTGATATTGGCCCACTGCTCGGGGCTAATGCGGCCCATGCGGAAGTCACTGATCGAGATCATGGCGTAGGCGCAAATCAGACGCTGGGCAATTTCCTTGCCCGACATCTCCAGCGAGAAGAAGCCGACGGTATAACCGGCAGCGGCAGCGTTGAGCGCCAGATTCAGGGCGAACGACGTCTTACCTACAGCAGGACGGGCGCCGATGATGATGAGCTGACCCTCGCGGAAGCCCATGAGCATGCGGTCGAGCGATGGGAAGCCCGTGGGCACGCCCGCAGCCTGGCCACCGGCCTGGCACACTTCCTCGGCCTCGTTATAGGCCTCGACCATAAACTCAGTCAGCGTCTTGTAGCTCGACTTGACCTCGCGTGCCGTGACCTTGAGCAGTTTGCTCTCGGCCAGCTCCACGACCTCTTTGGTGTCGGTGGGGGCGTTATAGGCCAGCGCGTTAATCTCGTTGGTGGCGCCGATCAGCTCGCGCAGCATCGAGTCGCGACGGACGATGGCGGCATGGTGCTGCCAGTTCACGAGCGACAGGGTCTGACCCATCAACTCCAAAATGTACGCTTCGCCACCCACGGCATCGAGCTTGTTGATGCTTCGCAGGTAATCGATCAGCGAGATAGAGTCGATGGGAATGCGGCTGTTGTACATATCGACCATCGCGGTATAGATGGTCTTATGAATGGGGCGGTAGAAGTCATCGGGCTGCAGCTCGACCTGGGCCTCTTCGACCACCTCGGGCGATAGCAGCATAGCGGCCAGTACATTGGCCTCTGCATCTTGGTTTTGGGGAAGACCCAACTTTGAGCCGCGGTCCTCAACCGTCAGCCCGGTCTCCCTATCGTCATATGCCATGAGCATCCTCATTCATATCGCTTGCGAGCATCCATAGTATCAGCCACGGTCCCAAAACGCGCCGCGCGCCGCCAATCATCACCGAACCAAACGGATGAACGGTCCTGTATATAGGACTTCGACGCAACGTTCACCATGACACTCACTCAGCGCAAAAAACAAAAGGGCGCCCTGGTTTTCCAGAGCGCCCTTCTTAGAACAAGATTGTTGCGTTGCAGCAAATGCTACTCGGCAGCAGCCTCAGTCTCGACCTCGGCGGTCTCGGCCTCGGCGACCTCAGCGGCCTCCTCGACCTCAGCCTCGGCAGCGAGCTCCTCGGCGGTAACGCCGACGAGAACGACAACCTCGGCCTTGATCTCGCGGTACAGCGAGATGGCAACGGTGTGGGCACCGGCAACCTTGATGGGCTTACCGAGCTCGACGCGCTTGCGGTCGATGTCCATACCGAGCTGAGCCTTGATGGCGTCAGCGATCATAGCGGCGGTAACGGAGCCAAAGAGGATGCCCTCGTCGCCGACCTTGACGTCAACGGTGACCGTCTTGCCCTCGAAGGCAGCCTTGGTCTCGTTGGCGGTAGCCAGACGGACGGCCTCGCGCTTGGCGATGTTGTTGCGACGCTCGTCAAGCTGCTTGAGGTTGCCCTTGGTGGCGGCAACAGCGAGCTTCTTGGGGAACAGGAAGTTCTCAGCGTAACCCTGAGCGACCTCTACGACGTCACCCTCGCCGCCCTTGCCCTTGATCTCATCGAGAAGAATAACCTTCATGATGCGTCTCCCTTCTTAGCCGCGGTCGCGGTTGCCACGAGAGGAAACCACGGGGACGGTGTACGGCAGGAGAGCCATCTCGCGGGCGCGCTTGATGGCGTTGGCGATGTCATGCTGATGCTGCGTGCAAGCGCCAGTGACGCGACGGGGCTTGATCTTGCCACGGTCGGTCATGTACTTACGGAGAAGCTGAGTGTCCTTATAGTCGATGAACTCAGTGTTCTCCTTGCAGAACTGGCAGTACTTACGACGCGGCTGACGTGCAGAAAAATCATTAGCCATGTCAAAATACCTTTCGTTTGGCAACTTCGGCGAACCGAAGCCGCCTCTCACTCAAAAATAGGTGAACAACCCTTAGAACGGGATGTCCTCATCGTAGACGTCGACCGCGGGCGGCGTAGCCACCGGTGCGGCAGGACGTGCTGCGGGCGCGGGAGCTGCGGGGGCGTAACCGCCCTGATCGTAGCCACCCTGGCCACCACGGGAGCTCATAAACTCGATCTCATCGACGATGACCTCAAGCTTGCTCCGGCGCTGGCCGTCGCGCTCCCAAGAGCTGTAGCGCAGCTTGCCCTCGATCGCGACCTTGTTTCCCTTTGCCAGGAAACGGCTCACGGCCTCGGCGCGGGTGCCGAACATGGTGCAGTCGACAAAGTTGGGATAGTCCTCCCACTCGCCAGTCTGCGCGTTGCGGCGACGATCGTTCACGGCGACGCCAAAGGACAGAACCTGGGTTCCGCCGGCGGTGGCGCGCAGCTCGGGATCGCGGGTGAGGTTACCGGTGATGTTCACTCGATTGATGCTCATAACTCACTACTTCCTCTTGGGGCACAAGCCCAGTCCAAAACGACAGTCTTACTCCTGGTCGTCGCGACGGACGATCATGTGGCGGACCACAGCGTCGGTGATGCGCAGGACGCGATCAAGCTCGGCGATCTGGGTAGGATCTGCGTGGAAGTTGATGAGGGTGTAGTCACCATCGGTGAGGTCGTTGATCTCGTAGGCGAGCTTGCGCTTGCCCCACTCGTCAACGGAGTCGACCTTGCCAGCGCCCTCAGCGATCGTGGTATCGATACGCTTCATAACAGCGAGACGAGTCTCGGGGTCGAGCGACGGGTCAACAAAGAACAGCAGTTCATAAGCCTTCATATTGTCACCTCCTCTGGGCAAATGTGGCTTCAGGTCGTGAAGGTGCGCCTGAAGCAGGAAAAGACTTGGTAATAATATCTTTCAACCTCCCAAGCCGCAAGAATATGCAGCTACAACCTCATGACCTCCACATATGCCCATACTCGCACCACGTTTCATGCGCATTCCAACCAAATGCCGACCAAAAGCTTGACAGATCTGTGGACAAGATACGGTGCCGTGGGGACAAGCTGAGCCAAGCCGCAGGTCAACGGGCACAAGGCTGTGGTCGCAAAATGCATACCAGTGGTCCACAGCACCACCCAAAGATTTTTAAATTCATTGCCAAGTCGCTTATGAATACTCCTTTTGAACAATTGAGTTGATCAACCACGCTGGTCGGAAGCCGTTTTTTGGCACCTCAAACCCCACTGCAACGCCAAGCGCGGCCAAGCGTTTTAAAAAATGCCAACTTTTCTGTTTGCACTTTGCGATTCCTCGTGTATACTGACTTTCGCATTTAACGGAGAGTTGTCCGAGTGGCCGAAGGAGCACGATTGGAAATCGTGTAGGCGTCAAAAGCGTCTCCAGGGTTCAAATCCCTGACTCTCCGCCAGTTAATTCCAAAGCAGGCCTTCGAGCCTGCTTTGTTTTTACCCCACGCGGAGGGGTGGCAGAGTGGTTGAATGCGGCGGTCTCGAAAACCGTTTGGCCTGTATAAGGTCACGAGGGTTCGAATCCCTCCTCCTCCGCCATTTTGGTTGAGAAAGCTCCCGGGAATGGGAGCTTTTTTGTTTTGAGTCCCTAACAAGCAAATACGGCGGAGGAGGGATTCGAACCCGCCAGGGCGCGGAGCGTAAAGAAAACGCGCCCGTGGCGCGTTTTTAGCGCTGCGCGGTCGGCGCAAGCCGACCGGATAAATTTTGAGCGGAGCTCAAAATTTGGACATCCCTCCTATTCGACCACGCCCCCATCGCGTTCAGCATCAACCCGGATCCCCAAACATGGAACCTATGACCGTACCCAGTCCCGACCGTTTGCCGAGCAATAGGGTCGCAATCGGCGCCGAACATGTACTATGTACGGGCATTGTCTAAACCCACAATCCAAAGGACCCCATCTTGCCCGTCGTCGCCGCCATAACCATTACCTCACATGCCTCGGATGCCATGGTCGCTATTCCGTTTTGGCTCGAGATGTTCGCCGTTGTCGCTGCATCGATCTCGGGTGTGCTGGTTGCGCGCGAGCACAAGCTCGACCTGGTGGGCGCCGTCGCACTCGCCGTGGTTTGCGGCCTGGGCGGCGGTCTTTTGCGCGATATGACGCTGCAGGTGGGGAACGTCTACATCCTCAACCAGCCGATGGCACTCCCGCTTTCCATTGCCACGGCAGCTATCATCTACATTTTCCCGGCAATCGTCGACAAACCCGAAAAACTCATCCCCCTGCTCGATATCATCTCGGTCGGCATCTATGCCGCCACCGGAGCGGACAAGGCGCTTGTCTACGGCTTTGCACCGGCGGTGTGCATCATGATGGGCTTTTTTACCGCGGTGGGCGGCGGCATGTTGCGCGACGGCTTTATGGGCGTGGTTCCGGGCATTTTCCAACGTACTAACTTTTATGCTATCGCCGCCATCGCCGGATCGACAAGCTATGTGTGTCTCGTTATGAGCGGCATCATGAGCAATGTCGCTGCGCTGGTCGTATGCGTTGTCGTGACCATGGGTCTGCGCTGGCTCTCGCTGCGCTTTGACATCAAAAGCCCCACCGAAGAAGATATCGCGCGCTTCTTGCACCGTAAAAAGTAGACAGCACGGCACAACCCTTCGAAATGCAACCGAGAGATTCTTTTAGAGCGCCCGCGCGTTGGGTACCCTGTTAGGTATATGCCGAACACCTAACAAAAGGATCAACCATGGCTTTCAATCAAACCGTGACGGCGCCGTCACACAAGATGCGTCGCTGCCTGCTTATGGCATTCGCGCTCATCGCGCTCGCGCTCACCGCACTTCCCACGGCGTCGTTCGCCGGCACGGACACCGCTGGAAACGTACTTGCGACCGAAGCTGACTCGGATACGTCCAGCGCCGAGGGTGACCTGTACTGGGCCGGCCAAAGCCTTAACCTAGACGATGCCTCCATCGGCCGCGATATTATCGCGGCGGGCGAGAGCCTATCGATTCGCGACTGCACCGTAGGCGGCGCTATTCGCCTGGCGGCGCGCACCATCGATATCTCCAAAACCGCAATCGATGGCAGCGTGACGGTAGCCGGTCAGCATGTCGTGCTCAACACCGGTAGCACCGCCAACTGTTTCTACGCGATAGGCGAGACGGTTGCCCTGCGAGGCTCCACCAAGTCGGCAGCGCTTGCGGGCGACACGGTGACCATCGATGGCACCGTCAAGGGCGATGTCGAGGTTTGGGCCGACAAGCTCATCCTGGGCAAGAACGCCCACATCACCGGCACCGTGAACGCGCACGTCTCCGAGGACCCCGAGCGCGCCGCGGGAGCCGAGGTCGGTGCGCTCAAGATCGACCGCACCGAGAACGAGGATACTTCCACCGTTAACGATGTCATCGGCGGTATCGTCGCCGCGGCACTCTCGACCTGCTTTGTCGCTCTGCTGCTCGAGCTCATCTTTCCGCGCGCGACCGCCAGCGCCGCCGGCATGCTCCACCAGCGCTCCATGCCCCTGTGGGTGAGCGGTCTTCTGGGCACGATTGCTATCGTCCCCGCCGTCCTACTGCTGATTATCTCTATCGCTGGTCTGTCGCTTGCCGGAACCCTCTTGTGCGGCGTTATCGGCATCGCGTTGATGTCGAGTGCCTTTGCGGGGTGCGCGATCGCCCGCATGGTTGGACACAACCAAAACCGCTACGCCATGGCAGCCGTGGGCGGCGTAATCGCAGGCGCCCTCACGGGGCTTCCCCTCGTAGGTGACTTCATCAGCGGCGTGGCCTTTGTCTTTATGCTCGGTTACATCATCCAAATCATCTGGCGCAACGCCCGCGTCAAGCCGCAGCAGGCCGCCAATACTCCGGGCCTTCCTTCCGCCTAGCCGTCAACCACCACAAAGGGGACAGACACCTTTGCGGTGGTGCAGACCAACTCAATCCCTGTGCACCAAAAAGGGCACCGACCGCGATGGTCGGCGCCCTTTCTTGTTAGTCGCTATAAAGCTCGGCGCTTATTTGTTGACCTGACCGGCGCGGACTGCGGCCTTCTTGCGGTCGGTAGCATTGAGCAGACGCTTGCGCAGGCGGATGTTCTTGGGAGTGATCTCCACCAGCTCGTCGTCGGCGATATACTCCAGCGCCTCCTCCAGCGAGAAGGTGCGGGGCGGCACCAGCTGGACGGAGATATCGGAGGTCGAGGAACGCTGGTTGCCCAGGTTCTTGGTACGGGCGATGTTGACGACCATGTCGCCGGCCTTGCTGCGCTCGCCCACGATCATGCCCTCGTAGCACTCGGTACCCGGCTCAACAAACAGCTGGCCGCGCTCCTGCAGCGTGCCCAGAGCGTAGGCAACGGCCTTCTCGGTGGTCATGGAGATCATGGCGCCGTTCTGGCGGTTGCCGATCTCGCCGGCATAGGGGCCGTACTCCAGGAAGGTGTGGTAGAACACGCCCTCGCCGTGAGTGACGTTCATGATGCGGTTCTTAAGACCCATGATGCCGCGGGTCGGGATCTTAAACTCGAGGTGCGTCACGATACCCGAGGTATCCATGCTCGTCATGATGCCGCCGGAGGTGCCGAAGACCTCAACGACCTTGCCCGAGTACTCGTCCGGGCACTCGACGACGGCCTGCTCGACGGGCTCCAGCTTATTGCCGTTCTCGTCCTTCTTAAACAGAACGCGGGGACGGCCGACCTGGAACTCAAAGCCCTCGCGACGCATGGACTCCATCAGGACGGACAGGTGCAGAATGCCGCGGCCCGAGACCTCGACGCCGCTCTTGTCCTCGAGCTCCTCGATCTTCATGGTCACGTTGTTCTCGGCCTCGTTGAACAGGCGCTCCTTGAGCTGACGGGCACCCACGATGTCGCCGTCGCGGCCGACGAGCGGGGAGGTCGAAGCCTCAAAGACGATGGACAGGGTCGGCGGGTCGATCTCGATGGGTTCGAGCTCAACGGGGTTCTCGGGATCGGTGTAGACATCGCCGATATCGGTGCGGTCGATGCCCACGACGGCGGCGATGTCACCGGCGCCGACTTCCTGGCACTCGGTGCGACCCAGGTAGTCGAAAGTAAAGAGCTGCTTGACGGTAGCGGTAGCGCTGGAACCGTCGTTCTTGACGACCAGGATCTGATCGCCCTGGTGAATGGTGCCGGAGTACACGCGACCGATACCGATGCGGCCAACGAAGTTGGAGTGGTCGATGGTCACACATTGCATGGCCAGCGGGGCGTTCTCGTCAACCTCGGGCGCGGGCATGTCGTCAATGATCATATCGAGCAGCGGATACATGTCCATGTTGCCGTCGTTGGGGTCAAGGCGGGCAAAGCCATTCATGGCGCTGGCGTAGACCACGTGTTCCATGGCGAACTCAAGCTGGTCGTCGGTGGCGCCCAGGTCGGCCATAAGGTCCAGGCAGTCGTTGTAGGCCTTCTCGGGGTTGGCGCCCGGACGGTCGATCTTGTTGATGACGATCATGATCTTGAGGCCGGTGTCGATGGCGTGACGCAGCACGAAGCGGGTCTGGGGCATGGGGCCCTCAAAGGCATCGACCAGCAGCAGGGCGCCGTCGGCCATACGCAGCACGCGCTCGACCTCGCCGCCAAAGTCAGCGTGGCCCGGGGTGTCGATGACGTTGATCTTAACGTCCTTGTACTCGATAGAGATGTTCTTGGCGAGAATCGTAATGCCGCGCTCGCGCTCCTGGTCGTTAGAATCCAGGACGCGGTCCTCGACCTGCTGGTTGGCACGGAAGGCGTCCGTGGCACGCAGGAGCTTGTCGACCATCGTCGTCTTGCCGTGGTCGACGTGAGCGATGATGGCGATGTTCCTCAGATTGTCTACGCGCATGTAGTTCCCCTATCTTCTATCTATATACAACCGGCACGCGTATGCGACCCGCCCAGCAACACAACGCTCGGCGGGAATTTTGAGCCTTTTACCGAAAACTCGTTTATTTTAGCGATTTTAGATAAGAGGGGTTTCCTCGCCTGCAGGTTCAGGGTCGCTCCACATAAAACCATCGCCGGCGCCCACACCCTCGTACAGTACGTATGCCGAAAAGCCGCTCTCGAGCGTCGTCTCAAAGAAACTCACAAGCAGGGCGTCATGGTAGCCGCCATCGATTTCGACACAACCAGTGTAGCCGATGGCGTAACGGGCGATGCGACCCAGGCCCTCGTCCTTAAGGCCCATCTTGTGCTCGGAGATAAAGTTGGTGGCAGCCTCGAGGCATGCCTCCTCGCCGTCCTCGTCGAGTGCCGCCAGATAGCGGTTGGAAGCAGCGTCCTCGATCGCCACAGCTACGCCCGGATTCTCGCCGGCGGCAAGGTCGTCCAAGAACGCGCCAATCAGGTCACACACCATGGCGTCGAGCTCGGCGGAGACGTTACCGGCGTCCTGCATATCCTGTGCCATCTCTAGACCTTCCCATCGAATCCGGCGTCGTTACAGTTCTCGTGCCTCGGCAGCGATCTTGGCGGCAGCGTCGCGGGCGCGCACCATATCCATCGCGCGCTTGTCGAGTACCTTGATCTGGTTGGTCAGCATGACTGCATCGACCACACCCCAGATTACCAAGCCTGTTGAAATCGAAAACCCAAGCGCACCAACTGTACCACGAAGACGAGAACAGATTACTGCGACAAGGGCGGAGATGATAACCATCTTGATATAGGAGCCGCGGCGTTCGCGAAGCGTGCGGGCCTGCGTCACATAGGCGATGCGAGCTGCCTCGGATGCCTCCGAGCGCATTTGGGCTTCACGCGAGATGGCGGCCGCTTCAGCCGATACGCGGGTACCCATCAGCGACCTCTCCGCTCGCGTGCCAGACATTTAGAAATCATCGGGGGAGAGCGTATGGACGAACTCGTCGAACTTCTCGAACTCCTGCTCGTCGTCGACTTCCTCGGCGTGCGGTGAGACGGTACCCAGGCGATTCATGATGTCGTCCTCCACAAACATGGGGGCATTACTGCGCACGGCAAGGGCAATGGCGTCACTGGGGCGGGCGTCAATCTTGCGCTCGTCACCATCGACCAGCACGACAATCGTCGCATAGAACACCGGCGGCTCGGCACGAACGATCTCGATGCGCTCGAGCTTGGCGCCCAGGGCATCGACGGTGTCAAGCAGCAGGTCATGCGTTATCGGGCGCTCGGCGCGACCGCTATCGATACCACGGCTAATGGCCGCAGCCTCAAACGAGCCGGTCTGAATGGAAAGCGAACGCAGGGGCGCCGTCGAATCCGACTTGCCGCAGCGCTCACGAAGCACGATAAGCGATGGCACGGGACCGGCGGCCATGACGATGGTCTCTATGTCGACACGAACCATGGAACACCTCCGGTACGTAGCGGTTAACACACGGCAGGGTCGCCGCATTGAATAGCTATACTACCCAATCTTTCGCCCAGCACACAAAATCAAAGTAGTTAATTTGGGACGGGGCTATTTTGACTACTTTTAGTTGGATAAGAAAAAAGCCCCGAGGCAATGCCCCAGGGCTCTTAACGTTTTGATGGTGGACCTGACAAGATTCGAACTTGTGACCTCCCGGTTATCAGCCGGACGCTCTAACCAACTGAGCTACAGGTCCATCATGGTGGAGGTTAGGGGGATCGAACCCCTGACCTCAGGCTTGCAAAGCCCGCGCTCTCCCAGCTGAGCTAAACCCCCACGGAGAAAGTAATAAACACCCCAGCGGCGACTCGGCTCTCGCTGGGGTGTTTATTGCGAAAGAAAGTGGTGGACCTGACAAGATTCGAACTTGTGACCTCCCGGTTATCAGCCGGACGCTCTAACCAACTGAGCTACAGGTCCATCGCGCAAGGGATATATTAGACGAGTCGTTACGCGCGCGTCAACAACTTTTTTGAAAAACTTTGGAGGGTGCCCGCCGAGCGGGCGAGATGGGTTAGGTTTGCTGCTCGGACAGTCCTGCGCAAGACGAAGGCCACATTAAGTGGCCTTCTTTGCGTGCGGAACTCGCGACAAACCTAACCCATCTCGCCCACTCGGCGGGCACGGGGTCCAAGGTTGTCAAAAAAGCGGTCGGCGCGCAGGTGCGCCGACCGCCGATATATGGGGTCTGATATTTTCTACCAGCTAGCTCCTCTTACTCGTCTAGGAGATCCTCTGGCATGTCGTTGCCGTCGCCTAGGTCGACTGGGGCCTCTTCGGCGTCGGCTGCGGCCTCGGTGGCTTCGCCTTCGGGCTTCTCTTTGGCGGCCGTCATGCGGGCTACGGCGCAGATGCGGTCGTTGTCGTCGACGGCCATCATCTTGACGCCCTGGGTGGCGCGACCGGTTTGGCTGATCTCGTCGGTCTTGACGCGAATGACCGTCGCGCCCTCCGTCACGATGAACAGCTCATGCTGCGGGCCCACCGTCTTCATGGCGGCGAGGTTACCCTTGCGCTCGGTCATCTGGATGGTATAGACACCCTGACCGCCGCGGTTCTGCTCCGGGTAATCCGAGACCGGCGTGCGCTTGCCGTAGCCGCGCTCGGTAATGACAAACAGGTCGCCGTTACCGTTGGTAATCTCCATACCAAGAACGCTCACGCCTTCCTTCATGCTAATGCCGCGGACGCCGCTGGTATCGCGACCGGTGGCGCGCACCTGGTCCTCGGGGAACATAATCGCCTTGCCCGCGGTGGTTGCCATGATAATCTTGTCACCCTCGCGCACGCGACGTACAGCGAGCAGCGCGTCGTCGTCCCTCAGGTTGATGGCGATCAGGCCGTCGCGGCGGCTGCGGTCGTAGGCGCTCATCACGGTCTTCTTGACCATGCCGCTCTTGGTGGCAAACATCAGGTACTCGTCGGCGGGGAACTCGCGGCAGCTGATGACGCTCGCGATCTTCTCGCCCTCCTCGAAGGGCAGCAGGTTGACGATCGCGGTGCCGCGCGCCTGGCGCGTACCCACCGGCAGTTCGTGCACCTTCAGGCGATAGACCTTGCCCTTGCTCGAGAAGAACAGCACGTACTCGTGCGTGGACGCAATAAACATCTCGTCGATGACGTCGTCCTCTTTAAGGTTGACGCCCGACACGCCCTTGCCGCCACGCTTTTGGGCGCGATAGGCGGCCACCGGGATGCGCTTGACGTAGCCGGTGTGGGTGATGGTCACGACCATGTCCTCGTCGGCAATCAGATCTTCGACGTCCAGGTCCTTCTCGACATGGCTGATCTCGGTGCGGCGCTTGTCGCCGAACTTCTTGGAAATCTCGCGCATCTCTTCCTTGATGACGCCCAGGATTTTCTCCTCGTGCGCTAACAGGTCCTCGTAGTAGGCGATGGCGCGGCGCAAGCCGTCCAGCTCTTCCTGAATCTTGTCGCGCTCCAGGCCGGTCAGGCGGCGGAGCTTCATCTCGAGGATGGCCGTAGTCTGCTCGGGCGTAAAGCCAAAGCGCTCGATCAGGCGACTGCTGGCCTCAGAGTCGGTCTGCGAGGAGCGGATGATGCTGATGACCTCGTCGATATGGTCGAGAGCCATCAGGTAGCCCTCGAGGATATGGGCACGCGCCTGGGCCTTCTTGAGGTCAAAGCGGGTGCGGCGGGTGACGACGTCGACCTGGTGGTCGATATAGTGCTGCAGCATCTCGCGCAGGCTCAGGCATTTGGGAACGCCGTTGACAAGCGCCAGGTTGTTGGCACCAAAGGTCGTCTGCAGCGAGGTGTACTTGTACAGGTTGTTGAGCACGACCTGCGGGATAACGCCCTTCTTGAGTTCGATGACCAGACGGATGCCCTTCTGGTTGGACTCATCGCGCATATCCGAGATACCCTCGATGCGCTTGTCGTTGACGAGTTGGGCGATCTTCTCCTGAAGGGTTCCCTTGTTGACCATGTAGGGAATCTCGGTAAAGACCAGGCGGCTGCGGCCGGTCTTGGTGGATTCCACGTGGGCCTTGGCACGCACGGTAATGGAGCCGCGACCGGTCTCGTAGCTCTGCTTAATGCCGGCACTGCCCATGATGATGGCACCGGTGGGGAAGTCCGGACCGGGCATGATCTGCATGAGCTCGTCGACGGTGGCGTCGGGGTTGTCGATCAGGTAACACGTGGCTTCGATCGCCTCGGTGAGGTTGTGCGGGGCGATGTTGGTGGCCATGCCGACGGCGATGCCCTGGCTGCCGTTGACCAGCAGGTTGGGGAAACGCGCGGGCAGCGCCTGGGGCTCGGCGAGCGATTCGTCGTAGTTGGGCTGCCAGTCGACGGTGTCCTTCTGCAGGTCACGCAGGAGCTCCATGGCGGGCTTTGCCAGGCGGCTCTCGGTGTAACGCATGGCCGCCGCGCCGTCGCCGTCGATATTGCCGAAGTTGCCGTGCCCGTCAATGAGCGGCGTGCGCATGGAGAACCACTGTGCTAGGCGGACCATGGCCTCATAGACCGCGAGGTCGCCGTGCGGATGGTACTTACCGATAACTTCGCCGACCGTCCAGGCCGACTTCTTGTGCGGACGGTTGGGGTAGATGCCGCTCTCGTTCATTGCGTACAGGATGCGACGGTGCACCGGCTTTAAGCCATCGCGCACGTCCGGCAGGGCGCGCGCCGTGATGACCGACATCGAGTACTCGATGAACGACTGCTTCATCTCGCGGCCGAACTCCGAAATCTGGAGCTGACCGCCGTTGATATCCTCGCCGGCCGAGGCGCCACGGTCGACTTCGCCAAAGCTCTCCTCGAGCTCGGCGTCGTCGTCCTCTTCCTCATCATCATCGGCATCGGGGTTATAGGCGTCCGGGTCGCCGTCCTCGCCCTGCTCGGCGCGGGCAAGCAGGCGCTTCAGATCGTCGGGCATGCCAGCGTCGCTGGCCTCGCCCACACCCTCGTTGTTGTTGATATCGTCTGCCACGTTACCTCCTCTTAAGCATCAAGGAAACGCGCGTCATGCGCATGTTTTTCAATGTACTCGCGTCGATAGCCGACCTCGGAACCCATGAGCTCGCGCACGGCGCGGTCCGCCACCACGGCGTCTTCGATCGACACACGCTGCAGGATGCGGGTCTTGGGGTCCATCGTCGTCGAGGCGAGCTGCTTGGGGTCCATCTCGCCCAGGCCCTTGTAGCGCTGGACGGTATAGCCCTTGCGCTTTTTGGTGATCTTGCCGTCCTTGGCCTTGCCGTCCTCGTCGTTATCGTCGGGGTTCAGGCCCAGACTCTGGATGGTGTCGCGCAGGATCTCGTCTTCGGGCTGGCGGCCGTTGGGATACACGTAGTGGATCTTGTTGCGCACCTTAATGCCAAAGATGGGCGGGCAGGCAACATAGACGTAGCCGGCATCGATCAGCGGACGCATGTACTTGTAGAAGAACGTCAGCAGCAGGATGCGGATATGCGCACCGTCGACGTCTGCATCGGTCATGATGATGATCTTGTGGTAGCGCGCCTTGGTGATATCGAAGTCGCCGCCGTCGCCGGCGCTCGTCGTGACGCCGCAGCCGATCGCGGTAATCAGCGACTGGATGGTGTCACTCGAGAACGCGCGATGGTCACCAACGCGTTCGACGTTCAAAATCTTGCCGCGCAGGGGCAGAATCGCCTGGATGTCTCGGCGACGGCCGTCCTTGGCTGAACCGCCTGCCGAGTCACCCTCTACGATGAAGAGCTCGGTCAGCTCGGCATCGCGCACCGAGCAGTCGGCGAGCTTACCGGGCAGGGACGCCGTCTCGAGCAGGCTCTTGCGACGCGTCGCTTCGCGCGCCTTGCGGGCGGCGTTGCGCGCCTTGCAGGCCTGTTGCGCCTTCTTGACGATCTCGCGGGCGGGCTTGGGATGCTCCTCCAAGTAATCGGCGAGGCCGTCGGTCACGATCTTGAGCGTCAGCGCGCGCATATAGGAGCTGCCGAGTTTGGCCTTGGTCTGGCCCTCAAACTGCGGATCGGGCAGCTTGACCGAGATAACGGCCGAAAGGCCCTCGCGCACATCGTCGCCGGTCAGGTTGGCGTCTTTTTCCTTGAGCAGGTTCTGCTTGCGCGCGTAATCGTTGATCACGCGGGTGAGCGCGGCGCGGAAGCCCTCAAGGTGCATGCCGCCCTCGGGAGTGTAGATGTCGTTGGCAAACGACATGACGTTCTCGCCGTAGCCGCTATTCCACTGCAGGGAAACCTCGACCTCGCCCATCTTGGTCACAGGCGCGTCCGGGTCCGATTTGCCCTCGATGTAGATGGGCTCCTTAAAGGCCTCGGGGACGTCCTTGCCTTCGTTGAGGAACTTGACGAAGTCGATGATGCCGCCCTCGTAGCAAAACTCCTCCACATGGGGAGTCGCCTCGCGCTCGTCGGTCAGCACGATCTTGAGGTTCTTATTGAGGAACGCCGTCTCCTGCAGACGGTTGTGCAGCGTATCGAAATCGTAGATGCATGTCTCGAAGATCTCGTCGTCGGGCCAGAAGGTGACGGTGGTGCCCGTCGAATCCGAGGTGCCCACGACCTCCATCTTCTTAACGGTCTTGCCGCGCGAGAACTCCATCTCGTAGGTGTTGCCGTCGCGACGAACCTGAACGACCACGCGCTTGGACAGTGCGTTGACGACGGAGATACCAACGCCGTGCAGGCCGCCCGAAACCTTATAGGCCGAGTTATCGAACTTACCGCCGGCGTGCAAGATCGTCATGACGACCTCGAGCGTCGGGATCTTTTTAACAGGGTGCTCGTCGACGGGGATGCCGCGCCCGTTGTCGACGACCGTGATGGAGTTGTCGGCGTGGACCGTCACCTGGATCTCGGTGCAGAAACCGGCCATGGCCTCGTCGACGGAGTTGTCAACGATCTCCCACACCAGGTGATGCAGACCGCTGGCGCTCGTCGAGCCGATATACATGCCCGGGCGCTTACGAACGGCCTCGAGACCTTCGAGAATCTTAATCTCGCCGCCATCGTAATCGTTTTCGTTTGCCACACGTCCTCCTTCAGTCAAGAAAATGTGTACAGCCTTACTAGTTTATCGTAAAAAAATACCCTCGGGAACGAGGGTATTTGGCTCTACAAGGCCACCAGATGCGATTTAAGGCTCTTTTTTGCTTTGCACGCCCTTGGCCCACTCGGCACTGGCTCTCATGGCGTTCTCGAGGGCCTCGCGCAGTTTTTGGTCTTCGATGGGCGCCACTTGGCGCTCAATCTCGGTGCGCTCGGCCTCGCTGAGGTCGGCGTGCGGGGCCGGCGGGCGCTCGGTCGTCGCCGGGCGCAGGCGCTCCTTGGCGGCGGGTGGCGTGTGACCGGGCGCGGTGGTTTTGAACACCAGGCCGTCCACATGCGCACCGGCGCGCTCCATGCGCGCGCGAATGATCTCGCGCAACAGCGTCATTTCCTGCGTCCACGAGGGCGAGTCGAGATATACCAGCAACTCATTGGACTCGGGCAGGTAACGCAGCCCCGTCACATGCCGCCCCTCGCGCGTGCCCGAGCACACCGCGTTCCACGCGCGATAGACCGCGCGCGACTCCTCGGCAGCCTCCATCTGCGCACGGCGCTCAGGGGTCGCAGCCGCCAGGATGCGTTGGCGCTCTGCGTTTAAAAATCCACTGAAGGCGACCGTTTCGCTCTCGCGCTCGTAATTAGCACGTCTCACCCATGCTCACCACCTTGGCTCGATCAAGCAGGTCATCGGTAAAATACCCCAGGTTGGTCGTGGTTATGACCGTCTGGATATCATCGCCGATCAGCCGCAGAAAAGCGCCGCGTCGGTCGCCGTCGAGCTCGCTCATCACGTCGTCCAAAAGCAGCAGTGGGGCGGTGCCCAGGACATCGCGAGCCACGGCCACCTCCGCCACCTTCCAGGCCAAAACCAACGTCCGCTGCTGACCTTGGCTGGCAAATGAACGGGCGGATCGACCCGCCACGGCAAACTCAATCTCATCGCGATGCGGTCCCACCAACGTCACGCCGCGGCGAATTTCCTCGTCGGCGTGCTCATCAAGGGCAGCCAGCATGCGCTCGTACGCCCAGTCCTTCAGCTCTTCGCGATCCTCGACCTGGGGCAAATCCCCCAGCGTGGACGCATAGGTCACGTTGGCGGCCTCGCCGGACGCCACTTGCCCGTAGGCAGTGTGCACATGGCCCGCCAGCCGGTCGAGCAGGGCCAACCGGTGCACGAGCAGGGCCGAGCCCGCGCGGGCAATCGAATCGTTCCACGCGCCGAGCATCTCGCGGCAGCACCAGGCCTCCTTGAGCAAGGCGTTACGCTGGGTCACGCAGCGCCCATAGGTGCTCGCAAGATCGGCATAGCGTGCGCTCAGTTGCATGCCAAAGTCATCGAGGGCGGCACGGCGCACACTGGCGCCTCGCTTAACCATGTCCAGATGGTCGGGGCAAAACAGCACGCTCGGCAGGACCCCGCGCACACCGGCGGCAGAGCATCTCTTGCCGTTGCGGCTAAACGAGCGCTTACCGTCCTCCGCGCTCAATCCCATATCAAGCACGCGGCCGTCGCCCTCGAGCCTCAGCTCAACCTTGCACGAGTCCGCGCCGTCATGGACGAGCTCGGCGGCGGTCGGATGCCTAAACGAGGCGCCGCTCGTCAGCAGCTGCAGCGCCTCTATGAGATTGGTCTTTCCCGCCGCGTTGGGTCCCGCAAGTATCGTCACGCCCTCGTCCAGGGCAAGGCGATAGCTATCGAAGCTGCGGTAGTGCGCGACGGAAAGATCGCGGGCGAACATGGTCATAGGGCGGTTGCTAGATGCGGACCGGCATGACCAGGTACAGGTAGTTGATCTTGTCGTAGGACTTGAAGATGCCCGCCTGCGAGTAGCTCTTGAGCTCCAGCGTGATCTCCTTCTCCTTGGACAGGGCATTGAGGCAGCCGAAGATGTAGTGGTAGTTGAAGGCGATGGTACCCGACTCGCCCTTGGCCTCGACATCGATCGTCTCCTGCGCCAGATCCTGGTCGTTGGAGATGGAAGACAGGCCCATCTGCCCGTTCTCGACGTCGATCTCGAACTTGACGGCGGGGTTGGCGCTCGCGATAACGGCAACACGCTTGAGGGCGGCATTGAAGGCGGCGACGTCGATCTTGACGCTCGTCACGCACGAATCGGGGATGAGCTGCTTGTAGTTGGGGTACACGCCCTCGATGCGGCGCGACACGTAGGTGGTGTTGCCGGCCTCGAAGACGACCTGGGTGTCGGTAGCCCCGATCATGATGGTCGCCTGGCTTGCCATGATGTTCAGCGCGTCGTTAAAGGCGTCGGCCGGAACGTTGAGCTCAAAGGAACCCTCGAGGGTCGAGGTCTCGACCTGCGTATCGCACACGGCCAAACGGAAGGAATCGGTCGCCACCAGGCGAACGGTGTTGTTCTCGACCTTCATGTGCACGCCGCCCAGGATGGGGCGGGCCTTGTCGGTCGAGGTGACGCGCCACACGCGGCTGACCATCTCGGACAAGATATCGGTCGGCAGCTCCACGGCACTCTCGATGGCATAGGCCGGAAACTCGGGGAAGTCATTGGCATCGAGCGTGTTCAGCCTAAAAGAGCTCTTCTCGCAACCAATCAGCACTTGGCGCTCGGACAGCTCAAAGGTGACCGGGGCATCGGGGAGGGTCTTGGTGATATTGGAGAGCATCTTACAGGGGATAACCATCTCGCCCTCTTCTTCGACATGCGCCGCGATGCGATGACGGATCGAGATGGTGTAGTTAGAGGTCTGGAATTCCAAGATGCCGTCTTGGGCCTTAACGAGCACGCCCGACAGGATGGGAAGGGTGGATGCCGAAGCGACACCCTTCATAACGACGCCGATGGCTTGTGTAAGCGAGCTCTGGCTGACGGTGAACTTCATCTTTTAATACCTTTCTATAGATATAAATATCTTAATAATAGTAATAGCACTGACGAAACTGTTGATTACTCCCAAAGACGCAGGTCAGACCCAGAAAGAGAATCGACAGCAACCTGTGTGCAACGGGGGTGGTTTTCCACGTTCAAAACCTGCGCAAAACTTTTCACCACCGCGGGTTGGGTTTTAGACACCTTATGCCCATGGTTTCGACAAGTTTTCAACAGGTGTCTCTATTTCCCTACGAGCGCAGTGTAATTTTATCGCGCAGCGATTTGAGGTCTTCGGTGACGGTACGGTCTTCCTGGATCATCTTCTGGACCTTTTTGTAGCTCGTGCTGACGGTCGAGTGGTTGCGGTTGCCAAATTCGGCGCCCACCGCCGTGGTCGTCATCTCGCACATCTCGATGGCCAGGTAGATAGCGATATGGCGTGCTTTGGCGATATTGGCGTTGCGACGCGGGCCGATGAGCTCCTCGTGCGTCACGCCGTACTGCTCTTCGATGACGGACTGAACCGTCTGGACGTTGATCTTTTTGGCCGATGTGTCGAAGTACTGGCTGGCGATGGCGTCGATATCGTCAAAGGTGAGCTCCCCGCCCTCGCGCTCGCGGTCGCCCGCCTCGCCGGCGCAGCGCTCGCAAAAGCTCTCGAGTTCGCGGATGTTGGTGCCCGAGACCTCGGCCATGTGTTTAAAGTGCTCGTCGGTCAGGTGTCCGCCGTCGCCCCCATAGGCCGCCAGCAGCGAGTCGTCGCCTGCCTCGGGAGCGGCGACGATGGTGTTCTCGTAATAGCGCTGCAAGATCTTGTATTTCATCTCGTAGCTGGGCTCTGCGACCAGGCAGAGCATGCCGGCGTTGAAGCGGCTGGTCAGACGCTCGTCCATGCTCAGGTCCTTGGGGGCACGGTCTGCCGCGATGACGACCTTCTTGTTGTTGCGGATGAACTCGTCCATGAGCTGGAAAAAGTAGTCCACGCTCGCGCGCTTGCCGATGATGTTTTGGATGTCATCGATGATGAGCACGTCCACGCCGTGGTACGCCTGCATGATGGGGGCGTTGCTCTTCTTTTGGCGGTCGAACTCGGTCATCAGGTCGTCCAGATATGCCTGGGAGTTGGCATACTTGACCTTGATCTCGGGCGACTTCTCGGCGAGCTCGTTTTTGATGGCAAGCAGCAGGTGCGTCTTGCCCAGGCCCGATTTGCCGTAGATGAACAGTGATGTGCATGTGCCGCGCTCGTCCGCGAGGGCGGCAAACTTGAGTGCCGAGCGATAGGCATGGCTGTTTTCGGGGCCGTAGACAAAGTTCTCAAAGGTAAATTTTGAGTTCGCGGCGAGCGGGGCTCCATCCGTATTCTGCTCGGCCGGCACGGTCGGCGCCGGTATGGGTGAAGCGGGGGTCGCAGCTTGCGTGGATTTAGTCGGCGCTCCGCCCTTCATCTGGTTCATCATGCGACGAAAATCATCGGCCGAGAGCGTGTTCTTGATTGCAATGCCCGAATCCGCGCCCGCCGCTGCGTCGTGAGCGATAGGCATGTGCGTGACGGGTGCGTTCGTTGACGTCGCCGCCGCGGTCGGCAACGGTGCCATGGTTTCACGGGAAACATCGCTGTGCTGGTGCTCGATTGTCGGCACGTCGCCTGCGGAGGTCGGTGCCGCCGGGGAAGCGGCGGGAGCCGTGGCGGGCGCCGTCGCGGCAGCGGATTCCGTTGCGGCGCCTTGCGGTGCCACGATGTCGAGCGCGATCGGTGCAAAGGCGATTTCTTCCAGATAGGCCTCAATAGTCGGCTGATGCTTTTTGAGCTGCGCGATGGCAAAGCGCGAGGGGGCCTCGATCGTGAGCGTATCTTCGGTCAGGCTTATGGCCCGCGATTGCCCCAGCATGTTGATGAGGCGTGCATCTTGGCCGTCGCGCTGGCAAAAGGCGATGGCATCCCCCAGGATGATGCTTGCTTCCTCGTCCACTGTCTCTCCCGTTCTTTAGCTCTGAGCTCGCACGCGAGCGGCGCCGAGTTCGGTCAGATGGTATTTCTGGCCATGCTTGATGACCAAGCCGGCCTGCGCCAAGTCATTGAGCGTGCGTGACCAAGTGGGGGCCGAGTTTCCAAACGCCCTCGCCAGATCGGTTGCACCGCACGCTTGATTTTGCGCCAGATAGCCCAGCGCGGCGTTGCCGCGATCGCTTACGAACACGTCCGGTTGTGGCTGCGCATACTGATTTGCTGCATTAGGATACATCATTTGAGCTGCTGGTTGTTGAGAACTCTGCATCGGCGGCATTTGCTGTTGAAAACTTTGAGGCCACTGTTGGTAAGGCTGCAGAGGCATCTGTTGGGCCCAGGGGTTGTACTGCTGCTGCGGCATCTGCTGGTACGGCTGCTGATATCCCTGCTGGTACTGCTGCGGGAACTGCTGGCCATACCCCAGTGGCGGCATCTGCTGATATGGATATCCCCGTTGGTACGGCTGATAGCCCATTTGCTGGCCACCCGGTGCCCCCGTCGCCTGCTGCATTGCTGCTGCATCCTGATCTGCCAGCGGCATGGCCTCTGGCATGTTTGGCGTCATCGACATAGATGCCGCCTGGGGCTCTTGTGTGGGAAGCATTCCGGGCTGCTGCATCTGCCCCACGGGGGGCTGCATCTGCTGCGTTGCCATGGGCTGCTGCGCAAAAGCTCCCGGCAGGGGATATGTGGGCTGCTCCGTCTCGGGCCGCACGGCAGCACCGCGTCCGCCGGCACGCTCGATTTCCTGCACGCGTTTAGGGTTCAGGCTTACCGTAACCACGGTGCCGTTGCCCATGTTGTCCTCGATGGATACGGCACCGCCGGCGTTTTCCAAATACTCCTGCACCATGGGAAACCCTGCTCCGGTTCCACGGATATAGCGCTTCATCTTGCTGTTTGCGCTGGTAACGCCAAAGTCGAAAGCGCGTTCCTTGTCGTCGATGCCGGGTCCTTGGTCAGCAAAGCGGATGGTGTCTCCGCCGTCCAGAATCGAGATGATGGGCTCTGCAAAGTGTGCGTGGATAAAGTTTTCGACAATCTCGCGGATGACCATGAGCGAGATATGGCCACCTTGTTCTTTCATGCACTGGTAGACGGTGTTGGTCGTCTCTTCCAAATACGTGCGGACATCTTGCGGATCGATGACGATCACACGCGGTGTCGACAGCATGTCGTCATAGACGGCGATGCGCGCGGCGTACATGGCTTTTGGCGCCTGCGTTGTCGTCTGTTCACCTTCGTCACGCTCTTCGCGCACGCCGGTGATGTGCTCGTTGTCGGGTGCCGGGTCTCCGGAATCGACCATGGTGTAAAAGTCGTCAGACATGCCGCTCGCAATCTTCCAAAAGGTTTCGAACAAATAGTAGCTCACCGTGCAATGTTTCTCATCTTTCGACAAACTTTCAAAACCTGTTGAAAACTTTGGAAAACGGACGAAAAGTTCTCAACATTGCCAACATGACCTGTTGAAAACTCGATGAAATATCGTGAAAAGTTGCCATGCACCGCTAAATCGAGCTTGGCTTATGGGGGAACCGTGTGAACTGCGCAACCTTTTACCTTTGATTTCTTGACATTTGAACATTGATTTCCCTACAATCTTCAAGCTCACGTGTCTATATCTGCGTCCGCGTCCCCGCGGACACTCGAAATGCAGCAGGAGGAACTTAAGATGAAGCGTACGTATCAGCCTAATAAGCGTAAGCGTGCCAAGACCCATGGCTTCCGTGCCCGTATGGCCACTAAGGGTGGTCGTGCCGTGCTCGCCCGTCGTCGCGCCAAGGGCCGCAAGCGTCTCACTGTCTAGCAGCGATACACACATCTCGCATGAAGACTATTAAGTCTCGGCAAGATTTCGAGCATGTGTTCAGTCAGGGGCGTCGTTTCAATCACCCTCTGATTCGAATGACCATATGTGAATCGGTTGGCGAAGGCGACTCCGGAAGGGTCGCCTTCGTTGGTGCTAAGCGACTCGGTTGTGCCGTCGTGCGCAACCGATCTAAGCGTGTGATGCGCGAGGCCGCCCGCAGCTGCGGATTTCCCGTTGCGGGTTATGACATCATCTTGTTTGCAACTCCCAAGACGAGGGTTTCCTCGCCGCAGGAGATGGACAAGGCGTTGCGTTCGCTTATGAAGCGCGCCGGCGTTGCCGGGGAGGAGCGATGAGCAATCACGTTTTGCGACGTGTTGCCATCGCTCCTATTCGCATATATCAACAGGTTATTTCGCCCTTATTGCCTGACGCCTGCATTTATTACCCAACGTGCTCGCAATACGCCATCCAGGCGATTGAGAAGCACGGTGTTTTGAGAGGCTGCTGGCTTGCCGTGAGGCGCATCGCTCGTTGCAATCCCCTGCACGTCGGCGGTTATGACCCTGTGCCCTAGCGGGCACTCGCTATCGGAGGAAAACTTACATGTGGGATTGGATCGTTAACATCCTTTTCGAGCTGCTCAAGCTCATCCAGACCTTTGCGGTCGACTGGGGCCTGTCCATCATCATCCTGGTGGTCATCATCCGTCTGCTGCTGACGCCGCTCATGCTCAAGTCGACCAAGTCGACGGCTCGCATGCAGGTGCTGCAGCCCAAGATGCTCGAGATCCAGGAGCGCTATGCCGACGATCCCCAGCGTCAGGCCGAGGAGATGCAGAAGTTCTACAGCGAGAACAAGTTCAACCCCATGGCTGGCTGTCTGCCGCTGCTGATTCAGATGCCTATCCTGTTCGCCCTGTTTACATTGCTGCGCAACCTGCCGCAGTACTTTAACGACGGCACGTTCTCGTTCTTCAACATCCTGCCCGACCTGACCACCACGCCGAGTGCTTCCTTTGCCGATGGCTTTATGGTTGCACTGCCTGCGCTGGTTTGCCTGATCCTGTTCGCCGTCCTGACCCTGATTCCGCAGCTCTATATGTCGCGCAACCAGACCGGCCAGCAGGCTCAGAGCATGCGTATGATGGCCGTTGTCATGACGGTCATGATGCTTTGGATGGGCTGGAGCCTTCCCGTTGGTGTTCTGCTGTACTACGACGTCTCGTCTGCTTGGCAGGTTATCCAGCAGATTTTTGTGACGCAGAAGGTCATCGACAAGGCGAAGGCCGATGAGGAGGAGCGTCTTAAGAACGCTCCGCTGCAGGTTGAGGTCACTCGTCGAGAGAAGAAGCCGCGCCCGCACAAGAAGAGGTAGTGGGATATCAATCTTATTTAGGTACCTAACTTTTGGAGTACGTTATGTCTGAAGAGATCATCGAGGATATGCTTGAGGAGGTTGCCCCGCAGGTCGCGGGCGATTATCCCGAGATTGCACAGCGCTACAAGGCTGGTGAAGAGCTGACCGATGAGGAGCTCGACACCATTGCCGATGTTGCTATTTCCATCCTGCGTTCCATCCTTTCGCACTTCGATGCCGCCAACTCTCCTATCGATGAGTATGAGGGCGACGAAGGTGAGCTGATTTTGGATGTAACGGCTCCCGACCTTGCTGTTCTCATTGGCCGTCATGGTCGCACCCTTGATGCCCTTCAGGTTATGTTCTCTTTGCTGGTGAGCCGCAAACTTGGCTTTAGGTATCCGGTTGTAGTGGACGTCGAGGGATACAAGAGCCGCCGTCAGGACAAGGTTGCCTCCATGGCTCAGTCTGCTGCCGAGCGTGCCATTCGCACTCATAAGAGTGTTTCGCTTCCGCCCATGAATGCCTACGAGCGTCGACTGGTTCACATTGCACTTCGTGGCAATGATGCCGTCGATACTCATTCTGAGGGTTCTGACCCTGATCGCCATGTGGTGATTGTTGCTCGATAATCTACTCGAGTTTATGCTAAGGGGACGTGGTTTCCACGTCCCCTTTTTTTGTCAAAAGTTCTCGATACGCTGATTTTTGTCAGAAAGGAGCTTTCGTTGTTAGTACTTACTGATCAGCAAGCTGACGAGATGTTGAGTCGTCTAGCTTTCTATTGCAAAGAGTATTCCTTGAGCGTAACTGATGTTGAGCTGAGGAAATGTATTCAGCATTTGGATTTGGTTCTAGAAACAAATAAGACAACCAATCTCACCCGTATTCTTAACGTAGAAGATGCTGCAGTACTTCATATCCTCGACTCACTTGTTTTGCTCCCCTATATCAACAAGGCTCCTGAGGGAGCTTTGCTCGATATGGGAACAGGTGCGGGCTTCCCTGGTATTCCATTAACCATAACCACGCATCGTAAAGCTACTTATATTGACTCTGTTGGCAAGAAGGTTGATGCGGTAAATTCCTTTGTCCATGCTCTTGGATTGAAACATGCCCATGCGGTTCATGATCGTCTTGAAGAATATGCTCGGAGCCATAAGAAGCAGTTCTCTGTTGTAACCGCCCGCGCACTGGCCCCTCTACCGATTCTTGTTGAGTATGCGGCTCCGTATCTGAAGGATGGAGGGCTATTTGTTATAACCAAGGGCAATCCTTCGGATGAGGAGCTTGCTTCCGGCATGTCAGCAGCTAAGATTTGCGGCTTCACTTTGCTTCTGAATGACACAATTGATTTGCCTGAAGGCTTGGGTCACAGGGAGTTCATTGTTCTTAAGAAGAGTCATCCAGCATCCGTTTCATTGCCTCGTGCAAATGGCGTGGCAAAGAAGAATCCGCTTGCCTAGATGTTTCACGTGAAACATAATGGATACTAACAACTTGCAGTGTTTCACGTGAAACATGGCGGTTGATATCGATTCGGAATGTTTCACGTGAAACATCCTCCGTTTGACAGCTTTAATACACACCAGGAGGGACCGTGGGATTTCGCGACGTTAAGCGTTCAAAGAGCGCAAAAGACACGCGTATCATTGCAATCATCAATCAAAAAGGCGGCGTCGGTAAGTCAACGACGGCTGTAAACCTTGCAGCAGCACTGGGTGAGCAGGGTCGTAAGACACTGATTGTCGATTTTGATCCGCAGGGAAACAGCACCAGTGGATTCGGAATTGAAAAAGAAGACCTTGATCACTGCATCTATGATGCATTGTTGAATGATGTGCCGGCAGAATCACTTGTTCTTGATACAAATTGCAAAAAGGTATTCGTAATTCCAGCTACAATTCAGCTTGCAGGCGCCGAAATTGAGCTCGTAAGCGCAATTGCACGTGAAACCCGCCTCAAAGATTTGCTTGAGCCGATTCAGGACGAGTTCGATTTTATTTTCATTGACTGTCCTCCTTCGCTCGGCCTGCTTACTATCAACGCTTTGACCGCAGCAGACAGCGTTTTGATTCCGATCCAGTGCGAATATTACGCACTCGAGGGCGTTACGAAGCTGCTTGAGTCAATGAAGATGGTCAAATCAAGGCTGAACAAGGGCTTAGACACCTATGGTGTGCTTATGACCATGTATGACTCGCGTACTTCACTATCGAATCAGGTTGTTGAGGAGGTTCAATCGTACTTTGGTGATAAGGCGTTTAAGACGCTAATCCCCCGTACGGTTAAAATCTCCGAAGCTCCGTCTTTTGGGGAACCGGTAATTACCTATGCACCTCAAAATAAGGGTGCAAAAGCATATATGAACCTTGCAAAAGAGGTGATCAAGCGTGCCTAGTGTAAAGAAACGTGGCGGATTGGGACGTGGACTGAATGCTTTGGTTTCAGAGGCCGAGTATGAGACCGGCGGTTCGGCTGCATCGGCTTCAAATGCTCCATCTGAAACAAAACTACCTATTGAGGATATCGTTCCCAACCCTAATCAGCCGCGAATTCACTTTAACGAAACTGAACTTCGCGAGTTGAGCGAGTCAATCCAAGAACATGGCGTTTTGCAGCCGCTTTTGGTTCGCAAGCATGGAAACGGCTATGAGATCATCGCTGGTGAGCGTCGTTACCAGGCGTCAAAGCTTGCTGGCCTTGAAGAATTGCCAGTCATCATTAAAGAGGTAAATGATGAAGAGATGCTGGCTCTTGCTCTTATCGAAAACCTTCAACGTTCAGATCTGAATCCCGTCGAAGAGGCTAAGGGCTATCGACAGCTCATCGATGCCAGCGGTATGACCCAGGAGGCATTGTCGAAGGCAGTAAGCAAGTCACGCTCTGCAATTACAAACTCACTGCGTCTTCTCGATCTCCCCGAAGTAGTTCAGCAGATGATTTTTGAGGGTAAACTTACTGCTGGTCATGCACGTGCGATTCTTGCAGTTCCCTATGAGGATGCTCGAATTCGACTTGCAGAGAAGGTTGTTGCAGAGGGCCTTTCCGTAAGAGCGACAGAAAATCTTGCTCCGTTGTTTTCTGCCGGAGAGACACCTAAGACGCCGAGGCCTGCAACCCCTCAGTCTTTTAAAAAGGCAGCCCGCGTGCTTCGTCAGGTTTTTAATACCAACGTGCGTGTGAAGAGCTCGCGTGGAAAGAATAAGATTGAGATTGAGTTTAAAGACGAGGAAGAGCTCTCTCGTATTCTTGGCGAAATGATTCAGTTTGATCAAGGAGGCCAAGATGAGGAATAAGATTATAGCTGCGATTGCATTGGCGACGACTGTCGCGGCTGGTGCCTTTGCTGGCTATAAGATCGCGTCAGACGATGAACTTCGAGGTCGTTTGCTTCGTAGTGCGCAAGATATTATCGATACATCCAAGAAGAAAATGGATGTTATGACAGAAGATGTTGCAATGCGTACTGCTCAGGTAACGAAGAATCCCAAGATTAATCAGGGTTGGGTCAGCAACCAATGGGAAAATGTAGGCTATTAGGTACCTAACGATTACTTAGCATATTGTGATGGGTCCTTGTCTGATTCACGAGACAAGGACCCCTTATTTTGGCCGTAAAAATGGGACCAGTAGCAGCTGATTCAAAATTAAGGTCAATAAATGAAACGACCCCGGTTGCATATCCTGCAACCGGGGTCGTTCGATGTTTCACATGAAACGTTTTGGGATGCGACTCCCCTATGCGTTCTTCTGAACTTTGAAGCGCTGCTTCAGCTGTCCGCAAGCGGCGTCAATATCGTTGCCACGGGAGTTACGAATCGTGGTCTCGATGCCACGGGACTCAAGACGACGCTGAAGATCCTCAACCTTATGAATCGGCGACGGCTTGAGCGGGCTACCCTCGATGTCGTTAAGCTGAATGAGGTTAACGTGGCACAGCGTTCCCTCGCAGAAGTCGCAGAGCGCCTGCATTTCGGGATTCGTATCGTTGACGCCTTCGATCATGGCATACTCATAGGTCGGGCGGCGGCCGGTCTTCTCGGTGTAGAGCTGAAGCGCTTCGTGAAGGCGAAGCAGCGTGTACTTCTTAACACCGGGCATGAGCTTATTGCGCGTCGACTGGATGGCGGAATGCAGGGAAACGGCAAGCGTGAACTGCTCGGGGATGTCGGCAAATTTGCGAATACCGGGAATAACGCCGCTGGTAGAGACGGTGAGGTGACGAGCACCGATACCGATGCCATCGGGGTCGTTGAGGATTCGCAACGCCTTGAGAACCTCGTCGTAGTTGGCAAACGGCTCGCCCTGGCCCATGAAGACAACGCTCGTGACGCGCTCGCCAAAGTCGTTGGATACATGAAGTACCTGGTCGACGATCTCTTGAGCGGTCAGAGAGCGCTTGAGGCCGTTGAGACCGGTAGCGCAAAAGGCGCAGCCCATGCCACAGCCAGCCTGGGTGGAAACGCAGACGGAAAGCTTGTTACGACGGGGCATACCGACAGTCTCGACGGAAACGCCGTCGTGGTACTCGAGCAGATACTTGCGAGAGCCATCTTTGGAAACCTGCTTGGTTAGTTCAGTCGGCGTGTCAAAGGCAAAAGCCTCTTTAAGCTGCTCGCGGAAAGCCTTGGGAAGGTTGGTCATATCGTCAAACGAACAAACGTTCTTCTCAAAGACCCATTCGATGAGCTGCTTCGCGCGGAAGGCTGGCTGGCCAAGTTCGGCCACGAGCTCGCGAATATCGTTTTGGCTCAAGTCGCGAATGTCCTGAGATTTAGTCCTGGGATTCATGGAAGCCTTTCGATTTTGGGGAAACGTAGAGGGTATCGCTACAATATGGTATCAGCTGCAGAAATTATAGAGGAGGAGTCTGCCCATGCCGGGTAAAAGCCTAGAGAACATGCACGTAGCGGTCTTGGCGGGCGGTCATTCCGCCGAGCGCGAGATCTCGCTCAATTCGGGAAAGAACGTTGTGGTGGCACTGAAGGAAGCCGGCTACACCTCGGTGGAGCTGCTCGACACGGCCGCTGATGATTTTATGGTAACCATGGCGACCGGCGGCTTTGACGTGGCGTTTATCGCCATGCACGGTGCCGGCGGCGAGGATGGCGCCATGCAGGGTGCCATGGAGACCCTGAGTATCCCCTACACGGCCTCGGGCGTGCTTGCCAGCGCCTGCGGTGCCGACAAGGAGGTCTCTAAGCTCTTATACGCCAAGGCGGGCATCCCCATTGCCCCCGGCCTTGCGCTCGAGGTGGGCGATGAAGTCGATATCGATCATATCGTCGAGGTCTGTGGCGAGCGCTGCTTTGTGAAGCCGGCCGTCAACGGTTCCAGCTATGGCATTTCCCTGGTCCATGAGCCCTCCGAGCTGCCCGCGGCAATTGCCAAGGCGTTTGAGTACGGCGACAAAGTGCTGGTCGAGAAGTGCATCGAGGGTACCGAGATCACCGTCGGCGTGTACGGCGAGGACGACGTGCGCGCCCTGCCGATTGTCGAGATTCGCAAGCCCGAGGACTGTGAGTTCTACGATCTGGACGTGAAGTATGTCGACCCTACGGACATCCATCGTATTCCGGCGCAGATTTCACCCGAGAATTACGCTCGCGCTCAGGAGCTTGCCTGTGCTGCTCACAAGGCCCTCGGTTGCCTGGGCATCTCGCGCAGCGATTTTATCGTGAGCGAGGACGGCCCCGTCATCCTCGAGACCAACACCATTCCCGGCATGACCGATACGTCGCTGTATCCGGATGAGATTCGCCACACAGACGACATGACGTTCCCGCAGGTCTGTGACAGCCTGATCCGTATGGGCCTTCGTCGAGCGGGCATTGCATGCTAATCGAGGACGCGGTTTCGTCAGGAACGCCGCAGTTTGTCATCGACTCCTATGCCACGCTTGCCGAACGCGCCAAAACGCAGTCCTTCGGCCTTATCGAGGAAGATGTGATTGTCCTCGATACCGAGACCACAGGTCTTTCGGTGCAGGACAACGAGCTGATCGAGATCTCGGCGGCCCGTCTTTCGGGCCGCGAGATCGTCGACCGCTTCGATACCTTCGTGCATCCCAAGCAGCTAATTCCCGCCGAGATTACCGAGCTCACGAGCATTACAAATGCCGATGTGGCAGATGCCCCGTCGGCCGCTGAGGCCGTCGCCGCTCTCGCCGATTTTGTCGGTGGTTGCCCGGTGATCGCACATAACGCCACGTTCGATCGCTCGTTTATCGAGTCGGTCAAAGGCGGCGTCAACGTGAGCGATATCTGGATCGATTCGCTGGCGCTGTCGCGCATCGCGCTTCCGCGCCTGGCCTCGCACAAGCTGTCTTTTATGGCCGATCTGTTTGGCTGTGACTCGGTATCACACCGTGCCAATGCCGACGTCGACGCCCTGTGTGGCGTATGGCGTGTGTTGCTCGTGGCGCTCACCGACTTGCCCCAGGGCCTCATGGCGCGCCTAGCCGACATGCATCCGGATGTGCCTTGGTCCTATCGTCCTATCTTCTCATTCTTGGCGGGGCAGAACCCTGGTTCTATCTTCTCTCTCAGCGCCGCTCGTGCTGACGTTCTCAAGGCCGATCGCGCCGACGATCGGGTGGACGCCGACGAACTGCCGGTCCTCAAGATGCCGAGTCGTGAGGAGATTGAGGCAGACTATGCGCCGGGTGGCCTGGTCAATCGCATGTATCCCACTTACGAGCCGCGTGATGAGCAGATCGCGATGGCGCTCGAGGTCCGCGATGCGCTGGTCACGGGCACACATCGCGTAATTGAGGCGGGCACGGGCGTCGGCAAATCGATGGCCTATCTGGTGCCTTTTGCCGAGGCAGCACGCCGTAACAACATCACGGTTGGTATTGCGACCAAATCGAACAATCTTGCCGACCAGCTCATGTACCATGAGCTGCCAAAACTTGCCGAGCAACTGGACGGTGGTCTGTCATTTTGCGCTCTCAAGGGCTATGACCACTATCCGTGCCTGCGCAAGCTTGAGCGCATGAGCCGAGGCCAGGTCGAGATTACCACCAAGCGCGATCCGGCGGACACGCTCACGGCGGTCGCGGTCATTATGGCGTACGTCTGCCAATCAGCCGATGGCGACCTCGACTCGCTCGGCATTCGGTGGCGCAGCGTCAACCGTCCCGACTTTACGACGGCCTCGCGCGAGTGTGCTCGTCGCCTCTGCCCGTTTTTCCCTGATAAATGTTTGGTCCACGGCGCTCGCCGTCGTGCGGCGCATGCCGATGTGGTGGTCACCAACCATTCCCTGCTGTTCCGCAATGTCGCGGCCGAGGGCAGGATTTTACCTCCGATTCGTCATTGGGTAATCGACGAGGCCCATTCCATCGAGCGCGAGGCGCGCCGCCAGTGGGCGCGCGTGGTGTCGGCGGACGAATCACGCGTTCTGTTTGAGCGCCTGGGTGGCTCGAGCGCCGGCGCGCTAAGCCAGGTTTCCCGTGATTTGGCAACCTCCGAGGGCTCTACGCTCTATCTGGGCCTTACTGCCAAGGCGACGTCGACGGTTGCGCGCGCGAGCATGGCAATCGCCGACGTGTTCGATGGCGTTCGCGAGCTCGGCCGCCGTGCGCGTGGGGGTTATGACAATGCCAATCTATGGATTGGCCCCGAGCTGCGCGAATCTGACGACTGGCATGATTTCTTACAGTCGGCCTACGCTGCCATCGACGTATTGGAACAGGCTGACAAGAGCGTCGACGCGCTGGTGCAAGCCGTCGCCGCCGACAAGCCCGAGGTTGTTGTTGACCTGGGTGATATCTCGCGTCGCCTGCACGAGCTGGTCGAGAACCTCAAACTCATCATTGATGGCACCGATGAACACTACGTGTATTCGCTGCAGGTCAATCGCAGGCTGCGTGCCGGCGGAGAGTCGATGACCGCAGAGCGCATCGACATTGGCGAGGCCTTGGCAACCGAGTGGCTGCCCGAGGTTCACACGGCTATCTTTGCCTCGGCGACTATGACGGTGTCCAAAAGCTTTGAACACTTTAACCATGCGGTCGGCCTCGATCGCATCGGTGCTTCAACATCCTCATCGCTGCACTTGGACTCGAGCTACGACTTCGATTCGAACATGGCTGTAGTCGTTGCGGGCGATATCCCCGATCCGCGCGATCGCGAGAGCTATCTTACGGCGCTCGAGCGCGTGCTGGTCGACGCCCATCTTGCCATGGGCGGATCGGTGCTCACACTGTTCACCAATCGGCGCGACATGGAAGACCTGTACGCCCGCGTTGAGCCCAAGATGGCCCGTGCGGGTCTGGAGCTCGACTGCCAGCAGCGCAACTCATCTCCTCGTCGCCTGCGCGACCGGTTTATCAACGAGCCGACCTCGTCGCTTTTTGCGCTTAAGGCCTTCTGGGAGGGGTTTGACGCCAGCGGCGAGACGCTGCGTTGCGTCATCATTCCCAAGCTGCCGTTCTCGAGCCCCACGGACCCGCTCTCGTGCGAGCGCAACCTGCGCGAAGACCGCGCTTGGGCGCGCTATTCGCTGCCCGAGGCGGTGCTCGAGGTTAAGCAGGCGGCCGGCCGCCTTATCCGCTCGTCGACCGATTGCGGCGTGCTGATTCTGGCCGACCCGCGCCTGGTGACGAAGGGCTACGGAAAGAAGTTCTTAACGTCGCTGCCCACGAGCTCCTACCAGCGCATCGAATCGGCGCAGATCGGTCACTATCTGCAACTGTGGCGCGCACGTCACGAGCGGCGGCGCTAAAGCGGACAGACGAGGGTTTTTGCCATATCGCACAGACGCTTTGACAGGGCGGGGTCATCCAAGATGCGGATGGCTCCGCCCGCTGCGATTACCTGGCTCAGTAGCCAACGCTCGGAGCCGTAATGCACGGTTACCGTTGCCATGTCTGCCCCGCTGCGCTCGATTAGGGTGATGCCGGCCCAGTCCAGATGCTCCGCCATATCGAATGGCATCAAGAGCTTTGCGCTACGCTGCGTCCGGGCAAGGGAATCGTGGAGGGATGCGACGCCCGGTGTGTGAGGCACGACGGAGTCTTCCGTCAAGGTGAGTCCCTCGATTTTATCCATGCGATAGGTGCGCTGCTCATCGATCGCGATGTCCCAGGCAATCAGGTATGTTTGGTCGCCGTTTGCCGTAATGCGCAAGGGGTCGACCAGACGCTCGCGTGGCCGCGCATCGTCCATCGAGCGATACGAGATGCGGCAACGAACACCGTCCTGAATGGCGCAGCTCAGCTGCTGCCAGTGCGACCCGTGGTTGACGGTGTCAAAGACGCGCTGGTTATAGCCGAGCTCTTCGGGCAGAAGGGCATGTCGAATCCGAGCTGCCGTCTGCGGCTCGATCCCCAACGATTCAAGTTCATGGTTGAGCACGGCGCCCTCGGCGGCACTCAGGCGCAACGGTAGCACGCGCCCGGCGTCACCAGTGAGGGCCACGCGCTCGCCGCGGCATTCGCAGATGATGCGCGCGCCCGATTCTCGGTCCGCGAGCGTCGAGACGATCTCGAGAATCTCGTCGAGCGACGCCCCCGTGATGTCAAAGCGGCTGCAAATCTCGGTTCGTGTCATGCCGCCATCGCCGGCGGCGTAGAGGGCCTCCATGATGTCGATGGCGCGCGAGAGTCTCTGCTCGCTGGTGAGTTTACGCACGGGCATGCTCGTGCACCGTCCTTTCTATGAGGTGGTTCCACGCCTGCTTGAGCGATTTGGGGGCCATGGGCCTCATGCCGTCCATGGCGTGGGCCATGCAAAATGAGGCGGCGGCTTCAAGGTCACGCACGTCAACGGTCCAGGTCCATCCCGCATCGGTGTGTGCGAGCTCACCTCGCCCGCGCGTGAGGCCGTTGATCATATCGATCTGCGTCTGAGGACCGAACGAGAACGTGGCTGCAACGGGCGGTCGGTCGGCGAAATCGAATTCAAAGAACAGATAGTCGTTGAGATTGAAGTCCGCAGGGATGGCGTAGGCCTTCGAAGGACGCCATGCGCGAACGATACGGTCGCAGCGGAATGTCCTGATGTCGTCGGTGACATTGTCGAGGCCGCAGAAGTACGCCACGCCCTCGCGTTCGAACATGCCGTAGACACAGACGGTACGTTCTTTCTGCTCGCCGCGTCCGTTCTGATATAAAAATCGCAGCGCGCATCGCTCGGCAAAGGCGCTCCATACCGCATCGACGGTGGGAGAGCGGCGGATTGGTGCTTCGTCCACCGTCGTCCTACCGGTGAGATAGGCAATCTTGGAGCGAATATCGGCAAGCGGTGCGGCAAAAGTGGATGAGCCGGCCGCTAGTGTCTGGTCGATGGCGTTGAGCAGGATATCGGCGTCGTCTGCGGTAATGAGGCCGCCTGCCGCAAACGTGTGCTCGCGGTCGATTGTCCACGAGCTTTCCTCGGTCTCCTGCGCGCCGGTGGGGCGAACCTCCTTGATTAAGATGCCGCGTTCGAGCAGCTTGTCACGATCGCGTCGAAACTTGCGCTTATCCGAGTCGATGTTGCCCGAGCCATATCCCAGGTCAGAATCCAAGACGATCTGCTCGGTCGTCAGCGGTTCGGGGGAGCTGTTGAGCACAAAGAAAAGATTGAGGATGCGCTGAGCCGTTTTATCGAAACCGGGCTCCGAACTTCCCTTTTTAATTGTCGCGGTCGCGTCGCTTGCCGTCATAGAGTCCTCGCATGAGAAGGTGGTTTGCTGCCATGATTTTAGTCCGATATGGAGATTAGGCTATATCCTTGTCCGCTCGGGGCGTTAAGATGGCCCGAATTCGGTCGTTTGCGCTCGCTCGGGGTATACTTTCGACTATATACGGTTCTAATGTGCATGCATTGGGCCTATTTGTCGGATTATGGATGTGGAGCGCACATGGCGAACACCCAGAACTATATTAACCACCTGCTGCAGAACACCGGCATTACGCCGGCATGCAGCGAAGAAGAGCGCTTGGCTGCCGAGGATATCGCTCAGATCTTCCGCAACCACGGCTTTGATCCCGAGGTTCAGGAGTTCAATGCCCCGGCGCCCGGTAGGTTGGCATTTGCCGTTACCGGTATTCTTGCGTTTGCCGGCGCCCTGCTGATGGGCATCGGCGGCGGTATCGGCTTGGTCGGCACCTTGCTGGCCGTTGTCGGCGCCGTTCTTTACGTGCTCGAGCGCACGGGCCACCCCGTGGTTTCGCGCCTGGGCAAGACGGGCGTGAGCCAAAATGTCATCGCCTACCACAAGGCCTCGGGCCCGCTCGCGTCTCCGCGCAACCGCCCGGTGGTCGTTGTCGCACACTACGACTCTCCCCGTGCTGAGCTGCTCGCCCGCGAGCCCTATGCTTCGTATCGTGCGCTCATCGCCAAGCTGTTGCCCGTTGCCACGGTTGCCCCCGCTGCCGTTGCCATCCTGCGTATCCTGCCGCTCCCCGGCGCGCTCAAGGTTCTGCTGTGGATTGTCGCGATCCTCGCTTCCCTCGTTGCACTTGCCAACGCGGCAAACATCATCTCTAACCGCCATATTCTTCCCTATACGTCCGGCGCGGTGTGCAACAAGTCCTCTGTCGCCGCTATGCTCGGCGTTATGGACAACGTTGCTCCCTTCCAGGGCGAAAACGAGTTTCCCGACGATGTTCCGTTCGATACCTATTTCGGGGAGCAGAAGCGTCGTGCCGAGGAAATGGCGCGCGCAGCGGCGGAGTATGCCGCGGCCCAGCAGCAAAACGACTACGGCAACACCATCGAGTATGAAGAGCCTACCTACGCCGAGGACGAGTTCGGTCAGCCGATTGCTCCCGACGCTCAGGCCGAGCCCGAACAGGATGAGGCTTTCGACGAGCAGCTCGAGGGCTTTGAGGGTGCGTCTGCCGACGAGACGCTGATTGGCGCCATCGTGCCCGAGGATCAGAATCAGGCTGTCCAGGCCGAAGAGTTCAATGACGAGGTTCCCGCTGCTGAGCCGGCGGAGGAGCCTGCCGCGGCTGAGCCCGAGCCCAAGCTCTATCGCAATGCCGCCGGCAACATCCGCTTTGGTTCGGATGCCATCCGTGCGCTCGGAATGCTTCCCGAGTCCTGCACGCTCGATTACGAGGAGGGCGAGGAGCCGACGTTTGAGCCCGAGCCTGCCCCCGTCGTGGCTGCGCCTGCGCCCGTTGTCGCTGCGGATGATGAGTCTGCCGCGGTTACCTCTGCCGTTGCCGAGCCCGAGGCGGTGTCCGCGTTCGATCCCGCGGCAGGACTGGACATTTTGGCTCCCGCCGCGCCGGCGCAAGACGTTGCGGACGAGTCTGACGACGATTACGTTGAACAGCCGAGGCGCGTGTCTTACGAGAGCGATACTGATTTCTCGGCCGAGATTCCCGCGGCAACGCCGCATGCCGACATTGCATCCGCGTTCTCGTCGATTGGCGCCAGCGCTTCCAACTTCTTTAAGGGTGCGTTTGCAAAGGGCAAGAAATTTGTCGACGATTTCGAGGAGAAGCGCGCTGCCGCACGCGAGGCTGCCGAGCAGGAGGCTATCGCTCAGCAGCAGGCAGCCGAGGCGGCACGTGAGCTCGCGGCGCAAGAGTTCGAGCAGAACAAGGCTATGCAGTCCGCGCCCGTCGAAGCCGCCGAAGCTACAACGTCCTTTGAGTCCCAGCAACCGGCGTCCGCGGATGTTGTTGAAGCGACGACGTCTTTCGAGGCTCAGCAGCACGTCGATAGCACCATGTCGTTTGATGCCGCGCAGTTCGATTCCACGATAACGTTTGAAAAACAGGGCACCGCGATTGCCGAGCCCCTTCCTGTTTCCGATGAGCAGGGCGACGCGGCAGACGATGACGAGCCTGTTGATGCTGCCGAAATCCAAGATGCCGCCGAGGACGAGCCCGTCGAGGCCAACTCTGACGAAGAGCAATACGCGGCAGCCGAGCAAGATGATTCGACCGAGGTCGAGCAGGAGGAAGTGCCTGCGGTTTCCGAGACTCCCGAGACGGATGAGTCGAGGCCTTATTCCACGCAGATTTTCACCATGCCGACCCCGAGTGGTTCCGGTGCCACGGTTGCCAATGTCGCTCCCACCCAGGACGAAACGGTCGATTCCCTTATGGCCCAGATTTCCTCCCAGGCATCGCCGCGCCCGCAGATGAATGTTCCCGATCCGGCGTCGGCACCGTCGCCTGCACCTTCCTCGTCTCCGCTGGCTTCGGTCCCCGATCCGTCGCTGCCGTCTATGAAGCAGGCAAACGTTGCGTCTCGCACGTCGCTGTTCGACCTTCCCGACCCCTCCGCACAGGTCAACGATCCCTTTGCTACTGCCCAGGGCCCCGAACCCACATCGGCACCCGTTGCGCCTCCTATGCCCGTTGCGTCGGGCGCACAGCCGATCGAGACCATTTCGGCTCCCGCCCCGGCGGCACCCAAGTCTCGTAAGCGCGGCCTGGGTGGTCTGTTCGGCCGTAAAAAGAAAAACGAGCAGGACAGCATGAGTGACTGGCTGGGCGTCGAAGACGATTACGATGCCAAGAAGTCCGGTCGCGGTATCGGTTCGTGGGATAACTTCGAGGACGATAACGATGGCTGGAAGGGTGGCGCTACGTCTTCCGATGGCGCTTCTTCCGAAGATATGCTCTCGGCTGTCGCCTCTATGGGCGATGATGAGCTGCTCGGTCACGATATCTGGTTTGTGGCAACGGGCGCCTCGGATTGTGATGGCGCTGGCATGAAGGCCTTCTTGGCTTCGCATCGCGATAAG
Organism: Collinsella sp.; assembly: GCA_018367075.1. Lineage (GTDB taxonomy): Bacteria > Actinomycetota > Coriobacteriia > Coriobacteriales > Coriobacteriaceae > Collinsella. The sequence goes on from JAGZGX010000008.1 coordinate 54,551, forward strand.
CTCCGCGGCGTATTCTTTATCAATCTTGAATCCGTCGGCGCCGGTAGGCTTTCGGTGGTGACGGTCGAGGGCGAACAACAACTGCTCAAGGGCGATCGCCGCATCATGAACCTGGTCAGCAAGGTCTGCAAGTCGTTCCATGTCGATTGTGGCGCGCTCGAGATGCCCTATGCCAAGACCGATGCCTATGCTGCGCTCGAGGCGAGCCGCCGAGCCCTTACCATCGCCGGCGTGGACGGCACGCGTCTGGCTTGCGCTCGTACCGAGGACGACCTGCCCCACAATGTCAACCCGACGAACATTGCTACGGTATCCGAGGTCGTGACCGAGGTTATCCGCCGTTCGTAGACGGAGCTCTAAGGAGTCAACGTGTTTTCGTATATTAAGCGCCATTGGCCTGTCTACGTGATTTTGACCTTGATTGCCATTGCGTTAGGATTTGGGGCTGCCTACATCGTGGGTGCAAAGGGCTCGACCCCCGCCTCCGCAATCAGCGAAGAGGTGGAGCAAGAACAGAGTACGGGTGCCGATGGGATTCCTGAGTCCGAGCAGGCAATCGTTGATGGTGGATCTTCGTCTGCAGAGTAGATGCGGCGATTTAAATGATTGAAAGCGGGCGAGCCAGGGGACTGGCTCGCCCGCTTTTTCATCGCGCTAGCGCTTCTTTGGGATCGACCTAAGGCGAGCGAACCATAGGGCTGCGGCACCCGAGGTCAGGAGCGCGGTGATGCAAGCGGCGATGGGAACTGATCCTGTTGCCGGTAGGTCCTGCGGTAGGGTACAGCGTTGAATGACGCTGTCCTCGTCATGTGACTCAAGTTTATCGCCGCCACCGTTGCGGCAAAGATCGACGCGCGCGCTGTTGGTGAGTGCGGTTTGGGGCGTATAAGCCGACGTTGCCTGCATGTGTACGACTGCGCCCCGAGCGTCTGTGCCAAGGATTGCTTTGGCATCGTCAAGGTCGTCGTGCTCATCTTTGAGATCATCGCGGGTCCAAGAATCCGCATCGCTTCGAGTCGTAAAGTCGGCGGCTACCGCACCGTATTCAATTCGAATGCCTGTTACGACGGTATTGGGTGTAAGGTCGAGCTCTTCCGCCTCGAGTGTGGTGGATTCCGTGGTCGAGACATCCGCCTTCCAGAGGCGCCAGCCGTCGTAATCGACGAGGCGACAGTCCTCACCAAGGCTCTCTTTTACTTCGTCGGACTCAAGCCAAGGATTTTCGTGTCCATCGTCAAGTGTCGCGTTCGCCGGTTCATCGACGTCTGTCGAGTCCAACGGCGTCGTGCGATACCACACGTTGCACAGACCGTTGAGGTCGCCGATGGCGACGGGGGTTTCGATTGAGACGAATCTCGCCGTATCGTCCTCGGCACACTCAAGATCATCGGTAATTGTGAACTCATCAACCCAGGTAGTTGAATCGTTTCGAGCGTCGATGGTATAGGAGAAAAGCCCATCCGTATTGGTTTGCATCGCGGCACGGTTTTTACCATCGCCGTTAGCCAACAGGCCCTTTTCGATAGGTTGGACAAGTTCCTGACGCTTGTCGACCTGCCCCTTGATCTCGATGGGCGCATCCTTCATCGCGACGGATTGGACTTCTCCCGTATCCTTTATTTCAAACGTTATCTCCTCGGCAAGGTCATAGGTCCGCGGAGACATCATTTCGCGCAACGAGTAGGTGCCGGGTGCAAGATGTTCGACGCGGTGTGGCTTGTCGGATGAGGTCCAGGAGTCTATTTCGGTTTTATCGGGACCATATAAGGCGAGCTGTGCGCCTTCCACTTCCTGCTCACCGCTTGCATCGACCTTGGAGATATCAACCTTGGTGTAATCGTCGGATACGTTAAGCCGTGCTTCTACAACGGGTGTTTTCTGGTCGGCATAAGTAAGGTCGACAATATGGGTTGTCTGATCGAGCAAGAAGCCTGCCGGCGCTTGAGTCTCGACAACCTCGTAGCGTGCGGTGCCAGATCCCAGTGGGAGGTTGCCCGCGCGTGCTTCTCCAGTTTCATCCGTCGTGACGGTCGCGACAGTCTCACCGTCGAGCGCGGCAATGCTACCGTCGGGGCGCACGATATCACCCGAGGCACGGATCTCAAAGACGGCGCCCGCGAGGCTGCTGCCGTCTATGGCATCGGTTTTAACGATCCTGATGTTTCCGGTCGCGGCGTGGTCATAATACGAGGCGATTGCAACGGGCGTTAGGTTCATGTCGGCGGGTATGTTTACCTCGATCTCTTCGCCGACAAGATAGGGCTCTTTGGCCGAGGTTTCGCGTACATAATAGGTGCCCGGCACGAGCGATTCGGGCAGTGTGACGGTCCCGGTCGCGTCAGTCGTAAAGGTGTCCATTACGTTATGTGCTGGATACCAGCAAGTTTGTGAGACAGGTTCGTGATTGCTGTCGAGGAGTTGGAAGGTGAATCCGGCTAGGGGAACAGAAGCGCCTGTTTGGGCATCGCGTTTTACAATCTGGAGATGCGTCGACAGAGCGTGGTTGTCCACGATATATTGAAGCTCGGCGCCGTCGGAAATCTGATTGGCCCCGACGGTCCATTCCCCTGCACGTTTAAAACCCTCGGGGACGGTTTCCGGAACCTCGCGAACCGTGTAGCCGGCACGGTCGTATGGGACGGCTCCGTGGACACCGGCGGGTCGCTTGCCTGCGCCGAACCATGCTTCGGGCTGATCTTTGGTGGAGGCAAAGCCATAGATGTTTGTGATCAGTGTGCCAACAACCTGCTGAGAGCTGTTGCTGACAACCTCAAAGACAACACCACCCGCCGGCTGCTCCAGGCCGGATTGGTCGCTATTGCCGTAATCCTTGAATTTGGAAATCTCAAGGTTAAACGCAATGGGGATATCGGAAACGCGAGACTCGATCTCGACCACGCCTGAATCGCCGAGCTGGTCGGCTCCAACGGTATAGGTCCAGCTGTCGTTGGATGGCAGGTAGCCCTCGGGGGCTTTTGATTCGTAGATGGTAAAGGTTCCTAAGGGGACATCGGCGAGGGCGGCCCGACCGCTTTCGTCGGTCGTGAGGATTTGTGCCCATCCAGGGGTTGATTGCGACACACACGTGAACTCTGCTCCTGCGAGTGAAGATCCCACCTGGGGGCCGGCATTCGTCGCGGCATCGAGTTTTACGATACGCAGGTTGATGGTGCCGGGCTGTTCATCAATGGCGACCCGCCCGCCGTCATTCCCCGTGGTAAAGGCAATACGATCGTGGCGGGGGACATAGCCGGCCGGCGCCTTCGTTTCAACTAGGTAGTATGCCGTGTTGGGCAGAAGTGTTGCTTGCGCTCGACCGTTGCTGTCCATCTTGATGGTGCCGACACGCGCGCCGCTGGCGCTCTCAAAAATATCGAATGTTGCCCCGGTAAACTGATAGGTATTGTTTCCGCTGGTAATAACGGTGTTAGCAGACTGCTTTTGGAAGGAAACAGAGACCGCCGGCAGTACATAGAGCATGTCTTGACGTTTGCTGCCGCCCGATACGGCCCCTAGATAGCGTCGCGCGCGGTGCGGAGCGGCTTTGATGCTTCCTGATTTTGCGCTGTCGTGGAGCCACCGCGCAGCCGCCACGACTTCATTGTCGGCGGTAAAGTGTCCGCTCTTGGTTTTACCCTGAGCGGTCGTGTAGGAGTAGGTGCCGTCGACATGGGTAGTGCCGTTGAGCATCCATACGGCAAGCTGGGTGGCGGCGCGGGCGCGATCGGGTGAAAGATGGTAACCGCCAAACGACGTGGCGGTAGGATATCCGTGACAAACGATTGCCGCGAACTCGTCGTCGAGCCACACCCAGCCTTGATCAAAGTTGAGCCATGGGCCGCCCGGCTTGGTGGGGCCGGGGCGCTCCTGGTTCATGCAGTAGGCAATCGAGGCGTCTTGAGCTTCATACTTGCCGATGAAGAAGGGCCCACAATCATCGCTAATAGTGCGGAAGCCGAGCTGGTCGTAGCCATCGACGGCAAATGCGGCTCCCGGTGCCAGGCAGCCGAAAAGCAGGAAGAGGAGCAGGAGCAGCGGACCTGTTGCAATTGCGCTGTGGACAGAGTGCGTGGGTGCGTTGGACATGGCTGCTCCTTATCCCTCGTGCGCCGCACGGGGAGGCTGCGACGCGTAGGATGAGGCTACCCCCGAGGTTCATGCGGGTAAGTACCGGAGCCTGACCAAAAGCTTGCCCAATTCCTGACAAATTGAGCTCAAATACAACAATCAAGCAAAAGTGCAGGTAGAAGATAGGGAGAACAGGAGGTTAAAGGTCCTCGTCTCCACAATTGACGCGATTTTCAAACGAATCTCCACAGCTAAAACAAGCATCGCCACCCTTGTATCGAACAAGACAACCGCGTTATACTAGCCAACACACAAGCGGGCATCGCCAAGTGGTAAGGCATCAGCTTCCCAAGCTGACACTCGCGGGTTCGAGTCCCGTTGCCCGCTCCATTCGAATTTCAGGCACGGTAACGTTTCGTTACCGTGCCTTTTTCAATAAAGTGCCGGGACTCGAACCCGACAGGGTGCGAGCGTTAAATAAACGCGAAGCGTTTATAGCGAGCAGGCAAGGTCGCCGATAGGCGGCCGCAGCCGGTGCGGATTTGCGAAGCAAATACGCGGACGTCCCGTTGCCCGCTCCACCGAGCGCGGGAGAACTCGGGACGGCCAATTCAACAAAGTTTTCCCCATCGTCTCCGTGAATCCGAGGAGATCGCCGCAGCCGGTGCGCGTCCGCGACGCGGGCGCGCGGATGTCCCGTTGCCCGCTCCATCGAGTACGGGGGACCTCGGGAACGTCGGGTCCAACCCGCTGTGCCCGTGCGTGTGCGCGGACCGGGTCTGCCGACCGCAGCCGGTGCGTATTTGCGAAGCAAATGCGCAGACGTCCTCATGGTCGCTCCAATTCCAAAATGTTAGGTTAATGCCTACTGCCCATACTTGCACCTGCGCACGGTACAATGGTTGGGTTACGACCAACGTGCCAATAACCAAAAAGGAGCCGCTATGATCGATCGCTATACCCGCCCGGAGATGGGACACATCTTCTCCCTCGAGAACAAGTACGCCATTTGGCAGGAGATCGAGGTTCTGGCCTGCGAGGCCCAGGCGGAGCTCGGCAAGATCGGTATTTCCAAAGACGAGGCCCAGTGGATCCGCGACCATGCCAACTTTGAGAAGGCGAAGGTCGATGAGATCGAGGAAGTCACGCGCCATGACGTCATTGCCTTTCTGACCAACATGAAGGAATACATCGATGCCGATGTTCCCGAGGGCGACCCCAAGCCCAGCCGCTGGGTTCACTATGGCATGACCAGCTCCGATCTGGGCGACACGGCCCTGTGCTACCAGCTCACCCAGGCCTGCGACCTGATCATCGAGGATGTCAAGAAGCTCGGCGAGATTTGCAAGCGTCGTGCCTTCGAGGAGCGCAACACGCTCTGCGCCGGCCGTACTCATGGCATCCATGCCGAGCCGATGACCTTTGGCATGAAGTTTGGCTCTTGGGCCTGGGAGCTCAAGCGCGATCTGGATCGTCTTGAGGACGCCCGCAAGAACGTTGCCTTCGGTGCTATCTCGGGCGCTGTCGGCACGTACAGCTCCATCGAGCCGTTCGTCGAGGAGTACGTCTGCGAGCACCTGGGCCTGGTTCACGACCCGCTGTCCACGCAGGTTATCAGCCGCGACCATCACGCCTATCTCGCCGGCGTTCTTGCCACCACTGCGGCCACCTGCGAGCGCATCGCTACCGAGGTTCGCAATCTGCAGAAGACTGATACGCTCGAGGCCGAGGAGCCGTTCCGTAAGGGCCAAAAGGGCAGCTCAGCCATGCCACACAAGCGCAACCCCATCACCATGGAGAAGGTCTGCGGCCTGTCGCGCGTCGTGAAGGCCAACGCGCAGGTTGCCTTCGACAACGTCGCCCTGTGGCACGAGCGTGACATTTCGCACTCCTCTGCCGAGCGCGTCGCCCAGGCCGATAGCTTCATCGCGCTCGACCACATGTTCCAGTGCCTCATTCGCGTTATCGACGGCCTGCAGCTGTACCCTGCCCGCATGATGGCCAACCTCAATAAGACCCGCGGCCTCATCTTCTCCTCCAAGGTGCTGCTCGCCCTCGTCGACACGGGCATCACCCGCGAGGACGCGTACGCCATTGTGCAGGAGAACGCCATGGCAACCTGGCACGAGGTACAGGATTGTGTCTCCGGCCCTACCTTTAAGGAGCGTCTCGAGGCTGACCCGCGCTGCACCGTCAGCCAGGAAAAGCTCGACGAGATCTTTGATCCGTGGGACTTCCTCACCCGTATCGACACGGTCTTTGATCGTCTGGAGCAGCTGAGCTTCGAGTAGGTTCGGGCATAACGTTAGCTTTTTAGGGCGCTTTGCTGGTAATGTGTGTTGCCGGCAAAGCGCCTCGTTGCATTTAGGGAAAGACGGGGATAATAGTCGTCTCGAATAACATTCTGAGAGGGGATCGCATGATTTCGTTTGATTACAAGCCTCAGGGCGTGTGTGCTCGCAATATTCACCTTGACCTTTCCGATGACGGCAACAAGGTGATGGGCGTTGAATTTACCGGCGGCTGCGACGGCAATCTCAAGGCTATCTCCAAGCTGGTCGAGGGCGCTCCTGCCGATCGCGTAATCGAGGTTCTCGCCGGTAATACCTGCGGTATGAAAAAGACCTCCTGCGCCGACCAGCTTACACGCGCTATCGAGGCCGCTCGCACCGAGATCGCCTAATGGGTATCGCCGATCACATCAAGAACGGAATATCGCGTCGCGGCTTTGTACTCGGTGGGGCTGCCGCGGGCGCTGCCACGGTGCTTGCCGGATGCTCGAAAAAAACGGGCACCAGCGATGATGCCGCCGGCGAGCCGCAGGTTATCAAGGATGATTCCAAAATCATCTCGATTACGGATGAGTACGAGGCAGTCGACATCGATCTTGAGCCGGCGGCGTCGTGGACGCTGCCTCTGGGTACGCTGCTGTACTACTGCGACGGCGATTACGCCGCGGCAATGATGGCGCCCGCATCGGCACTGCACGCCAACACGCTCGGTGTGCTCAACCTGGGCGATGGCTCGCTTACCACATTAATCGAGGATCCTATCGAGGGCACGGGATATGCATTCTACGATGTCCGTGCCGGCGACGGCGTATTCGCGTGGGTTGAGATGAACTTTGCCAATTCATCGTGGAAGCTCTACGCTCAAAATCTGTCGGGCGCTTCGCTCTCTGGCGACGTGGTTGAGCTCGATCGAGGTGGCAAGGACTACGATCCGCCGCTGTTTACGGCGTTCGGGGCATCAGTCATCTGGTATAAAATGCCTTCGGCAGGCGGCAATAAAACGAGTAGTGATTCGTTTTGCTATCGTCGCTCGCTTGATGAATCCAAGGCCGAGGTAATTTGGAAATCGACGGGCCGCTTTGCATCGGCCCCGCGCGCGAGCGACGGCATTTTGACCATCTCGCCGCGTGTCCGCAACGACGAGGGCGTCTACTACGGCATAACGGCAATCGATCTGACCGACGGCAACAACACCAAACGTGCCCAGCTAGTCCTTCCCTCGTCAGTCTCGCCTTTCGAGGCCGTATATATGGGCGATACCTTCGTGTTTTCTATCGAGGCGGCCTATAGTGGCGTGGGCAGCCTGGGCAATATGGGCACATATATCGGTAATGAGGGAGGGCCGTACCTCTTCCTGTCCCGCGAGCCGCTCGCATGTGCGGCTGGCAAGAAGAATAAATACCTTGTTAAGGTACAGGCGTCGCATTTCCTGATCGACACCTCTGCCAAGACCTATGGCTCGCTGCTGTCGCCCGACCGCGCTTTGGAGTATGGCGATTATCCAGCTACGGCGGGAAAATCGGACTCATTCCTTACGTACGCCACGGTGCGCAACAGCCAGGGTATACCAGAGACGGTCACTGCACGTCTATTCTCTCTTTAAGCTTAGAGGGGTTAAAAAGGCGCCAACAGGGGAATAAACGCGTTGTAATTGTGAGTACCGCCCGCCGAGCTGCCGCGTCATAGCGGCATCCGGCGGGCTCAGGTGCGTTAAAATGGGCTTGTTCTTAGCTAATTGAGACAGGGGGGCCGTGTTATGGCTTCAGATGCAAAAAAGATTCTGCTGGTCGAGGATGAGAAGGCAATCCGTGACGCCGTCGCTGCCTATCTCGAGCGCGAAGGCTACTGGGTTGTGGGCGTCGGCGACGGCCAGTCCGCGATCGAGGAGTTCGAGAAGCATCAGTTCGACCTGGTCGTGCTCGACCTTATGCTCCCCAAGATTCCCGGCGAGCGCGTTTGCCGCACCATTCGCGATACCTCGGATGTCCCCATCATCATGCTGACGGCTAAGGGCGAGATCGAGGACCGTATTATCGGTCTTGAGCTCGGCGCCGACGACTATCTGATTAAGCCGTTCTCGCCGCGCGAGCTCGTCGCCCGCGTTCGCGCTCTGTTCCGCCGTGCCCATCAGGCCGACGAGCCCACCGTCGAGGTACTCGACTTCGGCGATCTGGTCATCGATATCTCGGGCCACAAGATCTTGGTCGAGGGCAAGGAAGTCGATCTGACGGCTTCCGAGTTCAAACTGCTCACCACGCTTGCCCGCCATCCCGGCCGTGTGTATAACCGCATGGAGCTGGTCGAGAAAGTGCTCGGGTATGACTTTGAGGGCTATGAGCGCACCATCGATAGCCACGTGAAGAATCTTCGCGCCAAGCTGGGCGATGATCCCAAGAAGCCCAAGTGGCTCTACACCGTCCATGGTGTCGGCTATCGCTTCGAGGCTCCGGCCAAGACCGATAAGTCGGACGAGAAATAGGGAAATCACATATGACACCTGCGCGCTTTGAAATCGGACAAAAGCACAAGCAGGAGAGCGAGGCGGGTTCCAAGGCTAGTTGGAACACGCCTCGTTCCGATTCACGGCCAACGATGAGCTATCCCTCGCGCATGGCACTTGCTTTTGCTCTGACATCGCTCATGACAGTATTGGTGCTGGTGGGCGTTGTCTCTGTTGTATGGGGCACGGTCTTTTCGGATTACACACGCTCCAATATCGTCGAAATCGCAAATTCCGCTGCCGAGAAGTTGGCGACCTCATATGAGGAAAACGGCTCTTGGACCGCGGGAGAACTGCGCACGGTCGCAACGTCGAGTTTGGTTTCCGACGATCTGGGCATGCAGGTCGTCAATAAAAAGGGCGTGATCGTTTATGACGATTCCTGGCCCTCGGCAAGCGCCACCGCCGATGTACGCGAAAACCAGGCTACGACCGACGACACGAGCGGCAAGAGGGCATCGCATAGCCCGGTCTCGTCTGCTCCAACCGACTCCGATAGCGTTGCTAACGTCGAGATTGTAACGTCTTCCGGCGAGCATGTCGGACAGGTAAAGCTGTGGGCCATCGGCTCCGACGCTCTGCTCACCAAGGCGGACTCTGCGTTTAGGGAGAAGACCTTTAACGCCATGGCCCTCGCCGCGGTTGTTGCAATCTGCATTTCGGTCGTTATCGGATCGCTCGTGTCGCGCATGCTCACCAAGCCGATTCATCGCATCACCAGTACCGCAAAGCAAATCCGTGACGGCGACCTGTCGGCTCGCACGGGACTGCGCGGTGATGACGAGATCGATCAGCTGGGTGAGACCTTCGATGAGATGGCCACTTCGCTCGAGAAGGATATGAAACACGAGAAGCGCCTGACCTCAGACGTTGCACACGAGCTTCGCACGCCGCTTATGGCCATGCTTGCAACGGTCGAGGCCATGCAGGATGGCGTGTATCCCACCGACGATGAGCATTTGGAGACCGTTGCTTCCGAGACGCGTCGCCTGGCTCGTCTGGTGCAGCAGATGCTCGACCTATCGCGTATGGAAAACAGCACGGCTCCGCTCAATCTAGAACCGGTGGACATGGTTCCGTTCGTGCGATCGATTGTGAATGGCCAGGAGCGCCTGTTTGCCGACCGTGACCTGCGTTTGCGCTTTGCAGATGAGACGCAGGGCCACGATGACGTTGTCGAGGCAGATCCCGACATGATCACGCAATGTGTTATCAACCTCATGAGCAACGCCATGCGCTACACCCCCGAGGGCGGTTGGGTCGTGGTGTCGGTGCTCAGTGACCGCAGGCACGTCAGCATTGCCGTTTCTGATACCGGCATCGGTATTGCCAAGGACGATCTGTCGCGCATTTTCGGGCGGTTTTGGCGCGCCGATGCCAGCCGCGCCCGCGAAGCTGGCGGCCTGGGCGTCGGCCTCGCCGTGACCAAGCAGATTGTCGAGCGTCACCATGGCTACATATCCGTGGAGTCGGAGCTTGGAAAGGGTACGACTTTTACAATTCATCTGCCCCGCGAGCACACGGCAGACGCGGCATCTACTACAATGGAGCACTAGCTTTTCGCTATTCGGTGAAGGAGGGGCCGCGTCCCTGCCGCTCCGAGTTTGCGAAAACATGCGGGAAAGAACCCGCATTTCTGTCGTATTTAGGTAAGGAGTGACTCACGTGACAACGATGGAGCGTCGTCCGGATTCCCGTGGCAAGGTTCGTGATATTTACGATGCCGGTGAAAACCTGCTGATGGTCGCCACCGACCGCATTTCTGCGTTCGACTTCATTCTTCCCGACGAGATTCCGTTTAAGGGAGAGGTGCTCAATCGCATCTCGGCATTCTGGTTCGATAAGTTTGCCGACATCGTCCCCAACCATCTCGTTTCCATCGACCCGGCGGATTTCCCCGAGGAGTTTGCTGAGTATCGTGACTACCTCGCTGGCCGCGCCATGCTGGTTAAGAAGGCCCAGACGATTCCTATCGAGTGCATCGTCCGCGGCTATCTGACCGGTTCGGGCAAGAAGACCTACGACGAGAACGGCACCGTCTGCGGCATCCAGCTGCCTGAGGGCCTGACCGAGGCTTCCAAGCTTCCCGAGCCGTTGTTCACGCCGTCCACGAAGGCCGAGATCGGTGACCACGACGAGAACATCTCGTTCGAGCGTTGCTGCGAGATCGTGGGCGAGGACATCGCCACGCAGATTCGTGACCTTTCCCTCAAGATCTACAAGGCCGCTGCCGAGTACGCCGCGACCCGTGGCATCATCATTGCCGACACCAAGTTCGAGTTTGGTGTTATTGATGGCAAGGTCACGCTGATCGACGAGTGCCTCACGCCCGACTCCAGCCGTTTCTGGCCTGCTGCCAGCTACGAGGAGGGCAAGATCCAGCCTAGCTACGACAAGCAATTCGTCCGCAATTGGCTCAAGGCCAACTGGGATATGACGGGGGAGACCCCGCACCTGCCCGCCGAGGTCATCGATGGCACGTCCGAGCGCTATCGCGAGGCCTTCCAGATCATCACCGGCTCCCAGTTCACAAGCATGAAGGAGAACGCATAAGTGAGTACCCGTAGCGCCACGAACAAGCGCACGCAATCCCACGAAGTTACCGGGGTTGCGCGCAAGTCTGCCGCATCTGCTAAGCCCGCCCGCCAAGCAGCGAGCTCCGTTCGCATCGTGCCGGCTTCGTCTAAGGCACGCCGCAAAGAGCTCGAGAAGGGCGAGAACCTCGAGGGCCTCTCTAAAGAGGAGAAGCGCGCCCGCAAGGCCAAGCAGCGCGCCAAGGAGGACCGCATCTATACGGTGTCGAATATCCTCCTCAAGCAGGACGAGGACTACACCAAGCGCCGTCGCATCTGGTGGATTGTGCTCGCCATTGGCATGGTGCTCGTCGTGGCAATTTGGGCCTCGCTGTACTTCGCTCCCGCTGGCATGGTGTCCAGCCCTGTCCAGATGGTCGGCATCGTTTTGTCCTATGTCATCATCCTAGGTGACTTTATCTACGACTTCGCTCGTATTCGTCCCTTGCGCAACATGTACCGCGCGCAGGCCGATGGCATGTCCGAGAACAAGCTCAACGCTCTTATTGAGCGCGCGGCTGCCGAGGAGGACCAGAAGGACTCCAAGAAGAAGTAGCGTTTGCATACATACTTATCGCTAAGATATAAGGCGCGTCGTTTTTGCGGCGCGCCTTTTTACTGTTCTATAGATAGATGGAGTGGCACATGATTCGAGCTGCCCTGACGGTCGAAGAGGCTCTGGAGGGCATGAAGGCCCTGGAGCCCAAGATTAAAAACTACGCGCGCCTGGTCGTCCGCAAGGGCGTAAACGTCAAGCCCGGCCAGGAGGTCGTCGTTCAGTCTCCGGTCGAGTGCGCGCCGTTTGCGCGCGTGGTGGTCGCGGAGGCCTATGCTGCCGCCGCCGGCCACGTGACGGTCATTTGGGCCGATGATGCCGTGACGAGGCTCACGTACGAGCATGTCGAGAAAAGCTATTTTGAGCAGACACCCGAGTGGAAGCGCATGCAGCTGGATTCCTTGGCCCAGGATGGTGCCTGCTTTGTCTTTATCGAAGGTGCGGATCCTGCGGCCCTCAAGGGCATCGATCCAGCCAAGCCGGCCGCGGCATCAAAGGCGAGGAATACGCAGTGCAAAGTTTTCCGCCGTGGACTGGATTACAACATCAATCCGTGGTGCATCGCCGGCGCTCCGGTCGTGGCTTGGGCGCACGAGGTGTTCCCAGGAGACGCCGATGAGGTTGCAATCTATAAACTATGGAATGCGATTCTGCACACCGCGCGCGCCGATGGCCAGGACCCGGAGAGCGACTGGGAACTCCATGACGCCGCATTCGAAAAGAACCTGCGTTTCCTGAACGACAATCGTTTCGACTACTTGCATTACACCGCGGCAAATGGAACCGATCTGACGATTGGCATGACGAAGGGTCACGAGTGGGCCGGCGGCAAGGGCAAGACGCCCGATGGACACCCCTTCTTCCCCAACATTCCCACCGAGGAAGTCTTCACCTCGCCCGATCGCATGCGCGCCGACGGTATCGTGTACTCGGCCATGCCGCTCATCCACCACGGCAATAAAGTCGAAGATTTTTGGATTAAGTTCGAGGGCGGCCGCGTGGTGGACTACGACGCCCGCGTGGGCAAGGCAACGCTTGCGAGCATTATTGACACCGATGAAGGTGCCGCTCATCTGGGCGAGGTCGCGCTCATTTCCAAGAACACTCCGATCCGCGAAAGCGGCGTTCTGTTCTATGACACGCTCTATGACGAGAACGCTAGCTGCCATCTCGCGCTAGGTGTCGGTTTCCCCGAATGCATCGAGGGTGGGTATGACATGTCCAAGGAGGAGCTCCTGGAGCATGGCGTTAACGTCTCGAGCACGCACGTCGATTTTATGATCGGCACGGACGACATCGATATTACGGGCATTACGCCTGATGGACGTGAAGTTGTGATTTTCCAGAACGGCCAATGGAGTTGGGAATAGTCCCAGACCGTGGTACAATGCCACCCGCGGGCCGTTAGCTCAGCTGGCAGAGCAGGGGACTTTTAATCCCAAGGTCCAGGGTTCGAACCCCTGACGGCCCACCCAAAGATTGTTGAGACGGTCAACTTCGGTTGGCCGTCTTTTTTGTCGCCCTTTCATGGGTTCGAACCCGTATCTATCTATATATAAGAACGCTTGGCGAACAAAACCCGCCTTTTACCGATGGGAAACAAATAGCTGATGCCTTTGGAGTAAAGTAGCGCTCCAGAGATGACCGATGTCTCAATACTCGTAAAACAGCTGGTCATCGCCAATATCAGAAGCCAATGCTTCAGTTTTAACCTCAGTGACGCGACTGAGGGATCTATTCATTTGTGAACAAAATATGGAGTGCGCGATTCCCGCCCACGGCGCCCCTCCGGTCTGGCAATATATCTCCTTGCCGCGCGGCCCGGTGCAACCGGGAACCAGCGCAGGCGTGCACCTTGAGAACCG